>CAMCWM010000006.1 GCA_945882215.1 Akkermansia muciniphila | reverse complement strand
GGAGCTTTGATATCAAAGATCCAATGCACGATGTCGAGCGAATGATGCCCGAGATTCGTCATCTGGCCGCCGCTGTAGTCCCAGAACCAGCGGAAGTGATACAGGGCGCGGTTCGCGTTGTAGCGGCGCTGCGGTGCAGGCCCCAGCAGCATGTCCCAGTCGAGGTCCGCAGGCGCGTCGCTATCCGGCGGGTTGCCGATGCCGGGCATGACGTTGCGGAAGAAGTTGCACTGCACGCTGACGATGTCGCCTATGGCACCGCTGCGCAGGAGTTCCTTCGCCTTGTGATAATGCGCCGCGCTGCGCTGCTGTGTGCCGACTTGCACGACGCGATTCGTCCGTGTGGCGACTTTTTGCATCCATTCGCCCTCACGGACAAAAAGGTGGAGCGGCTTTTCGAGATACACGTCCTTGCCCGCATCGCAGGCCAGCATCATCTGCAGTGCGTGCCAGTGGTCGCCAGTGTTCACCACGACGGCATCGACATCCTTGCGCTCCAGCATTTTTCGGAAGTCAGGAATCTTCGCGCAATCACCACCGACCAGCTCCACGCAGGCATCCATGCGCGGCTTGAAGCAATCCGAAACCGCCACGACCTTCGATTCCTTCAGCCCGTGAAAGCTGCGCGTGTGGATGCGCCCGATGAGGCCGAAGCCGATGATGCCGACGCGCACGCGCTCATTCGCGCCGATGATTTGCGAGTAAGACTTGGCGGTGAAGGAGCCCGCCGTGGTGAGCGCGGAGGTTTGGAGGAAGGAACGGCGGTTCATGGGTGGTTGGTTAAATTATCGTCAGTCCCTTCAGCGTGCCGGTGGAGGTGCCGAAGGATTTGTTGTCCATGCCGAGCTGGTGGAGGACGCTGAGATAGAGATTGCTCAGCGGGACGGTGCCGGGAGCGATAGCGAGGTGCTGGCCGTGTTTGAAGCGCCCGCCGGCGAGGAGCACGGGGAGGTCTTTGTTGCTGTGGCTGGAGCCGCTGCCGAGGTTCGAGGTGACGACGATGGTGGTGCGGGCGAGCAGGTTGGAGTCGCCTTCTTTGGCGTTCTTGAGGTTGGTGAGCAGCGTTTTCAGCTCGTCGAAGAAAGCGCGTTCGACGCGCTTGAGCTGGGCGATGTTCCCCTCGTCCTGGCCGTGGTGGGAGAGGTTGTGGTAGCCGACTTTGACACCTGGCACGGCGACGGTGTCCTGGCGGAAGTAGCCGAAGGTGATGACGCGGGTGGAGTCGGTCTTGAAGGCGAGGTAAGTGAGGTCGCACACGTTGCGCATGTTGGTGATGATTTCGTCCTGGGCGAAGGGCGCGGGCGCTTTGACGCCGACCTGGGGCTTGGGCGTGTGCATCCATTCCTCGGATTTCACGAGGCGCTTTTCGGTGGCGCGGACGGACTCGAAGTATTCCTCCAGCTTGTCTTGGTCGCGTTTGGAAAGGCGCGGACGGAGGTCGCTGGCCTCGTCGAGCACGAAGTCGAGGATGCTTTTGCCGCGTCCGATTTCGCGGAGGACTTTCGTTTTGTTGGTCGCGCCTTCCTCGGCGAAAAGTTTCGCGAAGGCATCGGCGACGTTTTTCTCCGCAGGCACCATGCTGCCGCTGTCGGTCCAACTGAAGTCATTGGCACCGGCGCTGAGCGTGAGCGTGTCAAAGCGCGTGTGCTGGCCAAGCGCGGCGGCGACATGCTGGTCGAGCGAGCGGCGGTTGCGCTCGGCAGAGGGGACGCCGGTGAAGATGCGCGGCTGCGAGGCATGACCACCACCGACGCCGGGATGTTCGAGGCCGGAGATGACGGTGAACTGGTCGCGGAAGTCCTGGAGCGCGGTGAGATACTCGGTGGCTTGGTAGCCGATGCCGGTCTGCTTGGGCATGAGGGCATCACGAAAGATGCCGAGCGGCAGACAGACGAGCAGCAGGCGGCGCGGCTCCTTTTCCACGTCGGCGGCGTGCAGGATGCCGCCGAGCGACTCCAGCCACGGGAGACTGAGCGTGATGCCAACGCCGCGGAGGAAATGGCGGCGGGTGGAGAGAGCGAGGTTCGGGTTCATAAGGCGGACGGTTCAGGGTTGGGTGAAAACGGAGCTGGTGATGAGGTCGAGGACGAGGGTGCTCATGCCGCTCTGGTCCTTGCGCGATTTGGCGGCGATGGCTTGCAGCGGTGCGCGGTCGGCAAAGCCAGGCTGACGACCGAGGGCGAAGGTGGCGAGCTTGTGCGCGAGGTTTTGGATGACGAGGTCTTCACGCTTTTTTACCAGTTCACGGAATTCCTGGAAGCTGCTGAATCGGCCCACGCCCGCCCATTCATCGGCGGGATTGACGGGCTGGCCGTCGATGAGCTTGGCACGTGCTTTGGGCGTCGGCTCGCTGAGGGCGCGGTATTTTTCACGCCAGCCGCCGATGACATCAAAGCTCTCCATCGCAAAGCCGAGCGGGTCGATTTTTTTGTGACAGGAGGCACAGGCGGCGGTGTCGCGGTGTTTGGCGAGCTGCTCCTTGATGGTGGTGGCACCGCGAATATCCGGCTCGATGGGCGGCACGTCCGGCGGCGGTGGCGGAGCTGGTGTACCGAGAAGTTTCTCCAGCACCCACACGCCACGCGCGACGGGCGAGGTGGTGCTGCCGTTGGACGTGACGGCGTGAATGCTGGCCTGCGTGAGCAGTCCACCGCGAACGGTTTTCGTTTTGTCCAGACTCACGCGGCGGAAGTCCGGTCCGAGCACTCCGGGGATGCCGTAGTGACGCGCGAGGCGTTCATTGAGCATCGTCCAATCGGAGTCGATGAGTTGGCGCAGCGGCAGGTCGCGGCGAAACATCTCGGTGATGAAGTGCTCCGTCTCGCCGCGAATGGCGGCTTCGAGTTCGAGGTCGTATTCGGGATACAGTGTCGCATCCGCGCGCATGACGCCGACTTCGCGCACGCGCAGCCATTGACCGGTGAAGTCCTTCAGGAATCGCTCCGCTCGCGCATCGGCTATCATACGCTGGGCCTGGGCGCGGCGCTTCGCAGGGTCGAGCAGGCTGCCATCGACGGCGGCGGCCAGCAGCGCGTCATCTGGCGTGGAGCGCCAGAGGAAAAACGACATGCGTGAGGCGATGGCGTGCGCGTCGAGACGCTCGGGGGGCTCTTCGTGGTAAAGGAATCGCGGCGAGACCATCATCGCCGCCAACATGCCGCGCAGCGCCTCATCGGGCGTCATCGTCTGCGTAAACTTCTCGAACAGCGCTCGGTATTTGGCAATGGTCGCAGGCTCGACGGGACGGCGGAAGAGCTTCGGCGCAAAGTGCGCGACGATGGCCGCTGCTTTCTCCGGCGTTGGATTGGCGGGGTCGATGTCCCCAAAGAGCGTGCGATGCCCCTTCGGTGGCCATGTTTCATAAACCGGCCCCTCAATGCTGAAGGAGCGGATGGCGATGAAAGGGCCGGGCTGGTCAATGAAGGTGCGGTTCTGACTGTGCGGCGAACCGTCCATGATGGTAAACTCCACACGGTCGCCGGGTTCCAAGTAGTAGAGAGCCTCGACTTCGCGCGGCTGCTCATCGGTGAAGGCGAAGACGCTCACCGCTTTCGGCAGCATGCCTGCATACGGCTTCTCGGCTTTGAACTTCAGCCGCACGGGCTTGCCATCGTTCTTCAGCGCATAGGCCACCGCTTTCACCCGACACCATCCGGCCTGACGCCCGGGAAAGCTGATGCTGGGCTCACCGCTAAAATATTGCTGCACGGTCATCACGGCATCCAGGTGCGGGCCGTCATCGGGCTTCGGCGGGCGCAGCGTGCCGTTTTCACGCACGGGAAAGCGATAGCCGTGGGAGTCTGGGTTCGCCTTGGCCTTGGCCTCGGCTTCTCGGGTGCGCTTTTGCTCGTCGGGCGTGAGTCTATCGAATGTGGCCAGACGTTTTTCGAGGTCTTTGCGGCTGAGTTCGATGGCTCTGCGATTGCCGTCATGAAGCGTCAATGTCTTGCTCACCGTCTCGGGCCGCTTCGCCGGGGCGATGGCGCGGGCGAGGACAAACTCCGCCGCCTTCATGTATTCCTGCACCTGCGCGGCGGAGAGCATGAGCGCTGCACCGTTGTTGTCGAAGCCGTGGTCGAGCGTGTCGTCAGGAAAACCCGCCGTGAAATCGCCATGAACATCGAACAGGTCCGCGATGGTGTTCTTGTATTCGGCACGGTTCAGCCGACGCAGCACCACCTCGCCGCCGGTTCCCTTGAGCACACTCGCCGCGCGGGAAAGCTCTGACTGAATCCACGCCGTCACCGGCTCCACTTCGGCGGGCTTTGGTTGTTTCGCTTTCTCTGGCGGCATCTCGCCGAGGTGCAGATTGTCCAGCACGAGCTGCCAGTTCTCCGCATCCGCCGCCGTGGCGGAAACCTTCAACTCATCGACGCGGAAGTCGCCCTTCTGCTTCTTCGGCCCGTGGCAGTCGATGCAGTAGGTTTGCAGGAAAGCGCTGAGCTTGGGATCGAGCTGGGGTGCTGCCGAAACAGATACGGCAAGGAGGAAGGTCAGGGCGATGAATTTCATCCGATGCGAGGTGTCACGAGTGATGCACGATCAGGGTGCCACGAGGCCAAAGGCGCCGTCACGCAGGCCCTGGGCTCCGCCTTTTATATCCGGCGGCGTGTAGCTGTGGACTTCCTGCCAGCTTTTGCCGCCATCGGTGCTGCGCAGGATGTTGAAGCGTTGCGATGCGATGCTGATGAGTGTGCCTTTGTCGCTGGCGATGATTTTGCCCTCGGGCACGGCGGCGGGGAGATCGCCCCAGGTTTTGCCATCGGCGCTGGCGCGGGATTTTTTGCCGCAGAGCCAGAACTCACTGCCAACGACGCTCAGCACGGCTCGCTGCGTGCCGGTGGTGTGCGGTCCGTCCCAAGTCTCGCCGGCATCGGCGCTGGTCCAGGCGTTCGCAGCGTCCTTGTCGGTCATCACGAGTAGCTTGCCATTGGAAACCATCGCGCCGCGACCGGTGGAGGCATCAAGGCCTTTCGGTGCGAGCCATTTCCAGGTCTTGCCGAGATCATCGCTGGCGAAGAGATGGCCAAACTTCGAGCCTTCTGTGCCGCGATTGTCGCCGAGCGCGAGGAAGCGCCCGCTCGCATCGCCGCAATACACCGCACCGATGTGATGCGTGCTGAGCTTGCCGCGCGGGTCGTCCTTGAACGCGCCCCACATGCCGAAGGTGGTGAATGTTTTCCCAAGGTCCGCCGTGGCGCTGAAAGTCATGTAGCCGCTGGAGACGAAGACGCCCTTGCCGCCTGTCAGGCTCCACGCACCGGTCATCACGCGAGGGTCGCCTTTGCCCTCCGGCAGCTTCGACTCGCCGCTGCTGAGGTGGCGCCAGTTCACAGCATCATCGGACGCAAGATAGATCGTCGGCCCGCCCCAGCCGACCGGCACCGCGAAGACGCCGTTGGTGTAGGTGACGGATTTCGTGGCCCAGGGTCCGTGGTCCGCGCCCGGTATTGCAAAAAAAGTCTGCTTCCACGTCTTGCCGTCGTCTTTCGAAGTGATGATGTGCGCTCCATGTCCCACGACGACGAACGCAGGCACTTTCGGGTTAGGCTTCAATCCGCCGCCGAGCGGGATGTCAGCGCGGAGCTTCGCATCCGCAGGCGATTCCTCCGCAGCAAAGGTGTTGAGCGAAAGCATGGCGGAAGCGAGGAGCAGCGGCAGTGGTTTCATGGTGGTGGTTGGGAAATAAACATTCGAGGGAGAGTCGGCGCTGGCGTCACTCACGCAGCACCTTGATGTTTTCGAGTTCGAGGCCGGCGTCGGTGTTTATGGTGTAAATGGCGATCTGGCGAAGTTCGAGCGGCTCATGCGGCGCAGGCTTTGCCTGCGCGTGCCAGTGGCGGAAAGCGCTCACCGGGAGATCAATCTGCCACTCACCCGCGCTGATGTCGTGCTGCTGGAACCAGTTCCCCGAATAGCCGCCTGCTGCCTTCATGCAGCCCAGCATGACCTCCAGGGTGGCTGGCTGCGTGGCGCGTCCGCGCAGGCGCAGACGTGATTCCGGGCGCACCTGGATGTTCGCGCGCTTTTGCCATGGAAGTGTGAGACCCACTCGATGGATCGTGACCGGGCCGCGACTGCTTTTAGGCAGAAAAACCGGCTCGGCGGCGATGCATGCGGGTTTTTCATCCTCCGCAGGCAGCCAGCGTCCTTGCGTGCTGGCGGGACCAGCGGCGATGTCAGAGCGCCACAGCACCTCGGGCTGTTTGCGGCGCTCCACTGGCATCTCCACGCCATCGGCGAGGGAGACGAGCACCTCATGCTGCGCCGGCACCTCGGCCACGCGTCCGTCCACCAGCCGCGTCATGCGCACGCGGCCTTCATTGACTGTCAGGCGGGTGTTTGCGGGATCAGAGTCCACTTCAAAGCGTGTGCCCAGCACCTCCAGCCGCGCGGTGGGCGTGTGGATGAGCAAAGGGTGGCCGCCGGGCTGCGGTCGCACATCAGCAGAGAGGCTGCCCGCCCGCAGATGGACCGTTTTTTGACCGTCTGCGGAAAACGTGGCCGCAGTACGTCCCAGCAGGGTGAGTGAGGTACCATCGTCAAAAGCCACCACGAGCGTGCTGTCGTCTGAGATCGTCTCCAGCAGCCCGCCGGGCAGCAATTCGTCGGGCTTCAAGCCATCCCGCACCTCGCCGCCGCGTCCAGTCCAGCGCACAGCACCATCGAGAGCGGTGATGCGGAGGATGTCACGATCCTGGGCGCGGAAGGCGAGGAACCAGATCGCGGTGAAGGCCGCCACCAGCACTGCCGCCATCGCAAAAAGGGCGGGAGAAAACCATGGGGAGCGCTTTTCGACCGCTGGCACGGCGGTGCGAACCCGCTCGGGATGCGCCTCCGCATCATCGCGCACCACGACTGCCTGCAGCAGCACTTCCGCGAGTGCATCAGCCACCGCAGGCTCGACAGCGATGCGTTCGGAAAGCATCGCCACCTCCTGCGGCGTGCATTCACTGGCGGCATAACGCACCAGCAGCTCCCACGGGATATTTTCAGGCAAGACGCTCATGCTTTGCCCTCCCTCATCCAAGTCAGGCGCTCCTCCGCGCATTTCCGCAGTGCGGCATGGAGACGGGAGAGCGCCTTATAGACCGCGTCCTCGCTCCGGCGCAGCAGCGCCGCGAGATCACGCCCACTGCGGCCTTCATCGTAGCGCATGCGCAGCATCCGTTTCGACTCCTGCGGCAGGCTGTCCAGACAGTGCCGCAGCGCAGCGGCTTTCAGGCTCGCGGCGGCAGATTCGCCGTCCTCCAACCGTTCGCTGACGGCATCGAGCGCCATTTCGGAAAGGATCGTGTCCAGCCGACCGGCACGGCGCACATGATCGATGCCCTGATTCCGCATCGACACCCGCGCCCAAGCCAGCAACCCCGCCTCATCCGAAAAGCTCTCCTGCAGCCGCAGCGCCTTGATCAGCACCTCCTGAAACACATCCTCCGCCTGATGCACATCCCGCAGCACCGCCAGCGTCGCCGCGATGAGTCGCGGGCGTGCATCCAGGAGCGTCTTGATGAGGAGTTCTTCGGTCATTTTGTAGATAGACGAACAGGCTCGCTGAATCTGACATGCCGGGTCACTTCTGCGTCCCGAGCTTCGCGGCGATCTCCTCACGCGGAATCACACCGACGCGCACGGACCACGCCTGATGCCTGGCACTGATTTCGGCGACCTTTTGCGGCTCCAGCACGGCGAGATCGTGAGTTTCATTGGGATCAGTATCCAGATCATAAAGCTCCCATTTTCCGCTTCGAACACCCGAACCTGGGCCGCGCTTGGTTTTGGCGTTGTAATCGCGAATGTCGTTGTAGCTGCGCACGAGCTTCCAGCGACCATCACGCACGGCCTCATTGCCCAGGCGCTCCCAGAACAGCGTTTCATGGTTGGCGTGGTTATGGTCGAGCAAAGCGGGAAGGAAACTACGACCAGAAAGAGGCAGCGCATCATTCGTGATCGGCTTTGCGCCTGCCGCGTCCAGCAGGGTGGGCAGGATGTCCTTCACATGCGCATACTGCTTTGTTTGAAACGTGCCTGCGGGCACCTTCGCAGGCCAGTGCGCGATGAACGGGGTGCGGATGCCGCCTTCGTGCGTGAAGAGCTTGAACAGCCGGAAGGGCGTGCAGCCCGTCTCGGCCCATTCCTGCCCGTAGGTGGCGCCGCTGGCCCATGCGCCATTGTCGCTGAGGAAAAGAATGAGCGTGTTGTCGAGCTGGCCGCGCTCTTGAAGAAAGGCGGTCAGTTTGCCGATGTTGGCATCCATCCGCGTGACCATGGCGGCATAGGTTTCCATGTTCCGCACCTCCTTCATCTGCTCCGGGCTGCCGCGCCAGGGCTGGCTTTTCGGATCACGCGGCGGAAGCGAAGTGGAGACGGGAACGAGGCCCAGTTCCTTCTGACGGACGAGTCTTCGCTCGCGGATGACCTCGAAACCCGAGTCATATTTCCCGCGATGCTTCGCGATCTCATCATCCGGCGCCTGGAGGGGAGCATGCGGCGCATTGTAAGCGAGGTAGAGGAAGAAGGGCCGCGAGGCATCCCCCTCGCGGATGAACTCCATGGCCTTCGTGGTAAAGGCATCCGTGGCGTAGAAATCGGTTGGTAGTGACTGCTGATCCACGACGGCATCGCCCTCGCGCACGGACTTCGGTTTGAAGTAGCTGTCCGCGCCGGAGATGATGCCGTAGTAGCGGTCGAAGCCTCGTTGCAGCGGTCGCTGGCCGTCTTGGTAGCCGAGATGCCATTTGCCCGTCATGAAGGTCTGATAACCCGCAGGTCGGAGATGCTCGGCGATGGTTTTGGCACGCGGATCAAGCCTGTCGCTGTAATGCGGACTCGCCGCCGCCTCGCGCACGGCGAGCGAGTGCTGGTCGATCATGTCACCCACACCCGCCTCATGCGGATACATGCCGCTGATGAGCGAGGCACGTGTCGGACAGCATTGCGCACCATTGTAGAAAGCTCCGAACTTCATTCCGCCCTTCGCCAGAGCATCGATGTGCGGCGTGGGAATCTCACTGCCAAAGCAGGATAAATCGGCATAGCCCAGATCATCGGCGAGGATGACGATCAGGTTCGGCTTTTCAGACGCCAACAGTGTGGCCGAAAAGAACAGGGATGAGACAAGTCGTTTCATGTGGCAGGAGCGCCAAACAAACGACTGGGGCCTGTTTTTCTGACGTGGTCTCTCGGTGCGGTTGTGCGGTGTTCAAGCGGGCTCAGGCCTGATTGATGTCGAGCACACCGGTGCTGAAGCCAAATTTGTCCGCTTCAACGCCCATGCGTTGTGCTAGGGAGACGAAGAGGTTGGAAAAGACGTGCTTCTCCTTGTCGATGGCGATGTGGCGACCGTGTTTGAAGCCTCCACCAGCGAGGACGAGAGGAATATTGGCGGTGTTGTGGGCGCTGGCGTTGCCGAGATTGGAACCGAAGATGACGGAGGTGCTCTCAAGCAATGCAGCAGTCTTGAGTTTCGTGAGGAAGACGGCAAAGGCGGTGAACTCGGCTTTCTCGATGACTTTGAGTTCCTCGATCTTCGCGGGGTCCTGGCCGTGGTGGGAGAGGTTGTGCCAGTCGTTTTTGACGCCCTCGATCTCCGGCACGGCGTTCATGCCGCTGAGGCGCAGCGTGACAGTGCGGGTGGAGTCGGTTTGCAGCGCGAGCACGATGAGATCCTGCATCAGCTTCATCTTGCCGATGGCATCCGTGCGGCTCTGGATGTCCGTCGGCGGCTTCGCATCAATCTTAGGCTTGGGTTTCTGCACCCATTCCTCGTTTTGCACGAGCCGACCTTCCAGATCGCGCACGGCGGAAAAGTATTCGTCGAGCTTCTCCTGGTCGCGTTTGCCGAGCTCGCCATGGAGTTTCTTCGCTTGTCCCATCACGGTGTCGAGAATGCTGCGTCCGCGTTTCAAGCCACGCACCTGCGCCTGAACTTCCGCCGGGGTGCCATCGACAAAAAGCTGCTGGAAGGCCTTCGAGGGCGAGCTTTCCGCCGGAAGCGGCACGCCGCTGGCCGACCACGAAAGCGACTCGCTGCCCGTGCCGAGGATGAGGCTCGGAAACCGCGTCTGCGTGCCGATGCTCTCGGCGATGAGCTGGTCAATGGAGATCGTGTTTTTGAATCCAGCGAGTCCAGGATGCTTTGCTGAGGTGAGCCAGGTCATCTCTGACGTGTGGCCGTTCGCGCCGTTCTGCTCCATGTGCTGGAGACCGGAGATGACCGAAAAATCACCCTTCAAGTCCTTCAGCGGCTCCAGATACGGTGTGAGCGTGTAGTCCGCTCCGGTTTCCTGCGGGAACAAAAACGGCGTGTGGAAGCCCAACGTCGCGCACATCGCCAAAAAGCGCGGAGGTGGCTGGCCGACGGCAGCTTGAGCACGCGTGGCGAAGGCAGGCACCATCGCCTCCAAAAACGGCAGGGAGAGCACGGTTCCAGTGCCGCGCAGGAAGGCACGGCGGTCGAGATGGCGTTTGGTGGCGATGTTCATGACGGATTCGAGGCTGTAACGATCCAGAAGGCTTTTTCTGACACAATGAGAGCTAAAGTCGCAGCTTCTTCACCAGCGTCGCTTCTTTCTCTGCGTCGTCCATGGGCTTGTGATCCACTTTGCAGTTCGGCAGCGCGGCTTTGATGGCTTCCACATCGGCGGTGGAGATATCCACGGTTTCAATCTTGAGCTTGGTGAGCTTTGGCAGCGCTTTGAGCTGCGGGATGATCTTGGCGCTGAGGCGGGCTTCGGTCAGTTCGAGAGATTCGAGGGTCTTGATCTGTGCCAACGTCTCCATCGTCGATTCGTCGAAGCTGATGGGCGAGTCCTTGCCCCAGTTCGGCAGGCGTTGACCGATGCGCAGGGCAGTGAGCGGGAGCTTGGTGAGATGCGCATTACCCGCCTGCGTCTGCGCGGTATGCCAGGTGCGGAATTCTTTGAGCTGCGTGAGCTGGCCGATGGCCTCCATGGCGGCATCGCCTGCGGTCGATCCGGCGAAGGTGAGGCGCTCCAGTTTTGGCAGCGCCTTCAAATGCGTCAGGCCGCTGCCCGTGAACTGCTCCGAACGAAACGCGGGATGGAAGAACGACAACGATTTGAGCTTCTGAAACGCCGCGAAGTGCTTGTAGCCCGCGTCCGTGAGCTGGATGCCGTCGCTGCTGAGGCGCTCCAGCTCGGTGAGGCCGGTGAGCAGCGCGAGCGTGTCATCCGTGATCGTTTTGCCGCTGATGGTGAGATCTTTGATCGTCTTGATGCCGCCGAGCGTCTTGAAATCGGCCTCGGTGAAGGCGTCGCACTTCACGTTCACTTGCGTGACGACTCCGGCGGTCTCGGTGACTTTCGCACCGAGTTTGACGAGCGTCTGAGCATCAGGGGAAACCAAGGAGGACCAGGCGGTGGTAGCAACGGCGAGGAGGGCGACCAGCAGCGAAACGGAAAGACGGTTCATGCAGCCACTGAGGGCATGATCACCAGTCTTTCAACACGCCATTTCCGTTGCCGAGCGAAGCTCTCATCCAAATATCCGCGGACATGCCGGATGCCACACCGATGCCACATGAGAGCGCAAAACGTCGAGCAAGCCGGGAGTTGCCGCCTTCGTTGTACGGCGTGCCATGAAACGAATCGTCGCCGTGCTGCTCGTCGTAGGGTCGCTGCATCTCCACCATGCCTGCGCGGCGCCAGCTCTCGCAATCCAAACCGAGCGCAATGTCGCCGTGCCGATGCGTGACGGCGTGGTGCTGCGGGCGAATGTGTTTCGTCCTGCGGGTGAGGGGCCGTGGCCGGTCTTGGTGCTGCGGACGCCGTATGGCAAGGATGCGCAGAAGGGTGAGCCATATGTGAATGCGGGCTACATCGTCGTCACCCAGGACGCGCGCGGGCGTTATGCGTCGGACGGCAAATGGGAATCGTTTTATCGCTTCGACACGCATGATGCGGCAGATGGCTATGACACCGTCGAGTGGGCGGCTAAGCTGCCGGGATCGAACGGCAAGGTGGGCACCTTCGGCGTGTCCTACAATGCGTTCCTGCAATGGCGGCTCGCACCGCTGCGCCCGCCCTCGCTTGTGGCAATGTGCGCACGCTCGATCCCCGCACGACTCACGCAACTCGAAGGTCCGGGCACGATCCGGCCTGGGCGACGGCTGAACTGGTTCTACGCCGGCATGGCACCGGACATGCGGCTGCGCTCCGGTGCTGAAGGCGTGAAAACCAAAGCGGAGGCCGTGAAGCTCTGGAAAGGCGGCGAAGACCAGCGCCTGCTGCAGTTCCTGCCGTGGATGAACCTGCCCAAGAATGTCTTTGAGGACGAAAAGGATGCTGTGGAGGCATGGTTGCGCACGCCGCATCGCGAGCCCTGGCAGTTCGTAGAAAACTGCGGGGAGATCAGCGTGCCCAATCTCGACATCTGCGGCTGGTTTGACCACTGCAATGACGGAATCGAGATGCACCAGGCGATGCGCCGCGTGGGCAGGACCGAGGCCGCACGCAACGGCCAGCGACTCATCATTGGCCCATGGAGTCACAGCGGCGCGGGCGCGAGCAAAGTCGGCGGCGTGGACTTTGGCAAGGCCGCCGCGCTCGACACGAAGCAGACGGAGATCCGCTATTTCGATTATTGGCTCAAAGGCAAACCCAACGGAGTGAACAAAGACGCTCCCGTGCGCATTTTCGTCATGGGCGCGAATCGCTGGCGCGACGAGCAGGAATGGCCGCCCGCACGCGCTGTCTCGAAAGCCTTCCATCTCCACAGCGGCGGCCATGCGAACACGCCGTCCGGTGATGGCACTCTGACACCCGAATCAGCCGCCACAGGCCGCGACATCTACCGCTACGACCCGCACGATCCGGTGCCCACGCTGTGGAGTCCGAGCATGTTCACGCTGCCCGCCGATCAGGCGCCGCTCGCACTGCGTCAGGACATTCTCGTCTATCAAACCGCACCGCTCAGCACTGCGATGGAGGTCACCGGCTATCCCGAAGTCATCCTGCACGCCGAATCGAGCGCGCCGGACACCGACTTCTTCGCCAAACTCATTGACGTGGCGCCCGATGGCACGAATCGCGACATCGCATCAGGCATGGTGCGGGCGCGCTATCGCGATGGTCTCGACAAACCGAAGCTGCTCACGCCCGGCGAGGTGATTGAGTATCGCATCAAGCTGCGCCCCACTTCGAACGAGTTCCAGCCCGGCCATCGCATCCGCCTCGACATCACCAGCAGCGATTTCCCGAACTACGACCGCAATCACAACACCGCCGCCGATCAAAATGCGGATGCGAAACTCGAAATCGCCACGCAAACCATCCATCACGGCGACGTGACAGCTTCGCGGCTGATTCTGCCGGTCATCTCCAAGCCAGGTCAGCCATGAGCACACCAACGAGCATCACCCGCCGACGCTTTGTAAGCGATTCCGCCGCTGGCATCGCATTGACCAGCATCGTTCCCGGTCTCGCTGCGGATGCAGCACCGAAACAATTCCGCCTCTGGGCCATCGGTGATCCGCATGTGGGCACGGACATCAAGAAGAAGCGCGAGTCGCTGGCGGATGCGATCCGTCAGTCCGAGCAGGGCGGCAAGGACGGTGCGCCGCCGTTTGAGTGGGACATCGCGATCAATGTGGGCGACTTCTCCGGCAATCAGGGGCCGCCGGATGATGCGGAGGGGCTTGAGGTCGTGAAGCAATACTCAGTGGCAACCAAACATCGGCGCGAGGATTTTTATGACATCGCGGGCAATCACGACGCGAGTGATCAACAGTGGTGGTTTCGCAAGTATGTCGATCCGTTGGGCGAAAACACGGCATCTTCAGGTTTGGATCCGAAACGCCGCCGTTATCCGGTGACGGGGAGCTGGGAGCGCTATGAATTCCGTGTCGGCAACCTGCTCTTTCTCATGATGAGTGATCGAAATGACCTCCCTGTGCCCGTGGGACGCGGCAAACGCGGCGGCTACCCCGCAGGCGCGGTGACAAGCGAGACGGTGGCGTGGTGGAAGGAACGCGTGGAGGCGAATCGCGACGCGATCATCATCAGCGCACATCATCACATGCTGCGTGAGACGACCGTCGGCTCCGGCGACTTTGAGGGTGGCACCTTGAATCCCGACGGCACTTATGAAAGCCGCTACCACGGCTATCAGAAGGATGGCGGCAGCCCGGAAGGCTCGTCGTATCTCTACTACGTCGATGACAAACCCAAGGCGATGGCTTTCGAGAACTACCTCGCCGCACATCCCGGTGCGATTGATCTCTGGTTCGGCGGTCACACCCACACGAATCCCGACGATAACTTCAACGGCCGCACCCACATCGAGCGCAAGTGGGACGCCACTTTCATCAACTGCTGCTGCCTGACTCGCTTTCATGTCGCCGCAAACTCGCGCCCATTGAGCCGCCTGCTCACCTTCACCGAAGGCAGCACCGAGGTGCGGGTGCAGTGTTACTTGCATACAAACACTCACGCGCCGCAGGGCTGGTATGCGAAGGCCGAACGTACAATCCGCCTGGGCAAACCCTTTCGCATGAGCTGAGGCCAGAAAATGCTTCCCCAACGCTGGACGGTGCTGACCCTCGTCATTGCAGAATGATTCAAATCATCGCCGCGATGTGACCGCCGATGGCGAGGGAGGCGGTGGCGGCGGGGCTGGGGGCGTTGAGGATGTGCAGGGCGTGGTCGCGGGCGACGATGTGGAAGTCCTGCACGAGGTCGCCCTGCGGGGTCATGGCCTGGGCACGCACACCTGCGCCACCGGGGGCGAGATGCTGCGGCTGCACGTCGGGAACGAGGCGCTGGAGGGCGCGGCAGAAGCGCTCGCGGCTGAAGGATTGTGCCAGCTCGGTGAAGGCCATGCTCGGATAGCGTTTCAAGAAGCGCCACAGACCGGGAAAGGTGACGGCGTCGGCGAGATCGTGCAGGTTGATGTCGCGCAGGCGGTAGCCTTCGCGGGCGAAGGCGAGCACGGCGTTCGGACCGGCCTCGACGCCACCGCCGATCATGCGGGTGAAGTGAACGCCGAGAAACGGGAATGAGGGATCAGGCACGGGATAGATGAGATGACGGCAGAGATGCTGCGCGGCATCGCTGAGCTGGTAGTATTCGCCACGAAATGGCACGATGCGCACCTCGCGCTGCTCGCCGGCGAGTTCGCTGACGCGGTCGCAATGCAGGCCGGCGGTGTTGATGAGCCATTGGCCGCGTGCTTCGCCATTCGGGGTCTGCGCGATCCATTCGTCGCCGTGGCGATGCAGTTTGGCGACCTGCGCATTCGTCAAAATCACACCGCCGCGCTTTTGAATCTCCGTCGCCATGGTGTTGCACACGGCACGGTAATCGACGATGCCTTCCTCCGGCACATGCGCGGCGGCGAGACCGGCGGCGTGGGGCTCGATGCGCTTCATTTCATCCGGCTCGATGCGGCGCAGGCCGGTGAGGCCGTTCGCCGCGCCACGACGAAGCAGTTCATCGAGTCGTGGAAGTTCAGCCTCGCTGGTGGCGACGACGAGCTTGCCGCAAATCTCGTGCGGGATGTCGTGTGCGCGGCAAAAGGCCACCATTTCGCGAATACCAGCAACAGCGAGCCTCGCCTTGAGCGATCCTGGCTTGTAGTAGAGGCCGCAGTGCAGCACGCCGGAGTTGTGCGTGCTTTGGTGGCGAGCAACGCCTGCTTCCTTTTCCAGCAGCGTGAGTTTGACCGCTGGAAAGCGTTCCAGCAGCTTCAAAGCGGTGGCGAGGCCGACAATGCCGCCGCCGATGATGATACATGAGTTCATTGGGAGAAAACGTCGATGAGTTCCGTGACGGCGATCCAGCCAAACAGCATCAACGAGACGACAAGCGCCGCATTGCGCACGGTGCCGTTGCACAGTTCGCCGATCCAGTCGCGGCGGTTGTTCAGGTAGAGCAGCAGCGCGGCGAGAAGAGGCATGAAAAACGCGCCGATGACGGTGAACAGCACCACCATGGCCACCGGCTTGTCCGCGAAGAGCAGCACGAGCGGCGGACCAGCGAGAAAGAGCAGGTAGCCGCGATAGGCGCGGGTGTTTTTCAAATCGACGGTGCTCATTGCGGCAGTGCGCGCGCGATGCGCCATGAAGTCGGCAAAGAAATACGGCACGCCCTGCCACACGCCGAGCATGGAGGCAAACACCGCGCACCAGAAGCCGATGAGGAAGGCCCAGCGGCCCGCAGGCCCGAGCGCGGACTCCAGCCGCGTCGCAACCTCCAGAGCCATGCCGTTGCCCTGCGTGACGGCCGCATTGCAGCCAGCGGCGACGATGGTCAGCGCGACGGCGAAGATGAGCGTGACCCCATAGGCGAGCAGCAGATCCGCACGCACCACGCGCTGATGGCTGGCACCGCTCCAGGCGTTTTCACGAATCCAGTAGCCGTAACAAAGCATTGTCATGCTGCCACCGATGCCGCCAAAGATGCTGAGCACCGCCTTGCCCGAATCCGGCGGCAGCACCGGCCACGCGAGATGCCGCAACAGCTCCACCGCGTTGGGCTTCAGCAACACGGCGCAGATCAAAACACTGAGCACCATCACGCCGACGAGGATCTTCATCACCCGCTCGAACAACTCAAAGCGTCCCACCCACACCAGCGCCGCCGCGATCACTGAATGAATGATGCCCCAGGCCCACACCGGCCATTGCGGAAACAGACTGTGCCCCGCGAGGCCGCAGGCATTCGTGAGCGAGGCACTGACGAAGAACGTCCACAGCAGCAGGTAGAGAAAGAAATACACGCTGACCCAGCGCGGCAGCCGCGTCATGCAGGCCTCGATCACCGTGGTGCCAGTAGCGAGCTGCCAGCGCGCGAGGCCTTCATTGAGCACCCACTTCAACACCACGCACACCAGCAGCGCCCATGCGAGACTCGTGCCAAACTGCGCGCCCGTCACCGTCGCCGTGATCACATCGCCCGCGCCGATGCCGGCAGCCGCGAGGACAAGACCTGGCCCGAGGGCTTTGAACGGTGACAGAAGGGATGGGCGCGACATGCGGAGGAGGCTTCGGCGGCATGATCGCGAGCATTTTAGCGTGCGCCAGTGAAGCCCATGTCCTTCAGCCATTCTTCCGCGCGCTGCGGCCAGCGTGTCACCGGCTGCGCCGTGGGCCGCAATCCATAGCCGTGACCGCCGTGCGTGTAGATGTGCATTTCAGCGGGCACCTTCGCGCGCTTCAACTCGCTGAACAGCGCGGTGCAGTTGTCGCTGTTCACCGGATCGTCCTGCGCCATCGCGAAGAACATCGGCGGCGTATTTTTATCAGCATGCAGCCAGGGCTTCAAAGCACCGGTTTCTTTGTCCACCAGCGCACCTGGATAGATGAGCAGTGCGAAGTTTGGCGCGCAGGATTGATCGTCGGCCGCATCAAGCTTCGCGTAAGCACGCTTGTCGCCGTTCAAAGCGTTCAAGGCGGCGATGGCCCCACCGGCGGAGAAGCCCAGGATGCCGATGCGCTTCGGATCAATGCCCCACTCCGTCGCATGAGCCCGCGTGAGGCTGATCGCGCGCTGCGCATCCATCAACGGTCCCGACGTCATCAGCGATGCCTTGCAGCCGTTGTTCAGCGTTTCCGCCAGCGTGTCGCCATGCTCGCGCGTCGGCACACGATACTTCACCACGATGGCTGCAAAGCCGAGGCCGTTCAGCCATTCCGCCACCTCCGTGCCTTCCAAATCCCACGCCAGAATGCTGAAACCACCGCCAGGGCAAACGAGCACTGCCGCACCATTCGCCTTGTCCTTCGCTGGCAAGAGCACCTGCATCTGCGGCGTGCTGACATGGCCAAGCTTGATGATGCGCCGTCCGGAGATGAGCTTGTCCTCCGTCTTGGTCAGATCACGTTCGTCGCCGTCGGTTTTCGAGGCGGGACCGGGAGGTGTCGCGGGCCAGAGGTTTTGAGTGATGGGTTCTGCGTTGGCGGCAGTCGCGAGGATGGCGATCAAGAAAGCGAGCTTCATGAGGTCGTGAAACGATCCCACTCATCGTTTTCTGGCTCAATCATTCCACGCACCACTTCATCCGCTTCGCGAAGTCCGCCTGAAACTCACCGCGCCAGCGACTGACGGTGCTGCGCGGTTCAAAGCCGTCTTTCGCAGGCAGATCACGCCACCAACCATCTGTTTCTCGTTGAAACTGGCCGCCCCATCCGGGCTTGGTCGGATCATTCGGATCATTGCCGCCGAGCGGGATGAAAAAGAACCACGAGGGCGTGTCACCTTCCTTCATGCAGCCGTGCTTGTTCGGCACGGTGAAGGTTTTCATCGGATACAGCGCTCCGAGCGGTCCGCGTGACTTCACATTCGCCTCGATCCACGCCTTGCTGGTCAGTGATTCGTCGCCGGTAAGATACACGCCGCGGTAGGTGCCCTCGCGCTTGTCACGGCCCGGCGGTGCTTTGGCGAGGAGGTAGTTCAGGCCGGGAAACTCGCCGCGCATCCAGTCGGCGATGCGATCCTGGTCGTTGATGTCATACACGCGCAGCTTCTTCGCGAACGTCGCGAGGCCCTCGCCACCGCGATCCTGCTTCACCCGCCAGAGCGCCTGCACGAAATCCGTCTGCCCGCCCCAGATCGCCACATTCAGCGGACGCTCCGCACTTCCTGCATCGACGAGCCTCACCAACTCGCGCGAGCCATCCGTGTCATGCCCGTCGCCGATGTGCTCGCGCCCGCGCTGCGGATTGCCGGACATCACCCGCTGCCGCAGTGTCTCCGCCTCCGGCCAGCCCTCCGCGTGCTTCTTGAGGTTGGGCAGCACCTTCTCGTAAGCACCGATAATCTCGCGGATCAACTCCGGCTTCGTCACCGCCGCCTTCAACTCCCCCGGCGTCCCCGCCGCGCTTGCCAGCAGTAGTTCGATCTCAAACTCATTCGCATACACCATCAGCCGAACCATCGACTGCTGGTCATCCGGATCACCGCCGATGTCCGTGAGGACGGCGAGGCGAGGACGATCCGCGCCTGCTGCTGCGGCCATCATGGAGAACAAAAAGATGAAAATTGCGTGCCTAATCATAGAAGTAGCTCAGGGGTTTGAGGCGGCCATCATCCACTCGGCGAACTCGGGGCTTTTGAAGTCAGGATAACGCGTCTCGGCCTCCCACTGATGAAAGTCGGCGAATGGAAGCTGGTGGCAATACGGCAGGTCGAGCCACTGATATTCCTCGAAGGTGAATGCGCGTGAGTGACGGTGATTCGAGAGCCCGCGAGTGACGACCTCCTGCGTCCAGCCGACCGAATTGAAGCCCCAGGCCATCAAATCCGTCGCGACGGACTCCTTGAGCCATTTCTCCATCGAGTTGCCATACTTGCGCTCCCACAAATCGCCATTCGACTCATATCGCAGCGGCGAAGGATCAATGTGATTCAGCCCGATTGAGAAAAACGGCTTCCCCTCCGGAGTGATGAGCCACCAGCGACCCTGGCGTTGAGCGAGAGTAAAGAAGCTGCTTCGCGATGCGGCACGCGCCGCCACGGATGCCGAGGCAAGCGCGGTGATGAAATGGCGTCGATTCACAAGATGTGGCACGAACGAAGCACCGCTGCGATGACTTTCACCCACATCATTCTTTGGCCGGCGCGGCTCCCAGCACCGGACCCGAAGACAAGCGGATACTGAAGATGTAGGCGATGATGTCCCAGCGCTGCGCGGCGGTGAGCGTGGCATCAAAGCTGACCATGGGCGTGCCATTCAAGCCGGTGGCGAGGACGCGGAAGATGTCGGCAGGGTTATCGCCGCAACGCAGATGCGGCTGGCGGAGATCGGAGGGCGCGGCGGGAATACCCCAGATGTCCTTCAAAGCAATCACAGCGGGGCCTTTGCCATCGGCTTTTTCGCCGTGGCAGGCCGTGCAGTGTGTGACGAAGAGTTTTTGGCCAGCCTGGGCGTGTGTTTTGATCTCAGCGGGCTGTTTGAGCCATTCGGGTGGCGGAGTCAGCTCCACAGGCTCGGCATGGTTCTCCGGCTTGCGCCAGCGGCGGGAGAAGGACTTCACATAGGTGATGACGGCGTCGATTTCCTCGTCGGAAAGCTGGGTGAACATGCCCATGGCGGTGCCGCTGAGCCCACTGCGGATGGTGCGGCGAAGATCGTCATCGGTGGGCAGCATGCCGAGCGGCGTGGTGCGGAATTTGAACATGCCCTCGCGAAAAGAGCGCGGCCTGGGCTTTAGCGTGGGGCTCATCTCGCCATTGCCATCGCCACGCTGGCCGTGGCAGACGATGCAATTGCGCTCATAGACATACTTGCCCTGCATGTAGAGATTGAAGTCCAGCGGCGCGGCAGAATCCGCCGCTGACAAGACGGGAGCGAGGGCTAAAAGGACGAAGGCGCGTTGGACGAGGGAACTCACATGTCTTTTATCGTGCCGGAAATCCCGGGGAGCCATGCGGTTCTTGCCAAACGCTGCGCCGGAACTGCCACAAAGGCTGCTTGCGCGCGTGGAGGTGCCTGCCATTTTGCGCGCCCACCCCACCACGCCATGTCCCAAAAAGCCGCCGCCAAACCGTCTCTGCATCGCAAACACAGCGCCATCGTCGTGGACGGTGCCGAGCGCGCCGCCAGCCGTGCAATGCTGCATGCCGTGGGCTTCAAGCGCGAGGACTTCAAGAAGTCACAGATTGGCATCGCATCGACGTGGAGCATGGTGACGCCGTGCAACATGCACATTGATCGTCTGGCGAAGGAGTCCGCAAAGGGGGTCGATGCGGCGGGCGGCAAGAGCATCATCTTCAACACCATCACCATCTCCGACGGCATCTCCATGGGCACGGAGGGCATGAAATACTCGCTCGTGTCGCGCGAAGTGATCGCGGACTCGATTGAAACCGTGGTCGGTTGCGAGGGCCTGGACGGTTTTGTGGCCATCGGCGGCTGCGACAAGAACATGCCGGGCTGTTTGATGGCGATGGGGCGGCTGAATCGTCCCAGCGTCTTCGTTTATGGCGGCACGATCCTGCCGGGCTGTGTTGGTCTGGACAAACGCGACGCGGACATCGTGACGGTCTTCGAAGCCGTGGGCAAGCATGCGAACTGCCTGATCAGCGACAAGGAGCTCATGGACATCGAGGAGCACAGCATCCCAGGAGAGGGCTCCTGCGGCGGCATGTACACCGCGAACACGATGGCCAGCGCCATCGAAGCGCTTGGCATGAGCCTGCCGAACTCCGGTGCCCAGGCTGCTGTCTCCAACGAGAAGCTGATCGACTGCTTCGATGCCGGCGCCGCCGTTATGAACATGATCAAACGCGGCATCACACCGCGTGACATCATGACGAAGGAGGCATTTGAAAACGCGATCACGCTCATCATCACGCTCGGAGGCTCCACGAACGCCGTTTTGCACCTGATTGCGATGGCTCACAGCGCGGGTGTGAAGCTCGGCATCGAGGACTTCGTCCGCATCGGCAAAAAAACGCCGGTGCTCGCGGACGTGAAGCCTAGCGGCAAATATTTCATGAACGACCTGGTGAAGATCGGTGGCACGGTGCCGCTCATCCGTCTGCTGGTCGCCGAAGGTCTGATGCACGGCGGCTGCCTGACCGTCACCGGCAAAACGATGAAGGAGAACATGAAAAACTCCAAGATCGTCTGGCCCAAGGATCAGCAGATCGTGCGTCCGCTAAGCAACCCGATCAAGAAGGACAGCCACCTCGTCATCTTCAAAGGCAACCTCTGCCCCGAGGGTGCCGTGGGCAAGATCAGCGGCAAGGAAGGCCTCAAGTTCACCGGCAAGGCCATCGTGTTCGAGTCCGAAGAGACCGCGCTGCAAGCCATCCTCAATGACAAGGTCAAAAAAGGCCACGTCATCATCGTGCGCATGGAAGGACCAAAGGGCGGTCCAGGGATGCGCGAGATGCTCTCCCCCACCAGCGCCATCATGGGCAAGGGTTTGGGTAAAGATGTCGCCTTCATCACCGACGGACGCTTCAGCGGTGGCAGCCACGGCTTCGTCGTCGGTCACGTCACGCCCGAAGCCTTCGTGGGCGGCCCGATTGCCGTCATCAAGAATGGTGATGCGATCACGATCGACGCTGAGAAGCGCCAGATCACGCTGGGCATTCCTGCCAAGGAGCTGAAGGCCCGTCTGGCCAAGTGGAAGCAGCCGAAGCCCCGCTACACACGTGGCGTGCTGGCGAAATACGCCAAGCTCACATGCGACGCCAGCCACGGCGCGGTGACGGATTTGGGATTGTAGGCTATTTCACGTCTGCGACGCGCCTCACCTCAAAATGCACCATCACGGGTGCCGCAATCTTACGTGGCAGCGCTTCAAGACGCTGGAGTGTTGCCGCTGTCTCCGCGCGCACTTCTTCAAGATCGGGATGATGGCTCATGAAGTTGCTGATGTAGGATTCTGAACCTGTGATCTCCATGCGTGCATCGGTCACCATCTTCAAGGCGGCTGCCTGAGCGTCCCAGGGGCCGCCGGGTTCCCAACCGTTGGCGGTGGCAAAGGAGATGTTGAGGGGCGCGGCGAGTTGTTTGTCGGTGAATTTGCCGAGGGAACGACCACCGGCGCGCAGTTCGTATTTTCCCGGCGTGAGTCCATGAATCGCGAGCATGTAGCGGTTTAGTTCCGCCGGAATCGGAATGTGGAAGAAGTTCAATGCACCGAAGGTACCGAAATTAAGCGGCAGACCTTCATCCAGGCGGTCGAACTCAACGCCATCGGCAATTTGTTTCACTGAGGTGACAGAACAGCCAGTCGTGGACTCAATCTTGGCCCCTGCTGCATCAACTACTGCCGAGGAAACATCGGCGGGAGCACCAAGACCTTTGAGAAGAGCAAAAGCCATCGCGAGCTGGCCGAGTTCGTTGAGATGCACGCCATCCTCGACATGCAGTTTCGTGTGTTTCGTGGCGTCTTTTTGGTTCTTGTTCGTCGCGAGCACATGGCGCTGCACTTTCCGCATGCAGCGCTGGATGTCGATGGTATCGGCACCCAGGCTCTGCGCGAGTGCCAGCCCTTCGTCGCACATCTGCTGGAGGAAGCCTTTCTCAGCGCGATCAGGTTCTTCATTGGTAATGGCGGGCGAACAGATGAAGACGCGGACCTTGCGTTCTTTGCAGAGCTCGACGAGTCGGCGCAGCGAAGTGAGATAAGCGTTCTTGTGCTCGGCATCGGCTTTCATGCCCCAGCCAATGTCATTCACACCGAAGGCGACGGTCAGGACTGTGGCTCCGCGATCAAAGACCTCCCGTTGCAGACGGTCCAGCGCACCGATCATGGTATCGCCACCTTTGCCAGCGTTGAAGAACTTTACATGCCGCTGCGGGTAGCGGAGCAGGGTGTAGTTCTCGATGATGCGGTCGTAGCGTCGTGCGGCGGTGATGCTGTCGCCAAGGAAAACGACGGTGTCGCCGTCCTTGAGAGCGAAGTCCGCGAGAGAGATCGAGGCAAAACCGAAAAAGCAGGTGGCAAGGCGGATAATTTGCATGCCATGAAAACGCATCAGGGAAGCCCGGCTTTGTCCACCAATCACATATAATGAGATGAACTTTCGCGCCTGTACTGCGTCTCATCCAGCCATGCGTATCTTTGTCTGCCTCTCGCTGCTGCTGTTCTCCCCGTTGCGTGCGGAGCAGTGCCTGGTGATCGGGGACAGCCTGACGAAGGAATACGAGGCGGAGTTTTCCGGACTTTACCCCGACAACCCTGCGGCGTGGCAGGCGCGGAACTGGATCGAAATCCTGCACCAGCATCGCACGGACTGGTTCGACACGGGCACTTGGGATGTTTACGCCGATCCACGCCTCACGGGCCATGCCCACAACTGGGCGCTTCCAGGCGCGACGACCACAGAGATCAGGAACTTGCTCACCAATTTCTTCAACCAGTGGTGGCTCAACTCGCTCAAAAATCACATTCGTTACGACGTCGAACGCGTGGTCATCTTTGCCGGAGGCAACGACGCCGACAGCTATTACGCAAACCTCTACAACGGGCTCGTGGGCGCCGAGGTGACGAACACGACCCTGGGCAATCTACAGTGGCTCGTGGGCTGGGTGCGCGGCCTTAATGCCACCGTGCCCATCGTGCTCGCGAGCGTGCCCCATGTCGGCTGCACACCGAAGATCCAGCAGGGTTATCCTACTAACGCTGTGAAAACAGGGCGTGTGACAACGGCGATGGGCGCGCTGAACGCCAGCCTCGCCACCTGGGCAGATTCGCAGGACATCGGTTTCGTGCCGGGCGTGTATGAATTCACCAAGTCGATGATCGACGAACCGTTTCGTATCAAAGGCATCGAATTCTACCGTGTGGCGGATGCGAACGCGGGCACGCGTTATGCCTTTAGCGGCGACGGTTTTCATCCCAACACCTGTGCTCACACGAAGATCGCACAATTGGTCGTGGAAGCCTTCAACTCGAAGTATCCTAGCACGCCGATCTCGCCGCTGGACGACGATTCCATCATTACCAGCGTGCTGGCACTGGATCCCAACATTCCCTTCACCGAGTGGATGATCGCGCAGGGAGCGGCAGGCGACTTCGACGACGACTCTGACGACGATGGTGTGCCTCACTTGCTGGAGTTCGCGCTCGAAGGATTCAACCCAAGCCAGGCTGACACCTTCAGTTTACCCCAACCGGTGATGCAAAACGGCGTTCTGACCCTAACATATCGTCCGCGGGCGGTTTTTACCGAATGGGGAAGCCTGAAAGCTCAATCATCCCCCGATCTGGCCACATGGACCGACGTACCCACCGCTCAAACCGTGACGAATCCCGATGGAACAATCACGGTGAACGCCGCCTTCATCAACCGGGGCTTTGTCCGCCTGAAGGCAGTGAAGTGATGCTGCCGTGGCCTCACTCCGGCACGATGATCTGGTCTTCGGGCTGGAGTTTGATGTCACGCGCTGGATTGGCGCTGATGTTTTTGAGATCAATCTCGGTGGTGACGCCGTCGCGGATGAGCTTGGTCTTGCTGGGCTTGGCAAATGGGGTAAAACCACCGGCGGCACCGACGGCTTTGAGGATGGTCATGCCGGGATTCCACGGGATGGGGCCGTTCTTGGCAGCACCACTGATGACATAGACCATGCGGGCGGTGGCGGCGCTGTCATCGGTGGAAACAGTAACAGTGGGGCGGGTGTAGATTTCACGAGCGACGTAGGTCTGCTCGATGGTGCGCTGTAGCGTGGAAGGCTTGAGACCGGCGGCACGGACTTCACCGATGTGCAGGAGATTGACGGTGCCGTTGTCGCTGATGGTGTACACCTTGCTGATCTGCGGCACCTCGTTGTCGGGGATGCCACCGATGGAGATGGTGACGCGGTCATTGGCTTTGAGGGCGAGCTCGCCGTTTTGCGCGTGAGCAGCGTTCAGGAACATGCCGATGGCGGCGAGTGCGATGAGGAGTTTGCGAACATTCATGAGCGTGGCGGAGTTTGGGTTAAAAGACGTCATCGCCCTCGGGCCTGGACACTGAACGGGGGGATGAGAGAGCGGACGCGGTGGTCTCGGCCTTGACCTTGCGGCGGCGTGATTTGCCGCCAGAACCGCCGCCCTGTGAGTTCGTGGGCGAGTAATAGGTGTAGTAGCTGGTGTAGTACTGATACTGCGCGTCGCTGCGCAGATCGACGTTGTTGAGGACGACCCCGACAACCTTGCCACCGACATTTTCGACGCTCTGCTTGACGCGCATGAGCATGTGGCGCGGCAGTTTGCGATGCTGCACGACGATCATGGTCATGTCGGCCATGTTGGCGAGCACGGAGGCGTCGCTGACGCCGAGGATGGGCGGTGAGTCGATCAGGACGAGATCGAAGCGGCTTTTGACATCGGCGATGAGATCGACCATGCGCTGGGAATTGAGCAGGCCGGCGCTGTCAGCGGGCAGCAGGCCGCTGGGCAGGAAGAAAAGGTTTTCGACCTGCGTGCGGATCACGACATCCTCGAGGCGAATGTCGGTCGTGAGATAATTGGTGAGGCCAGTGGCGTGACTGACATCAAAATGTGTGTGCATGCTGGGGCGGCGCAGGTCGGCGTCGATGAGCAAGACATTGTAGCCGCCCTGGGCGCAGACATACGCGAGGTTCACCATGGTGGTCGATTTCCCCTCCCCCGCCCCACCACTGACAACGCTGAGGCAGTTGGCGTCGGGTGATTTGCGATTGAACTCAATGTTTGTGCGCAGGATGCGGTAGGCCTCGGCATCAGGATTAAAGCCGCTGGAGCGATGCAACACGCCGACATCCTTCGGCACCACGGCAAGCACGGGGACGCCGAGGAAGCGCTCGACGTCATCGAGGCTCTTCACGGTGGTGTCCATGTACTCGAGGAAGAAGGCAAGACCGAGGCCGAACATGAGGCCAAGCACACCACCGAGCGCGAGGTGCAACGGCACATTTGGCTTGGCGGGTTTACCCTCGGGTTCCGCTTCCGAGTAGATGGTA
Organism: Akkermansia muciniphila; assembly: GCA_945882215.1. Taxonomy (GTDB): domain Bacteria; phylum Verrucomicrobiota; class Verrucomicrobiia; order Verrucomicrobiales; family Verrucomicrobiaceae; genus Prosthecobacter. The sequence goes on along the minus strand of CAMCWM010000006.1, from coordinate 43,374 downwards.
GCGGGAGATTTCACGAGTTCGATGCCGGCTTTTTCCTCGAAGAAGCGCGAGCGCATCTTGACGAGCAGGTCTTCGAGGTAGGTGACCTCGTCCTTGGCAGTCTTGTACTCGTTGTAGAGGGACTGCATGCCCATGATCTCCGCCTTGGCCTCGTCGTTGTAGGTCTGGAGGGACTGGCGCTTCTTTTTGGCACCATCAAGCCGATTCTGAAGTCCTGCGACATGCGCCTTGGCGGCCGCGAGAATGAGCGTGCTGTACTGGGCGACCTGACTGTCCACGCTTAACACCTGGGGATGCTTGATTCCACGGCCATCATTGATCAGTCCCTCGCGGGCCACTTGCAACTCTTGCAGCTTCGAGGTCATCGTCGCGATGTTTTGATTCTCCAGCTTGAGGCCAGATGCCTGCGCGATGAGGTCGTCGGAACTGAGGCTGGAGATTTGATCAATCTCGGTCTGCAAAGTCAGAATGTCCTGGTCGGACTGCATGAGTAACTGCTCGCGGGACATCTGCATGTTTTCCTCTGAGGTGCGGATGTCGCTGCCTGGGTTCAACGAACTGCCTCCACCGACGATCCAGTCGCCGACAATGCCGGCCTTGCGCTTGGCCTCCTGGGAGCGCAGTTGCGCCTGACGGCGGAGGTCTTCCTGGTCGGAGATCTGCTGCTGAAGGACGGTGAGAGCCTTCTGCTTTTTCTCGGTCTCGATGTTGTTGCGCTGCGCCATGTAGCTTTTGGCGACCTCGTTGGCGATGTTTGCCGCGAGCTGCGGGTCCTGATCGTAATAGTCGATGCTGACAAAGTCCGAGCGCAGCATGGACTGGGTTTCGAGATTGGCGCGGAGCTTTGCTAAGGCAGCCTGACGAGAGGGCAGTTCCCAGCGTTTCATCAGATCGAGGGACTGAACGACCGGATAAAGGGTGGACGGCTTGGTGATCGTCTCGAACTGGGTTTTGATGTATTCCTGCGTAAAAGCCAAACTGTCACCCCGGTTGCGGTCGAAGACATTGATGTCCTGCGTGATGCGCTCAATGGTCATCTCAACATGACCGCGATACTTGCGCGGCATGATGTAGGTGAGGATGGCCGCCGCAGCGAAGATGAGGATGAAGCTGAGCGTGATGAGGCCCATGCGATTTTTGACCACCTGCCAGGTGTCCATCGCATGCTTTTGAAATTCATTGCCTGTTTCGTTCATGCCCTCGTTGGCGTTAGATGTTTGGAAAAGCTAACAATGCTCTCTGAAAATGCCGCCAGCGGGAGTTCGTGGATCGAAGCTGCCCGCCGGCGGATTGGGTGTTCTGGCTGTTGTCGGGGTGGATCAGAAAGAGGCCGTGGCGCCAAGCGAGACACGGTGACGGTCAAACTCACGCAGTGCGTCGGAAGAGTCGAGGAACGAGTAGGAGTAGTTGGCGTTGAGATTGAGGTTTTCGAGAAGCTGATAGCCAAGTCCGGCGGAAAGGAGCGCGGAGTGCTCGGTCACATCACCTGCGCCGCCACTGTCAAACTGGCTGTAGGAATAGGAGGCACCGCTGTTCACACTGAACCGCTTGGTGATGTTGTGATTGACCTGGATGCCGGTGTTCAAGCCGTAGCGGCTGCTAAAGGCGGCCAACTCAGCCCCGTTGAACCCAAGGGCAGCGAACCAGCGCACCGTGGTTTGACGATCCACCGAGTAATTAAGTGCCGTCTCGGCGTAAGGACCGACCTCGTCCGAACGGTCTGAAGAGTAAAACTCAGCACCAGCGCGTGCGGAACCAGACATGCGCTCGCTCCAGGCATGATCGACGCCAGCAAGGGCGAAATGCGAGTTGATGTCTTTGCCCACCGCCTTGTCGAAGATCATCATGCGATAACGGTATTCAGCAACGAGACTGGTGCGCTTTGAGATGGCGTAGGAAAACTGTTGCGCAAACAAGTGCGTGTAGCGGTCCTCAGGCGTGGCGACGATGTCATCCTCATACGCGATGCCATCCACGGTGTATGACGTGGTGGTGGAGAACCGGGGCGTCCAGGCGTAGCTGACGTTGAAGTTGTTGTAGCCGTAGAGGAATTGGCCATTCCACAGCGTGGTGGAGGCACCAAAGGCGTTGTTAGGCTCCACCCCGTAGGTGAGGAAGAAATTGTTGCTGATCCTCAGCCTCTCAGAGAAGCGATGCTCGAAACTAAAATTGGCCCTGGCATTGTAAAAGGTGTCGTCAAAGCGTGGCACGCCGTCCACGTAATGAATCACGCTGGTATCCAGCGAGAAAGTCCATGGCGTGGTTTGGTCCACATCGGTATAAGCGACACCGAATCCTCCCTGCACGTAGGCCGACTCGATATCCTCCACAAAAGGGGAGTTCACCCGGTAACTGAGCGCATCATACCCACCCTGGGAGGTGATCGAAAAGGTGAGCGGCTGCTCGGTTTTGAAATCTGCCGAGTAGTTCTGCACCGCCACTAGCCCCTGGGCGCTTATATTGGCTACACTGAGAACAATTGCCACAAAGAGCAAAATGTGAATGGGAACGCGCATGCGAGTCAGAAAAATGATTTCAACAAAAAAGAAAGATCACACCTGACATCACCCCCTCGGAACTGAATTGGATGGCGAAACCGGATTTGTATCTTGCCGAGGCAGCAGAGGACCGAAAACAGGCAGCATCGTAGGAACACCACGGATGGGCCAATTCATATCAGAAGGTTCTGGTGATTCCAAAACTGGTTCTGGTGATTCCAAAACGGGGTTTTTAGCTGGATTTTTACCAGGGTTTTTTTCAGACAAAATCACTGGATTAATGCCCTGATCCAGGCTGGAGTCAGCGATTGCCAAACCAGGGACCAACTTGCCAGCAGCCTCATTGATAAGGGAGGCCATTTTCGGAGCAACAGAGACCGCAGTCTGCACAATCTGGGCCGCGAGTGCCGGATCTGCCTTGGAGGCAATGATGGCAGCCCGAACGATGTCTGCCGCACAGCCTTCATTGATCACCAGCGCGTCTTCTACCACCATCAGAACCTTGGATGAGTCTTTGGAGACGGCGACACTCACGTCATTGCTGATTTCGGAGCAACCGCTGCTGGACTGAGCATGACTAATGCCGGAATACGTCAACGTGGACAAGCAAGCGAGGATGCTCACAAAGCGATAACCAAAGACAGTTTTCATAGACGGCGGTAAATTCACAGGATTTCGATTCGTTACTCAGAGCGGGTAGTGGGAATCGAACCCACATGGCCAGCGTGGAAGGCTGGAACTTTACCACTAAGCTATACCCGCAATAACAACTCAATCCTACCGTTTAATGACAAAATGACAATCAATTTTTTAGAAATTATTGAAAAATCTAAAATCTAGATTGTTAAACTGTTGAAGAAGACGGCCTTTAAATACCACCTAACATTCAGAACGGCAACCGCATAATTGTCGTGAGAGCTCCTTTTGCGTAATTGATGGCAGATCGAGGTGAGCAGCGCTACGCTGCGAGACAAACTCACTCGATTTTTCAGCAGCATAATTATGAGAAACAAATTTTATTCAGTCGTTTGCATGATCAGTGTCATTTCGGCGCTTTATGAGTGTTCCGCACAAGAATCATCTTCAAGCAAAGGTGCCCAAGAAGAGAAAGAACTTGAGCCTAAACTGAATAAAGAGCTCAAAGACATTATCAAGGAACCTATTTATGATGAGCGACACCTAATGCTTAGGCAATTATCGATTAAATTAGCAGCATCCAATCCAGAATCTGCATGGGAATTGTCAAAAAAAATTCCATTTGTGCCGGACAGGATCGCCTTCTCAGTTCCTCTTATGAGGCAATGGGGACGTGAAGATCCGCTCAAAGCATTAGAGCGCAGCCGTGACCTGCCGGACGGTGAACTGCGGCTGATGGCCACGAACTCTGCACTCGAAGGCTGGGCCAAGAAAGCTCCCTTGGAGGCACTTCAGTGGGCGAACGTCAATCTCTCAGCTTCCTACCGCAGAACAGCTTACGCTCAGATTGGGGAAGTCTGGGTGCGCAGTGGAGGTGGTGCTAAGGCCGCAGACTGGGGAATGAACTTGAGCAATGAGATCGAGCGAATTTTTTATGTCGCCGAGGTCCTCGAGAACTGGGCTGAAATTCTGCCTATGGACGCAGCGAATTGGGTTTCCAAGCTCCCCCCAGGAAAATTCCATGATCTCATGATCTCCAAAGCGGTCTATGTATGGGTTCAGCACTATCCCAAGACAGCCGCTGAATGGATAGTCCTGTCTCAGGATTATCATTGGTTGCTACCTAATGCGGTGGGAAAATGGGCGAGATTTGACCACATTGCAGCATCGGCATGGTTGTCATTGATTGCAGACGAGCATTTGTCCGAGTTATGTCATGCAGCGATTGTGACCGAGTGGGCTATATATAATCCCGCTGCAGCATACAAATGGTCAGAATCCAATTTGAAAGGCGAGCAGCTTACGAATGCGCGCAGAATCATTCTCGGAAACTGGACAGCCGACTACCCTCTTGAGGTGCTGATTTGGTCTCAGGATTTAAAGCCCCAAGAGAAGCGCATGTCAGCTTTAGAGGTTATTTTTGAAACTTGGTCCCTATCTGACCTTACAGCCTGCAAAGATTGGGTGAAGAAGCAAAAGGCTGGCCTTGAGAAAGATATATGTCTTAGTCGGCTTGCGGATACGTTGATGGAGTCTGATCCGGAGGACGCCGCCGGGTTGGCACTCTCGATTGAAAATCCTAGCGTTAAAAAGATGAGCCTCACTCAAATTATAGAAAATTGGAAAAGGACCGAGCCAGAGAAGGCCAATGCCTGGGCTCAAAAACATCCAAATGTCCTTAATTCAGTGAAACCGTAGTTGCGTTCATCGCGGGGGCGAATTCAACTAAAATCAAAAAGCTAAGGATAGACGTGATTATAGTAGAGCCGCTTATAAATCTTGTCCAAATCGGCAAGCCTGCCCCGAAGGATAAAAAACGTTTTCCTTTGGGCCTCTAAGAGGCTATCGCCGCCAAGATCTGTCTGGTTAATTTGATCCGATTGGCTGATAACGCCGCGGTTTCCGATGATATCCAAAAAACTGGGTTGATATATTCTGCTTGAATCGTCGAGGAAGTGTTCCGCAAAGTTTCCGCCCAGTTTAATTAATGCCATTCCTTTGCCGATGTACCCTCTTCCCAGGCTTGTTTGCCCTTTCCAAAAGGTTCCTGCTCCATAAGTGGATTTTTGGAAAACTCTAGCGGTGACCGAAAAAAGTCCCAGCGACCTTGCGATTGTCACATGGCCAGCCTCATGAATAGCAGCAAATGAAAGTGTTCCTATCGGCGCATCAACTGACACCTGTTCTATAGCGCTCAGTTCGCTCACAAGCATGCACCCAAGTAAAGCAGTGAGGCATGTCGATAGATATTCCATTTATCAACTTTGCAGAGAATAGGAGGATAAAATATAAATGTTTTGGATTAATCCTCGGCGATCCAGGTCAATTCGCAGGAAAGCATCCTGTCATCATCAAATACGAAACTGCCGATAAATCGCCTTCTCTCGATCAAAGTCCGCTCCAACCAGTGTTCGTCATCGGCCCACATCTGATCAAACGGCAGTGCATCGAGAGAAGTCCAAAGCGGGACTGCCTCTGGCGTTTCCACGGCCTCTCCTTCGTGCTGCGTGGCGACGTACACATCCACATGCATGCTCAAGCCATCGACAAATTGAAACCGGAGCTCGCCATGATGCGCCGGATTCAAGGCCGTGACACCGAGTTCCTCCTGAGTCTCCCGCACCGCGCACTGCACGGAGGTTTCACCAGGGTCCATCTTGCCGCCGGGACCGTTGATTTTACCCGCTCCGAGGCCGCGTTTTTTGCGGATGAGCAGCACCTCGCGCTTCGCCTCGTCGATGATGAACATCAGCGTTGCTCGGACGCCGGGTTGCCAGGAGCTCCAGTCGATGATCACCGTGGTTCAGCGTTTTTTCCACGGCAGGGCGCGCAGCCAGCGTTTGCCGCTCTTGATGTCCATCGACTGCGCGAGGATCTCGGTGTCTCCAGCGTCAAAGTCCTCCGCACGCGGCAGTCCTGCGGGCAGATCCGTCGCCGGTTCGGGCACTGGCAGAGATTCCGGCAAAGGCGCGACAACAGGCTTTTGATTGAGCGGCACCACGGAATTGAGCGGCACCACCAGACCGCCGGAGATGATCATCTTCATCGCTTCTTCGATGGTGATCGGCGCATCGCTGACCTTGTCAGAGTCAACGACGAGCAAAAAGCCCGTCATCGGGCTGGGCGCGGTGGGCAGCAGCACGCAGGTCATCGCCTTGCCATTCTGTGGATCGCAATACTGTCCGGTGGCAAAGCCGATCATCCGCATCCCGGGCACGGGATAGTCGATGTAAACGACGCGCTTGAAGCTCTGCTTGGCGCCACCGAGACCGCGGAAGGCGTCGATCACCTGCTTGAGCGGTCTGTAGATGACTGCCACCAGCGGGATGCGCAGCAGCAATTTATCAACGACGGTGACGAAGTGGACGCCGATGACATTGGTGGCCATGAAGCCAAGACCCAGAATTACAAGCAGCGAGAACAGGAAGCCGATGAAGTTGGTGATGTTTTCCAGCTTCGGGTCTTCGATGTCCAGGACCATCTCGTCAGAGAGTTCGTTGACGAGACTCACCACCTGGGCCAGCACCGGCTTGCTCCAGCCATGTAGCAGGTCGTAGATCGAGTACAGAATCCAGAACGTGATGATCAGCGGCAGCGCCAGCGCCAGACCGGCCAGGAACTTGTTCCGCAACCAGACGCCCCAGCCCTTCGGCGCAAGCGCCTCATGGACAGGAATGGTACTGGGTGTTTCGGGTGCCATTTCAATGAGCTTCAGTGCGTGGATGAAAACGCGCGCCAATCACTATGTTCAGCATTATTGTGCGCTCGTGCAGAATTACGCTCCCACCAGCATCCTGGCTGGATTTTCGATGCAATCCTTCACACGGATGAGGAAGGTGACGGCTTCCTTGCCATCGACAACACGGTGGTCATAGCTGAGGGCGAGATACATCATCGGACGGATGACGACCTGGCCGTCCACTGCCACAGGACGCTGCTGGATGCTGTGCATGCCGAGAATCGCGCTTTGCGGCGGATTGATGATCGGCGTGCTGAGCAGGGAGCCGTAAACACCACCATTGGAGATCGTGAAGACGCCGCCGGTGAGGTCACTGACCTGGATTTTGCCTTCCTTGGCCTTCGCGGCGTAGCCGAGGATGTCTTTTTCGAGATCAGCGAAGCTCTTCTGATCCGCATCACGCAGCACAGGCACGATCAAGCCGCGCTCGGTGCCGACGGCGACGCCGATGTCATAATAGTGCTGCTGCACGATCTCCTCGCCTTCCACGCGCACGTTGATCTGCGGCACGGCCTTGAGCGCTTCGACGACGGCTTTGATGAAGAAGCTCATGAAGCCGAGTTTGACGCCATTTTTCGCAACAAAGCTGTCCTGCAACTTGGAGCGCAGCGCCATGACGTTGCTCATGTCGCATTCGTTGAAGGTCGTCAGGATGGCGGCAGTGCGCTGCGCGCTGACGAGCTGGTCGGCGATCTTTTTGCGCAGCGGGGTCATCTTCTTGCGCGTCACGCGGCCTTCGGGTGAAGCAGGCGCTTTGGCAGCCGGCGCGGGAGCGGGCTCCGGCTTTGGCACGACCTTGAATTCAGTGACGTTGCTCGGCTTGGCCTCAGGCTTCGGTTCTGGTTTCGCCTCAGGTGCCGGTTTGGGTGCTTCCACCGCCTTGGCAGCAGGAGCAACGACGCTTTCATCGATCTGGCCCACAACCGCGCCGACTTCCACATCGTCACCAGGCTGTTTGCCAATGTGCAGCGCACCGCTGGCCTCGGCAGTCACTTCAGCGGCGACCTTGTCTGTTTCGAGCGTGAGCAGGATGTCGCCGACTTTCACGAAGTCGCCTTCTTTGAAGTGCCATTTGGCGATTTGACCACCGGCGACGGATTCGCCGAGTGCGGGGATTTTGATGTCGGAGGGCATGACGGGGTGTTTTGGAAAATGATCAAGCGTTGAAGGCGGCCTCGACCAGGTTTTCCTGTTCGAGCGAGTGGATGGCCTTCGATCCGGCGGCGGGGCTGGAACTGCGCTCGCGGCCGGCGTAGCGCAGCTTGTGGTTGGAGAGTTCTTCGAGACGCGGACGGATGTAGTAGTGGGCGCCCATGTTGCGCGGCTCCTCCTGGCACCAGATCCATTTTTTCTGCGCACGCGGATACTTGGCGACGATCTCCTTCAGCATCTCGTAGTTCAGCGGGTAAAGCTGCTCGATGCGGATGATGGCGGCATTCTTGATCTTGTGCTCCTCGCGGAACTCCAGGAGATCGTAATAGACCTTGCCGCTGCACAGGATGAGGCGCGTGATGCGCTCCGGCGGGGCCAGCAGGTGCTCGTCGTCGAGCACTTCCTTGAAGGTGGTGCCCTCGGCCATGTCGCTGAGCTTGGAGACGCACTTCGGATGGCGCAGCAGGCTCTTCGGCGTCATGACGACGAGCGGCTTGCGCGTGCTGCGCTTGAGCTGGCGGCGCAGCGCATGGAAATACTGCGCTGGCGTGGTGAAATTGCAGACCTGCATGTTGCCGCCGGCGCAGAGCTGGAGGAAACGTTCCAGACGCGCGCTGGAGTGTTCGGGGCCTTGTCCTTCGTAACCGTGCGGCAGCAGCAGCGTCAGGTGGCAGGGACGCTGCCACTTGCTCTCCGCGCTGGCGATGAACTGGTCGATGATGACCTGCGCTCCGTTCACAAAGTCGCCGAACTGCGCCTCCCAGCAGACGAGCAGGTTGCTGGTGAGCAGCGAGTAACCGTAATCAAAACCGAGCACGGCAGCCTCGGAAAGAAGGCTGTTGTACACGCAGTAGCGGCCCTGCTCTGCCTGAAGGTTGTTCAGCGGGATGTGGCGCTCACGTGTCTGCGAATCATAAAACACGCTGTGGCGCTGGCTGAAGGTGCCGCGTCGCACGTCCTGGCCGCTGAGGCGCACGCCATGGCCTTCGGTGAGCAGCGTGCCAAAGGCCAGGGACTCGGCGTAGGCCCAGTCGATGCCTTCTTCAGCCTCCAAGGCCTTCCTGCGGGCCGCGAGGAAGCGTTTGGCGATAGTGGGATGCAGGTTGAATCCTTCCGGCACTTCCAGAAGACGCTCGCCCACTTTTTTCAGACTCTTAAGTTCGACGCCGGTCTTCACCGGGAGGTAGTCATAGGCCGCCTGCGGCATCGCCATGCTGCCTTCGAAAGGATTGCCGCCATCGGCGGTCTTATCTTTCTCAGCGAGGGTGGTGATGCCCTGCTCCAGCTCGTCTTCCAGCTCGCGTTGCAACGCGGCCGCGCCTGCCTCATCGAGCACGTCTTGGCTGGCGAGATCGAGGCGGAACAACGTCGCGGTGGAAGGATGCTCCGCGATGGAGCGGGCCATGTTCGGCTGGGTGAAGCCGGGTTCGTCCGTCTCGTTGTGGCCATGACGTCGGTAGCACACGATGTCGAGGATCACATCCAGGCCAAAGGTCTGGCGGAATTCGAGCGCGAGCTTCGTCGCGTGCACGACTTCCATCGGGCAATCGCCATTCACATGGAAGACAGGCGCGTCGATCATCTTCGCCACGTCAGTGCAGTAATGCGAGCTGCGGGCATCCTCCGGCATCGTGGTGAAGCCGATCTGGTTGTTCACGATGATGTGGATCGTTCCGCCGGTGCGGTAACCGGGAAGCTGCGAGAGATTGAGCACTTCCGCCACGAGACCCTGCCCTGCGAAAGCCGCGTCACCGTGGATGAGCACGGGGATGACTTTTTTGCGGTCCTTCGTGTCGCCCAGCGCGCGCTGGCGGGCACGGGCCATGCCTTCGACCACGGGATCCACCGCCTCCAGATGGCTCGGGTTCGGCGCGAGCATCACGCCGATGGAATCTCCGCCGCTGGTCTGGCGCACGGTTTCAAAGCCGAGGTGATACTTCACGTCACCATCGCCGCTGACCATGTTCGGCACATAGTTCTCGCTGAACTCGTAGAAGAGATACTCCAGCGGCTTGCGCAGGAAATTCGCCAGCACGCTGAGACGGCCGCGGTGCGCCATGCCCAGCACGATCTCCTTGCCGCCGTAGGCCGGCATGCCTTCGAGAATGGTCTCCAGCGCCACCAGCATCGACTCGCCACCTTCCACCGAGAAACGCTTCTGCCCGACGAAGCGGCGGTGCAGGAAGCGCTCAAAGGTCTCCGCCTCCAGCAGCCAGCGCAGCGCGTCGATCTGCGCCTTCGCGTCCGGTTTGGCGTCCAGATCACGGCCTTCGATGCGCTCCAGCAGCCAGGTGCGCACCTCCGGGTTGTGGATGTGCATGAACTCGAAGCCCGTGCGTCCGCAATAAATGCGCTGCAGGTCCGCCAGCATCGTCTTGAGCTTCATCGGCTGCCCGCCACGGAACAGATGCGTCTGCACATCCTCTTCCAGCTCGTCCGCCGTGAAGCCGAGGCCCGCCAGCGTGAGCGAGGGGATCTCCGGCCCTTCCTTGTCCAGCGGATCGAGATGCGCCGCCGTGTGGCCGAGTTCGCGGAAGGCATACAGCGCGTTCGACACACGCATGCGGAAGTTCAGCGTCTTCTCCGAGAGCGGCGTGCCATCCCCGGCGGCCGACTCCGCGCCTTTCGTGGCCAGACGGGCCATGCCCAGTTCAAAACCTTCAAAAAACGACGACCACAGCGGTTCGACGGAACCGGGGTCTTTTTTCCAGTCCACATACTTGGACTCGAGGAAATCCGCGTTGGCGCGGTACGGCAATGTAGCACTCATGATGGGGGGGCGGGGAGAATGCGCTCTTTCGATACGAGTGCAAATGCGGAAAGGCATGATTTGCCGCTCTTTTTCGTGGGTAAACCGCCATCGCCAACAACGACGCGTTTGCGGGCAGCGCACCCCGCCAGCCTCACACTCCCCCCCAAGGAACGTGGACAGACGTGTCCCCTTCGTTCTCCGCGTCTCCCTGTGCCCATTTTGTAGTCCCGGCTTTCATCCTGATAATTCCATTCGCCATGATCTACGGGAGCAGCGGACAAGAATGACTGACCTAGTCCGCGTTCCCATTCATCGGGGCCGGAAATACGGGAATCCAGCCAAAATCCCGGTAATCTGGTCCGCTTCTCGGCGTCCTAGCCGCCGCTCCCGTGAGCACCGGCCGGAAAACTCAAGAGGGAACACCGTGCCAAATGGCCGCCAGGAGAATTGCCCTCTAAGCATGGAGCATCGGAGGGGACCGCAAAGGGACAAACACTTTTCCTATTTGCCTTGAAGGCGCGCGTCGTGCCTATTCACGCATGCAGAAACGTGTAGCAGAATTTTTTGCCGGGATTGGCTTAATGCGGATGGGTTTGGAAAAAGAAGGCTGGACGACCGCATGGGCCAACGATCTCGACGAGAAGAAGTGGGAGATGTACCGATCTAACTTCAATGAAGGGGCCTGTGAATTCATTCTAGATGATGTACACAAGATCGATGGCAAAGACGTGCCCGACATTGAACTAGCGACAGCCTCTTTCCCCTGCAATGACCTCTCACTGGCCGGCAGCCGCCACGGACTAGCTGGTACGCATTCGTCCGCTTTCTGGGGTTTTGTGGATGTCCTAAAGACGATGGGGCATCGTCGGCCACCGCTTGTTCTGCTGGAGAATGTGGCCGGTTTCCTCACTTCTCACGACGGCAATGATTTCCGCGATGCATTGGTCGCGCTCAATGAGCTGGGTTACGCCGTTGATGCCTTCATCATTGATGCCGTCCGTTTTGTTCCTCAAAGCCGCCAGCGGCTCTTCGTCGTCGCAACAAAAGCACCAGCAGTGAAAATGCAGGAATTGAAGCTTTTACAAAGTGACAGCCGGCCCGCACCACTGGCGGATTTCATTTTCATGAACCCAGATATTGGCTGGAACATTCGCAAGCTGCCTGCCTTACCCCCCTCGTCCATGAAACTGGCGGACATCATCGAAGATGTACCCCTGAACTCGGAGATTTGGTGGTCTAAGGAGCGCTGCGACTATCTTTTCAACCAGATGAGCGAGCGTCATCGCACCGAGGCTGAGAGGATGATGGCCGATTCAAAATGGTCGTATGGGACGGTATTTCGTCGGGTAAGAAATGGCCGCTCGATGGGCGAATTGAGAACGGATGGTATCGCGGGCTGTCTGCGCACTCCTCGTGGGGGTAGTGGCCGCCAGATTCTTTTCTGTGGAGGCAAAGGGCAATTCCGAGTCAGGCTACTGACTCCAAGGGAGTGTGCGCGGCTGATGGGAGCTGGAACATACAAGATCAAAGTCCCGCTCAATCAGGCGTTGTTTGGATTTGGCGACGCGGTCTGTGTTCCGGTGGTTCAATGGATAGCGCGTCATTACCTCAATCCAGTTCTCGCAGAGCTACAACAGTTGCCTGCCGCCCTGCCATCTCTGAGGAAGTCTGTGTTGTATTCAGCCCCCAGAAAGACTCGAGTCTTGAAAAAATGAAAGTGCCGTCGGGGCGCGGATGATCCTAATGCCGTATGTCATCACAACTCGAAACCTTCCTGACCTCACACACCAAGAAAGCAGGCAAAATCGTGCCTGCGCGGCTTCAGGCAGGCTTGGTTCTACTGGAACGACTCCGGGATTTCCCATCGCTGACGCTTTCTGACCACCGGGCTCAAGGTAGTGCCGGGGCCATATCACACGAGACATACGGCAATCGTGTTCACGAGCGTCTGAATCTCCAGCCGATCAACAAGAACCATGGGCGGCGCTCATCGAACCTGCCGGAATGGGGCCAGTATCTGCTGGATGCCATCGCTGCCGCCGGGTTTGCAGATGCTTCTCCCAAAGAACGCGAGGACATCATTTCCAAGGCACAAGCCGAACTCGCCAAGCCTCTGCGGGCCATCATCGAACAGGAGCCTTTGGAAGCCCGGATCAAGGGACGAAGCGCCGAAGCCATCATTCACAACCTCCTTCTTGATGCGGAACAGAAGGGCAAGTCAGGCGAGGTGGCCCAGTATCTCGTCGGGGCAAAACTCGCGCTGCGGTTCAAGCGCGACATCCCGGTTCATCCAGCCAACAAGAGTGACCGCAGATCACGATCCGACGTGAATGCGAAGCTGGGTGACTTTGAAATCGAAAATGCCGTGATTGAGGTTGCTGTCGGGCCGGTGGATCAAAAGCACCTCCAACAAATGGCGGAAATCCTTGAGAAGTCTGACAAGGAGGTCTGGCTCCTAACTCGCTCCGACCGTGTGAACGGCTGGAAGAATGAAGTGGAGGACTCTGATGACATCATAAGCGAGAAAGTCGTCGTGACTTCCGTCGAAGCGTTCGTCGGTCAAAACATCACGGAGCTGGCGGAGTTTTCGATCAAGGGCAAGGCCACCCAATTTGCGGCACTTTTCGAGCTTTATAATCGCCAATGGGTTGAGAAGGTCGGCACTCCCGGCATTCGCATCGTTTTGAAATAGTCGTGGGAATGGCTTCAGGAGCACGCTCGGCTCAACCGAGCAACTCTATCGCTCAGAAGCCTGCGCGCAGGACACCGTGCTTTCTTCTGACGGTCCCGTTCGCCGACACCTCAAAAAGCACCAGAGTTTGGCGGACCTTGGGCTGAAAGGGAACCCTTACGCAGCCTTCGCTCCGGCCAGGTAGCGCAGCACCTTCGCCAGCGTGGGGCGCATGTCCTTGCGGTCCACGATCATATCGACGAGGCCGTGCTGCATCATGAACTCGGCGGTCTGGAAGCCGGGAGGGAGGTCGGCGTGGGTGGTTTCCTTCACCACACGCGGCCCGGCGAAGCCGATCATGCACTTCGGCTCGGCGATGATGATGTCGCCGAGGGTGGCGAAGCTGGCGGTGACTCCGCCGGTGGTCGGGTGCGTGAGCACGGAGATGTAGGGCAGGCGTGCCTCGGCGTGGCGGGCGAGCGCGCCGCTGGTCTTGGCCATCTGCATGAGGCTGAGGATGCCCTCGTGCATGCGGGCGCCGCCAGAGGCGGAGAAGACGATGACCGGCTTGCGCTCGGCGGTGGCGGCCTCGATGGCGCGGGTGATTTTTTCCCCCACGACGCTGCCCATGCTGGCGCCGAGGAAGCGGAAGTCCATGATGGCGACCAGGACGGCAATGCCCTCGATGGTGGCGTGGCCGGTGACGACGGCCTCGGTGAGCCCGGTCTTGGCTTGATAGGCCTTCACCTTGTCGAGGTAGCCTTTGAAGCCGAGGGCGTTCACGGAATCGAGATGCTTGTCCATCTCGACGAAGCTGCCCTCGTCCACGAGGCTGGTGATGCGCTCGTCGGAGCCGATGGTGAAGTGGTAGCCGCAGCTCGTGCAGACGCGGAGGTTCTTGCTCAGCGCGTCCTCGAAAAGGCTCTCATTGCATGAGGGGCACTTCGTCCAGAGGCCCTCCGGCATGTCGCGTTTCTTTTCACCCAGTGCGTCAACGGTGCGTTTTTTGAAAAATCCCATGGTAGGTCAGTCGGTGTGGGCGTCCTGCGATGACGGACCTGAAGGAGCGTCTCCCCGAGTGGCATGTCGCAGGAGTTGCCGGAGAGGAAAACCACCCGGCGTTCGCACTGTCAGGCCCGGCCAGAGCCGGACGCGAGGGCGATCCTAGCCGCGTGCCGCCGTGATGACCACCACTTTTTCTGCCCCACCCTCACGTCGCAAAATTCGGGCGCACTCGCTGGTCGTGGCGCCGGTGGTGAAAACGTCGTCCACCAGCAGGATGCGGCGGCCCTGGAGGTCGATTTTGGGCTGCCAGCGCCGTGGTTGCCTCACTGCGAAGGCTCCCCGCAGATTCCGCAGCCGCTCGTCGCGATCCAGATTCGCCTGCGCCTCGGTGGCACGGACGCGTACCAGCGCCTTCGCGGCGGGGATGCCGGTCAAACGCGACAGCCGCTGGCACAGCTCCCAGCTTTGATTGAACTCGCGGTCACGCTCGCGGCTGCGATGCAGCGGCACCGGCACCAGCAGCCAGTCCGCGAGATTTTCCCGCGCCAGCCGTGGCTCCTCCAGCACCCGCAGCAGCAGCGTGGCCAGCGCCCCGCGCAGTTGCAGGCGGCGGTCATACTTGAACTGATGAATCATCTCCCGCATCGCCTCCTCGGCACGGCAGGCCGCCACGGCGAACTCAAACTCCAATTTCCGCCCGCTGCAGTTCATGCAGCGGAACTCATTCGTGAACGCGCCGTCATACACCTCGCCGCACACCTTGCAGTAAGGCGGCTCCAGCAGCGGCAGCGATTCCTCACAGCCACGGCAGAACCACGCCCGCGCACCAGAACGCGGCGCCTCCTGCGGCAGCGGAACGCGGCAGGAGCTGCACAAACGCGGGTAGAACAGATCCACCACAGCCGTCCACGCCGGCCGCAACATTCGTTGCAGACGTGATTCGGCAGGCGGGCCAGGAAAGGACATAGCGGAGAATAATTGCGATTTGAAGCAAGCCAACTGCGAGCCTAATTGCCCGCATGGCACGCATCGGCACTCCCCTCTCATCCACCGCAACGAAAGTCATGCTCCTCGGCTCCGGCGAGCTGGGCAAGGAAGTCGTCATCGAACTGCAACGCCTCGGCTGCGAGGTCATCGCCGTGGACCGTTATGCCAACGCACCGGCCATGCAGGTGGCGCACCGCAGCCACATCGTTTCGATGCTGGATGGCGAGGCGCTCCGCCGAATCGTGGAAGTCGAAAAGCCCAACTGCATCGTTCCCGAGATCGAGGCCATCGCCACCGACACGCTGCTGGAACTGGAAAAGGAAGGCTATCGTGTCGTCCCCACCGCCCGCGCGGCCAAACTCACGATGAACCGCGAGGGCATCCGCCGTCTCGCCGCGGAAGAACTCGGCCTCAAGACCTCGCCGTATGTGTTTGCGGCCACCGAAGAGGAGTTCCGGGCGGCGATTGAAAAAATCGGCATGCCCTGCGTCGTGAAGCCGATCATGAGCAGCTCCGGCAAGGGTCAGAGCGTGGTGAAAAAGAAGAGCGACATCGCCAAGTCATGGCAATACGCCCAGGAAGGCGGCCGTGCCGGCAAGGGCAAGGTCATCGTCGAAGGCTTTGTCGAATTCGACTACGAGATCACCATGCTGACTGTGCGCCATGTCGGCGGCACGTCGTTCTGCGCCCCCGTGGGCCACACGCAGATCAAAGGCGACTACCGCGAATCCTGGCAGCCGCATCCGATGTCGAAAAAAGCGCTCAAAGCCGCCGAACAGATGGCCGGAGCCATCACCGAGGCGCTCGGCGGCCGCGGACTCTTCGGCGTCGAGATGTTCATCAAAGGGGACAACGTCATCTTCAGCGAAGTTTCCCCGCGCCCGCATGACACCGGCCTCGTCACCCTCATCTCGCAGGACTTGAGCCAGTTCGCGCTGCATGTGCGCGCCATCCTCGGCCTGCCGATCCCGAACATCCATCAGCACGGCCCCAGCGCGAGCTGCGCTGTGCTTGTCGCCGGAGAATCGTCCCAGGTACAGTTCGGCAAGCTCGACAAAGTCCTGGCCGAGCCCGACACGCAGATCCGCCTCTTTGGCAAACCCAACGTCAGCGGCCAGCGCCGCATGGCCGTCACGCTGGCTCGTGCCAAGAACATCAACGAGGCACGTGCGAAGGCCCATCGCGCCGCCAAGGCGATGCAAATCCGGCTGTGATGCAATTCATGATTGCGCCCGATGGGCGGGTCATGTTAACACCATGCCATGCCTGCCACCGCTCAACTGAGCCACCTGATCAAACTGCTCGACGACGAGTCGGAAGTGGTGCGTCAGGCGGTGAAGCAGGAGCTGACCGGCATGCGCCGCGAACTGCCGCAGCACATCGAAGAACTGGAGACACCGCTCACCGCCGATGAGGAACGGCTCGTGGCGCAGATGCTTGAGCCCGCCCGTCGCGTCGAGTTGGAGGAGACGTGGATGCGCTGGCGCTGGATGGAAGGCCCGGATGCGCAGCTTGAGGAGGGCCTGAGCCAGCTTTCCGCCTTCCTGAACGGCTGGAAGACCCAATCATCCGACCTGGCGAAACGTCTCGACGCGATGGCCGAGGAAGGATTTGCCGAGCAGGGTCGCATGGATGCTCACGAACTGGCGCAGTGGCTCTTTGCGCCGCATGGCGGCATCACGCGCTTCCGTGGCAACAGCAAGGACTACTACTCGCCCGCGAACAGCAACCTGTTCTGGGTGCTGGACACCGGTCTGGGCAATCCGATCAGCCTCTGCTGCCTCTACCGCCTGCTGGGCCAGCGTTTTGGCCTCGAAATCGAAGGCTGCAACTTCCCCGGCCACTTCCTCTCCCGCGTGACGTATCGGGAAAAAACCTGGCTGGTCGATTGCTTCAACCGTGGCCGCTTCATGCTGGCCGCCGACGTGGCCAAACACCATCCCGCCGCCAATCCGGGCATGGAAGACCTGATCCGCGAATCCGCCACCGCCGACGGCACCCTGCTGCGCATCCTGCGCAACCTTGACGAAGCCTACGAACGCCTCGGCCTCCTCCATGAGCGCCAGTTCATGCGCCGTCTCGCGGTGAAGCTGATGGAGGATTGACCCTCGTCACAAAAACCGCTGCAACAGCGGCAGCAAGTCTTCCACCGTCTGCTCCGGCCACAGTTTGCGATCCGTCATCAACGCGGAGTCGAGAGAGCGATGCTCGGGCCAGTTCGGTTCGGTGGGAATCTGCGGAATGACCTGCGCGAGGATGGCTTTGGCCGCGGCGACATTGGCATGCAGATGGCCGATGACGGACTCGGCGGTGACGGCTTCCTCCTCGACCTTCCAGCAGTCGTAATCGGTGATCATCGCCAGCGTGGCGAGCGCGATCTCGGCCTCGCGGGCAAGCTTGGCCTCGGGGAGGTTCGTCATGCCGATGACATCGAAACCGAGCTGACGGTGCGCGTTGGATTCCGCCCGCGTGGAGAATGCGGGCCCGTCCATGCAGACGTAGGTGCCGCCGTTATGAACACGGCGTCCCTGCGCCACGGCGGCGTCATGCAACAGTGCCCGCAGCTTGTCTGAAATGGGATCGCCAAAAGCGACATGCGCCACGATGCCCCGGCCAAAAAACGTGTGCTGGTCGCGGCGGCTGGTGCGGTCGAAGAACTGGTCCGGCAGCACGATGTCACGCGGATGATACTGCTCCTGCAAACTGCCCACCGCAGTCACGGCGATGATCCAGCGCACGTTCAGGCTGCGCAGCGCCCAGAGGTTCGCGCGATGGTTCAACTCCGTGGGCAGGATACGGTGGCCTTTGGCGTGACGTGGCAGGAAATACACGCGGCGTCCGGCCAGCGTGCCCGTCACCAGCGCGTCCGACGGGCAGCCAAAAGGCGTCTCCACGGTGATTTCCTCGCGATTTTCGAGCCCATCGAGGTCGTACAAACCGGAACCGCCGATGACACCGATGGCTGGGGGAAGATTTTGACTCATACGGCAGCGTAAAAGGCACAGAGCCTGCTTCAACCCGCATCATGCTTCTGCTTGAAAATGTCACCTTCCTCAAGGATGAACAAAATCCTCGAAAGTCGCGTCTGAATAGTGTCGTTTTTAGCCCAAGTTCGCTGTCATGAACGTTCCACGTCTTCCATTCCTGCTCCTGCCCGCCATCGTGCTCACCTCCTGCTCGATGCCCGACATGTTTGCGTCCACCACGCCGCACAAGATCAAGCTCAAGGATGGACGCGAGGTGCCCTGCAACGGAGCGCCGCAGTATCAGGAAAAAACCGGCTACTACCGCTATCGCACACCTGACAAGCGCGATGCCGTGATCCGTGCCGATGAGGTCGCGACCATCGTGGAGCAGCGTGCGTGAGCAAGCGCCCGCTCGTGCTCGCCTCCGCCTCCCCGCGTCGTGTCGAACTCCTGCGTCAGGCGGGTTTTGATTTTGAAATCGTCGTGCCGCAGGTCGAGGAAGCCCACGATGTCTCGCTGACGCCGGAGCAGCTCACGATCGAAAATGCACGGCGCAAAGCGCTCGCCGGCAGCCGTGCCAAACCTGGAGCGCTCGTGATCGGTGCCGACACGCTGGTTTACGTGGACGGTGATCCGCTGGCCAAGCCTGCCGACATGGACGAAGCACTGCACATGGTGCGCCGTCTCTCCGGCCGCGCCCACGAAGTCTGCACCGGTGTGGTGTTTGCCTGCGATGGAAACGTAGAGCGCGAGCTGCATGTCATCACGCACGTCACTTTCAAGCCGCTCTCCGAGGCGATCATCCGCGACTATCATTCTCAAGTGAACCCTCTCGACAAGGCAGGTGCCTACGGCATCCAGGCATGCACGAACATGATCCTCGACCGCATGGAGGGATCGTTCACCAACGTCGTCGGCCTGCCGGTGGAGGAGGTCACTGAGGCACTGCGTTTGCTTCAAGGCTGAGCGCCCTACCTCATTTTGAAAAAGTCCTCGCCCTTGATGACTTTGCCCTCGCCCATCACCACGGTGAACTTGCCGTTGTTGCGTCGGGCGAGGTCATCCAGCTCACGCGCGGCGTCCGGCTGCTGCATCGCACTGGTGTGTATCACCGTCATGGGTGCCCGGCGCTTGTTTTCTGTCGTAACAACATCGATCCAGCCCATTTCGTCAGAACGATTGCCGTCGGTCATGAAGAAGATCACATCCGGCTTTGGGCTGGCGTTCAGCGCCATGAGCAGACCCGACCCCCAGTTGGTGCCGCCGGGATTGTCAGAGCGCTCCACGATCTCCCGGCTGTCCTGCAGCGAGAATGGACTGGCCTGCAGGTATTTGAAGGTGGGGATCTTCACTTTCTTGTAATCCTTGGAGTCGATCTCCCAGCGATACTTCATGAGCGCATCCGACTTCCGGCTGTCCACCTCGTTGTGTGGCCACGCAAAGTCGGAGAAAAACAGGATTTGGTAAGACGTGCCGGGTGGGATCTGGCTGATGCTCTTGACCAGCTCCTTCTTCAGCAGATCAAACCGCGAGATCTTCTCCCCCTGCCCGATGGCAGACATGGAGCCCGAGACATCCACGACAAACACCACACGCCGCCCGATGGCGGTCTGACCGACGAAACTGAACTTGCCGCCACGCCCGATCCCGGAGCCGAAGCCACCGCCCGCGCCTCCTGTGCCCATTCCCATCGGCTGGTTCGCTCCCAATGCGCCCGCCTTGCTGATGTCCATCCGGTCCGTGATCTTGGAGAAGTCCATCATGTCCATCGGCGGCATGTCAGGGAGCACGACATTGGCCGACATCGTCTGCACCGCGAGCTTGCGCATCTGCGGCTTCGACTTCAGCCAGGGATTCTTTTTGTTTTGAATCTTGTGGGTCAGCTCCGCCGCCGCGGCTTCCGACTGCGGTGAGCTGCCTCCAGGCAGAAAATCCACCTGACGCTCCATCACCTGGGTCACGCCCACAAAGGCGGCGATCAACAATAGAAACAAATGCACACCCACACTCAGGCCCAGTGAGCTCACTCCCACTTTTTCCGCCAGCTTCCGCCAGCGGGTTTTTTTGGCCTGCTCTGGATCCTCCGGCTCCGTCGGCGCGGGTTTCGGCGCGATGAACGGCTTCGGATTCGCCACAATGCCTGCCTGATCTTCAGCCCGGGGCAACGGCTCCTCTTTGGCCTTTCCTGTCGGCATCGGCGGTGGTGCGGCTACTTTCTCCACCGAACGACGGCCACTCAAGGAAACCGCCGGCGTCACCACCGGCCCGCTCATTTTTTCATCACGCAGACGAACCGCCTCAGGAGCACGTGGCGTGGGCAGTGGAGCCTCGGTTTCGGCCTTCGGAGCTGCGGAAGCTTGTCTCGGCGGTATAATTTTGGCAGGCACCGCCTCCTGTTCTTTTTGGAACGCCTGCCACAACGCGCGCCCATCCTGCCCAGATTCCGCTTTCTCTTCTGGATGACCTGCATCCGGCTCAAACACGCGGCCCTTCTTCGCGGATGGAGGAGCACTGGCGGGAATCGGCGGAGCTGGATCAACGACCGGTGTCTTTTGATGCGCCTGCGGCTCCTCGGCCATCGGTTCATGCACCGGCCTGTCAGTTCCAGGCCCAGGCTGGTGGCGCGCATCCTTCCGGAGGGTCTCCCGCTCAATAATATCCTCGTCCGTCGAATCGACGGTCGGCAGAAAACTAAAGTCGTCGGGTACGTGCCTGGGCATGGCGGGATGACTGTGGTGGTAAACGCTCCCAGTTCAAGAAAGTTCCTGCAATGTTCCACGCGTCACCCCAAGCTGGCTTTGGGCCTTCAAGTCGCGCCAGATCTCCTCGCCATCGCGCTGACCGGCCAGCAGCTCCTGGTAGGTGCGCAGGACGATCATCGCCTCGTCAGCATCTTCTTCGAGCAGTTCGATGCGGAAGCAGCTCAGGCCGAAATCGCGTAGCTCGGAGAAAAACTGCGCGCCGGTTTGAGCCACGGCATTGAAGAGCGTGTTGCGGCAGCCGACATCGGCCTTGAGCGGATGGTTCATGCCAACACGATCGCGCAGATGAACGCGGTGGTGGTCGCAGGGACGACCGCAGTTCGTGAAGTCGGTGCCATCGCTCAGAAAGGCCGCAAACGCGCAGTGCTCCATGTGAAACATCGGCATGTGCTGGTGCAACGTGAGCTCGAACCACGACGGCGGCGCGGCGGCGAGCAAATCGACAACCTGCTCGATGTTGAGGTCATAACTGATCGTGAGCCGCTCCAAGCCGGTTTTCTTCAAGATCTCCGCAGTCAGTGGATTCGACACGTTGAGCGAAAAATCACCCGTCATCGGGATTTTCGCGTCTTGGAAGAACGAGATGGCGCCGAGATTGCGAATGAGCACGCCATGCGGCTCCGCACGCTCAATGAGCTTAAAGAAGCCCACTTCGCCGGATTTTTGGATGCGTGGCGTCGCCAGCCAGACCTGCGCTGTGTCGCTGGCGGCCTTGATGTGCTTCACGGCATCTGCATAACGACGAATGTCTTCAAAATCGAGGTAGAGACGCGGAATGCCGAGCACCAGCGCGGCATCAACGTGCGCCGGTGTGCGGCAAAGGACATGAAGCTGAAGCGCCGCCGGCTCACTCGCATTCCCACGCGATGGCATGAGCTCTTCGAGGGTCACCGTGCTGATCTGAGTTTGCTTTGACGACGACTCGTCAGCGCTCCATGAGGCAATCAAATCCCGTCGCATGCGGTTCAACTCGCTGATGGGCAGCATCACCTCGCCTTTGACATCGAATTGCACACTGCCGAGTTCGAACTCCGTGCCGCCGAGGCGGCTGAATTGCTCGATGAAGGCGGACGGCGTGAGCGGACGCTTCATCGCGGCCTGCAACGTCATGGTGGAGGCAATGCTATGGGCACCGCTATGCACAACGAGCGGCTCCCCGACTTTGCCCGTGACGTGGAGATCAAGCTGGCGCTGCTTCCGAATTGGGATGTCGCCCTCAAAGGACTGTCTCAAGGAACGATTGAGCGCTGGATCGCTCGTTTTGAAGACGCGCATGCCGATCTGGACATCCTCCATGCGCAGATGGCCGTGGCGGAAGCTCAGAGCGCTGCCGCGCATCTCATAGACGCTGCCACCTTGCTCGTAATTGGTGTCGGAGAGGTTTTCAAAAACGACGCCGTCGCCGGGCTTCATAGCGATGTGCAATTCATCGAGTTCCAGCGTGTCAGCACCGAGGATGCGCGTGACTTGACCCACATACGGCCCGCGCTTCTTGCCGTAGTAAGCGCCGACAAGCTCCTGATGATTCACGCCGTGCATCCAGCCGGGATACAGGCCGCGTGAGAAGGTCATTTCGAGCGCATAACGGTCTGCATCACTCGCAGGAGCCGGTTGATTGGCCAGCGCACGATCAATCGCCGCGCGATACACCTGAGTGACACCAGCGACGTATTCCGGCGTCTTCAGGCGGCCTTCGATCTTGAAGCTGCGGATGCCAAGTTCGATCAATCGCGGGATTTCATCCACGGCGGCGAGATCCTGCGGCGAAAGCAGGTAACGCTTGTCGCCGAGGTCACGTTGTTCGCCATCGACGATCATTTCATACGGCATGCGGCAGGCCTGCGCGCATTCGCCGCGATTCGCACTGCGGCGGCCCAACGATTCGCTCGTGAGGCACTGTCCCGAGTAAGCAACGCACAAAGCCCCATGCACAAACACTTCGAGCGGCACATGCGCGTCCTTGAAGCGCTCCAGCTCGCGCATGGAAAGCTCACGCGCCAGCACCGCCTGGTCGATGTTGAGCTGCTTGGCGAATTCGAGGCCCTCAGGCGAGGTGATCGTCATCTGCGTGCTCGCATGCAGCCGTAGCTTCGGCGTGAGCGCCTTCACCATGCGCGCGAGACCCAGATCCTGCACGATCACCGCATCCACGCCGCTATCTTCGAGCAAACGGAGCTGCGTTTCGGCATCCGGCAGCTCTTTGGTGAAGATGAGCGTGTTGAAGGCCACATAGCCCTTCACGCCATGCGCATGGAGAAACTTCATCAGCTCCGGCAAGTCTTCCTCCGTGAAGTTATCCGCCCGCAATCGCGCATTGAAGCGCGGCATGCCAAAGTAAATCGCATCCGCCCCGTTCGCGACCGCCGCACGGGCGCAGTCCCAGTTTCCGGCGGGAGAGAGGAGTTCGGGTTTTGGAGCGACGGGCATGCAACTGACAGAGACGAGCAATGCAATGCAGACAACCAAAGGTTTGAGTGGCTTTCCGAACGTTCGCCCGCAGTATTCGCGTTGAAATTCCGCCCATGGCCGATCCAGCCGTCCAGATCATCGCAGGAACCGACCCCGCCGCAACCGCAGTGATGGCGAGTCTTGGCGGACGTTACCGCGTTTTATCAGAGCTGGGGCGTGGTGGATTCGGCCAGGTGTATTTGGCGGAGGACGAACTTCTACGCCGCAGAGTTGCGATCAAAATTCTGCGCGGAACTCGACGTGACAACTCCGGGGGTGGATTTGTGGCAGACGCCGCGTTTTTGACGGAGGCACGGATGGTGGCCCGGATGGAGCACCCGGGCATTGTGCCGATCTACGATGTGGTCGAGACGGATGCGGGCGGCTACTGCATCATCTCTCGCTACGTGGAGGGCCGGACGTTACGCGATCACCTGGGTGAGCGGCGCCTCACGTTCATGGAGGCCGCCGTTGTAGCGGCGGAACTGTGCGAGGCGCTGAACCATGCACACAAGCTCGGCGTGGTACATCGGGATCTCAAACCGGCAAACATCATGCTGACCCCCGATCTGCGTCCGCTGCTGCTCGACTTTGGGCTGGCCCGGAGCTGGAGCGACCTTGATGGCATGGGGCTGGCGGCTGGCACGCCAGGCTACATGAGCCCGGAGCAGCTCCGTGGCGAAGATCATCTGGTCAACAACCGGTCCGACATCTTCAGCCTGGGGGCGGTGCTTTTTGAGATGCTGACGGGTCAGCAGGCATTCCCGTGCGGTTCAGTGCGGCAGCAGATGGACCTGCTGGAATCCGGCGGGCCGCCGCCGCCACGTCAGATAGAACCCCGCGTTTCCAAAGAGCTGGAACGCATCTGTTTGAAGGCGCTGCAGCCACAGATCCGCTTGCGGTATGCGATGGCCACCGACATGCTGGAGGATCTCCGCCAGTGGCAGGCTGCGATGCGCGAAACCGTGGTGGGCGTGCCGCCTCCTGCGGCGACGGGGACGGCGGCGGGCAATGCACCTCAAGCCGCCGCTCCTCGCACGGGGGCCACCGGCCCGCACTCCTCGAAACCCCGTGTCGTGCCCCGTGGCCTGCGGGCGTTCGACCAAGGCGACGCGGATTTTTTCCTGACGCTGGTTCCCGGGCCGCGAGATCGACACGGCCTGCCGGAGAGCCTCCGATTTTGGAAACAGCGCATCGAAACCGATGATCCACAGTCCGCCTTTCGCGTGGGAGTTCTTTACGGACCGTCTGGCTGCGGCAAGTCTTCTCTCATACGCGCCGGCCTGCTGCCACGCTGCGCAGAGCATGTCACCGTGCTGTTTCACGAAGCGCGAAGCGCGGGCAATGCGACGCGCCTGGCGAAAGCCTTGTGGCAAAAATTTCCTTCGCTGGCTCCTTTCGGCGAATCGCCCCCACTTCTGCTGCAAAAGCTGCGTCACAACGGGCTGCTGCGTGGCGGGCGCAAGCTGCTGCTGGTGATCGACCAGACGGAACAATGGCTGCGGGCGGGCGAATCAACCGCCGCAGTGGAAGACGTTGTGGATTCCCACGGTGAAACGCTTCCCAGCGGTGGCGGTGATGAGCTGATGCCAGACTTAGAAGAGGGGCCTGCGCTGTTAAACACGCTACGGCAGTGCGACGGCACACAGATCCAGATGCTCATGCTGGTACGCGACGATTTCTGGCGCAGCGTGAGCCGGCTGCTCACCGAGGCAGACGTCGAACTGGATAATAACAACAGCGCACTGGTGGATCTGTTTGAGCCGCGTCACGCGGAGATGGTGCTGGAGAGCTTCGGCCGCGCCTACCAGTGCCTGCCGGAAGATCCTGCCGTGCCGCTTCCGAAGACCGCTCTCGAGTTCATCCGCGAGTCGGTGCGCAGTTTGGAGGAAGACCGGCGGGTTTCGCCGGTGAGGCTGGCTTTGTTCGCACAGATGTTCCGTGATCGCGAGTGGAGTCCTGAAGGCCTGCGGCAGGTGGGTGGTGTGAGCGGAGTCGCCGTGACATTTCTGGAAGAAACATTCTGCGGCACCTCTGCGCGCGGGCCGCACCGGGTTCATGAACAGGCGGCCCGGCAGGTGTTGCAGCTCTTTGTGCCTGAAACAGGCGATGTGCGCGGTGCCGCCCGCCAGCAGTCGGAGTTGCAGGCGGCATCCGGCTACGAATCACATCCCAAAGCTTTCCATGAACTGCTGCATGTGCTGGATGCCGATCTGCGCCTGCTCACGCCGGTGGACACGCTGGAAACATCGGACGGCCAGGCGTCCTGGCAGCTCACACATGATCACATGGTGCCAGCCCTGCGCGTATGGCTTCTGGCGCGCAAGGCGGACACGCTGCTTGGACGCGCCGAGATCCGGTTGGGCGAACGAGCACGCGAATGGCACGCGCGTCCCGATCCCGCACGCCTGCCGGGGGTCTGGGAGTGGCTTCGTTTGCGCATGCTCACAAATAGCTCGCGATGGACGAATGAGGAGAGGCGCTGGATGCGCAAGGGCATGAACCGCGCCCAAACTTGGGCCGCAGTCTGCGTCATCATGCTCTGCGCAGGAGGATGGGGCCTGCATGAACTCCGCGCCGTAATGCGCGGCGATGATCTGGCTGAAAGAGTGCTATCCGCGCCAGCAAACGAAGTGGCGACTCTCATGAAACATGCCGAACCTTGGAGAAAGGCAGTGCAGCCAAGGCTGGCAGAAGCCGCCATGCTGCCCCTGACCACCACCGCAGGGCTGAACGCACGCCTGGCACTTGTGGACTACAACCCATCCCATGTGCCGGTCCTGGCCACTGCGATGCTGGACGCTGACGCGACGGTCTTCGGGGCGATTCGCCAGGCTTTGAGAAGCCACCAGCCCGCGCCGGAAATTTTTCACGCCGTCTTGAAAAACGCGGAGGCCGTCAACGGCCAGAAACTGCGAGCCTACGTTGCACTGACAGCTTTTGAGGAGGGTGGCTCCACACTCGACGGCGTGGACGAGAACGCGGCCCGCTGGCTGGTGACATCCGTGAGCGAACCTGCCGCATGGGCGGCCCTGCTGGGTCGGCGTGCCGACAAGCTATCCCCCTTGCTGGAAAAAGCGCTGCATTCCGCGCAGATTGAGGCGGATCAGAAGCATGTCGCGGCGTTGATGGCCAGCCTGCACGCCGAGGCACCAACAGAACTTGTGAAGCTATTGAGGCTGGTCCCGGCCTCTGCCATGCCGCCTGTGGTTCAGGCTTTGAAAAGACATTCCGGGGCGGGAGAGTTGCTGGCAGGGTTCAAGGCCCCGCAGGTCAAGATCGCAGGCGGCAGCGAACCGGAGCTTCTAAGCGACGACGACGAAGCCGCCCTCGCAGCCCATGCCAATGTGCTGCTGGCCGGACTCTGTCTCGGCAGGGAGGAGAGTTTCTGGCCATGCCTGAGACGGCAGGCCGACCGCACTTTGCGCACTTTTTTGTTCGTCAATGCTGCCGCCGCTGGTGTTCCGCTCGAGACGCTGGTGAAGCGACTGCTGGTGGAGAAGGATGCTGGTGTGCGTCAGGCGGTGCTGCTGGCCTTGAGCGCGTATCCGACGTCGCTGTTGCCAGCATCGCTGCATGAACGCACCTTGGCGTGGTTACGCGATGCTTACACAACAGATCCGGATGGCGGCGTGCACTCCTCCATCGCCACCTTGATGAAGCGCTGGTCACTAGACCTGGAACTGGCCGAGTGGCAGAAAAAACTGCCGCGCCTTCCCTTCCCGGAGTCTGGAAAAGGATGGTGGGTGACCCCCTCTGGCGTTGACATGCGCATGATCCGGCTGCCAGACGGCCGCAGATGCGCCATCGGTGCCTGCGAGGTCACACAAGCCGAGTTTTCCCGGTTCGTGCAGTTCATTCCCGCCAAGGATGAAGACAAGGACGCACCGGTGCATGGCCTGCGCTGGGAACAGGCGGCGAATTATTGCGATTGGTTGTCCGCGAAGGAGAACCTAGAGCTTGCAGGGCACCTTTATGCGGTTGCAGGCTCAAAGCCCGATTTCGACACGAACAGCTACGCGGGATACCGGCTGCCCACGCGCACGGAATGGAAGACTGCGGCCGCCTCTGTTCCGAAGGGCAGCTATGACTTTGGTAATGCAAGAACGCACATGACTTTCTTCGCCTGGGGAGCGCTGAACTCTGGCGTTCATGCGAATGACGTCGCACTTCTATTGCCGAACGACCAAGGACTATGGGACACCTTGGGAAATGCCGGAGAATGGGGACATGCTCTCCGAGAGGTGAAAAGTACTGAGATTGGAGAGGTGTATGGGGGATCGTACACGACGCATCCGGGGGGGATGGGACAAGAAGAGATCTTCATGACAGGACGTAAATCGGCAGCGACCCATGCCGGACTGCGTCTGGCACGGATCGTGCCTCCTGAAATTCCTGAAAAATGATCTTGCCACGTTTTACCGCCGAACGCTAGCATCATACTATCCCACCGACTCCTCATGAAAGAATCCATGCGTGAAACCTTCCTGCGAGCCGCGACCGCTCCACTTTGCTCTGGAGACCCGGGTTCCTATCCCCCAGGCAGCCACCCCGGTGGATATTTCCTGGCAGACATCGACCAATTTGGTGTCATGCGTTGCTGTGGCGACAACCGATGCGCTTCGGGGTACCACCCGACATGCAACAAAATCTTGAGCAAAGCTGAGCTTCGCAGAAGGGGGACCAGCCGTGGAGCCAAGTGGGAGGAATGTCTACCAGACGTGGATGAAGGCTCTCCGCTCATCCGCATCATCCTGGCGGTCGTCATGGGGCTGGGTGCCACATGGCTGGGCGGCCGCTGGGCAGAGGCGAAATCCCTGTCCGGGTGGACCGGCCCGGTATTGGGCGTCCTGACGGCCGCGCTGGTGCTCTGGCTGCTGTGGCCTAAGCGCAAATCTCTATGAGGCGGGTTTCACTGTGGGAACCATCGTGATGCCGAGAATGCCTGACGCCTGCCCCTACCGCCAGCCTCTCCCAGCGCCGCTCGGGAAAGCCACGCATGCCTGCCTGCTGGCATTGGGCATCTCTGGTGCGGAGAATCCGGCGCTGTGCGCGGTGAACGAACATGAATGCGCGCGGTGTTGCGAGAGCGCACCACCGACCGCCGAGGAGCCAAACGGCATCGTCGCCTCCACCCTCTACAAGGCGCTGCAGCAGGTCAAAAACGCGGGCGGCGTCCCCGGATGTGACGCGGCCACCGCCTCGATGATGCTGCCGCTGGTCATCCGATATCTAGATGTGTCATCTGCCAGTCCAGAGCAGCGCGCAGGCGGCCCGAGTCCGCACCCGTGCCGCCATCTCGGCGCACAGACTGGAGAGCAGCAGTGTCGCACCTGCCGGGGCAACGTGCGGCGAAAAGTGTTCCAATGCCATCACCCACGCCACCAGACCACCACCATCCAGCACTGCCAAAAGTGCCGTGACTACAAGCCGCGACCGCCTTCGCAAAAGGTGGCGCGCTGGGCCGTCGGCATGACAACAGCGCCACGCTCGGAGGCCACGCTGAACCGTGCGCTGCGCTCCTTGCGCAAAGCGGGCTGGACAGAGCACGTGCACCTTTTCGCCGAAGCAGGCACACGCACTTGGTCCGCCCGGCTCATCAGCGGCCCCGTGGCGGTCATCCACCGAAATGGGCCAGCTCTGGGAGCCTGGCCAAACTTTTTCCTCGGGCTTCAGGAGCTTTACCTCCGCCAGCCCGACGCGGACGCCTACCTCATGGTGCAGGATGATGTGATCTTCTGCCGCGGACTGCGCGATTACTTGGAAGAGCGCCTATGGCCGAAAGGCGCGGTTGTCGGGGTGGTTTCGCTGCATACCCCGGGCCATCTGGCCGCTGAAAAAAGTGCTGGCTTCTTCCATGCGGAGCTTGGCTGGCAGGCATGGGGGGCGCAGGCGTTGATTTTCCCCAATGCTGCGGCCCGCACCTTTCTATCCGACCCGAAGGTGGTTGCGCACCGGCAGAAAGGCATCCTCGACGGCACGAAAAACGTGGATTCGGTCATTGGAGATTGGTGTGTCCGAACCAAGCATCATTTCTGGATGCATGCGCCCAGCCTCGCCGAGCATGTCGGTGCCACTTCCACGCTCTGGCCGGGTCTTGGTTTGGACGGCAGGCGGTCGTCTGCCGATTTTCCCGGAGAAAACGTCCGCATTCTCGACGCGCTGGCGCAACACTCCGGGACAAAGACTGTGGAAACACCGGTTGCAGCCACCATTTGCAGACCGGACGACAAAAATGGGACGGCCAAGCAATCCGATCGCATCGGACCTCCCTTCGCGCAAATCACTCCGCCGCCGCAGTATGTTCCCCATGGCTCCAATGGACATCCGGTCGCCGTCCTCTGCACCCACTTCAACTTCGCCGGCTTCACCGAACCGCGCAGGAACCTCATGCGCTTTTTGCTTCAATGCCGTAGCCTTGGCGTCACGGTGTATGGAATGGAGATATGTCTTCAGGGAACGCTCCCTGTGACTGCGGGAATTCCGGGCTGGTGGGTCGAATATGTCACCCAGCGCGGTGTTCTTTGGCAGAAAGAGGCCGCCATCAACGAACTGGCACGACGCGTGCCGGACCACTGTCAGGTGCTGGCTTGGGTGGACGCTGACGTCTGGTTCGAACGCCCTACATGGGTAGCGGAGCTGCTGGAAGCCGTCAAAAACGGCGCCCGTGTCATCCAGCTGTTTGAGCGCGCCTGCTGGATGGATCGCGAAGGGAGAATGGAGCTTTCCAGGCACGCTATTGTGAAGGCTCGGAGGGACGAGTGGGCTCACCCAGGCTTTGCGTGGGCAGCCCACCGAGACTTCTGGTTGATGAGTCCGGGATTGTATGATCTCGCTCTGGCGGGTTCGGGCGACACTGTCACAGCAGCCACTCTGCTGGACATACCCCTGTCTGCTTCCATGAAAACGGCCGTGGGCTACACTCAGGATGCCAGTCGACACCATCACGAGGTGTGGGCCACCGCCGTAAAAGAGTGGTGCCAGGGTCGAGTTGCCTATCTGGCGGGAGATGTCTGGCACGAATGGCACGGAGACCGCGCCGAGCGCCGTTATGTGAGC
This sequence comes from Akkermansia muciniphila, assembly GCA_945882215.1. Taxonomy (GTDB): domain Bacteria; phylum Verrucomicrobiota; class Verrucomicrobiia; order Verrucomicrobiales; family Verrucomicrobiaceae; genus Prosthecobacter. The sequence goes on along the minus strand of CAMCWM010000006.1, from coordinate 12,699 downwards.
CGGCGTGAAATGATGCGTAATTTCGCACCCTCGCACATTATGCGGACTCCTGCTGGCCTGATCGAGTGGAGCGAGACCGCCCCCCATTCAATGAGCGAAGGTCTCGCCAACTACTTCATGGAACGAAGGGAGGACGGCTGATGAGTTTTTCCGTCACCAAAACCCCGCCAAATCCAACGCGCTCTTCATGGACAATGTTGAAAACACGCTGCATGAACTGGCTCGAACACCTTGGAATTCAGGAGCGAGTGGCCTGTTGGTCAAATATGCACGGCCAATACGGTCTTTGTGATAGGCTGCGGGGTCTCGCTTGCGGTCTGGCATGGACCAAGGCGAACCGGATGCGCCTGCTATACGGTTGGTCTGCGAACGCCAAGTGTCCGGCCACGTATGAGTCGCTCTTCACCTATCCGGCAGGGGTATGCCGCGATCCAAAGGACATCCCGGCGCTACCTCCAAGGAGCGTCTTGATTTCCATGCCGAGCAACGTGACACCTTGGGAATTCTGGGGACGCCTTGTCCCCTGCGGCCTGGATCACGGTCCCTACCACAGCTTGGATTCCTTCAAGGATGCCTGGCGGTCGGAGATACGTTCCTTCAAGCCGGTGGATGCGGTCCGGCAAAACATTGACGCATGCCTGGCAATAGCGCACGGCAATCCACTCATTGGTATCCATGTAAGGCGCACGGATGTTGTGAACCACCCATTCAGGAAGGAAATAACCTCGGCCAATCTGGCCATGCACGACATCGCCCTGCTCGATGAGGTCCGGCACGAAGCCAAGGTGAATCCCCATGCCTGTTTTTATCTGGCGTCCGACGATCATGCGGCCTTTCTTCGGTGGTCCGGCTGGCTCGCAACAGATGGCATTCGTTTCATCAGCCATGACAAGGCATGGAAGGAATCTTTACGCCAGACGGACGTCAGGGATGCCGTGGTGGATCTTTGGATGTTGGGACATTGTCAGCTCGTTCTTGGAACGGTGACATCAGGGTTTCTCATGATTGCCGAAGCGCTGGGTGCAAAACCCAAGCTGCTCAAACTAGCACCCGCATGAACGACCCCTCAGCGCAGGCACCAGCATGCCAGGAATCCACCAGCCATCCCGCCAAGCCGGTGTCACGTCCGGATGCCTGCGTCGTTATTCCACATCGAGGAGGTATTTTCTCCCTCTTCAACAAGGTCATCACCTGCATGGAGATTTATCCGCGTGTTGAAGTCAGCTTTCCGCCCGGACAGACATTCTACAGAAATGTCACTGAAAAAAACTTGTGGGAGGTCATCTGCCATCCCTTGCGCGACGCTCCTCTCGAAGGAGAACATCGGGCCATCGTGATGGAGTATCCACACCTCAGGTACACCGGGAGCCGGACCGGACATCTGTATAAACTTGGTGAAGACTGGCGTCAGCGCCTGCACGGGCAGTTTCAGAAGATCGAGGTGAAGACCGAGGTGCTGGGCATTGCAAACTCCATACTGCCAGAATCGCTTCACCAATGTGTGGCCGTGCTTCATCGTGGGGAGAAAGGTCTGGCGCGCGAGCAACTCACGGGAGTCCTTCCTTCCGTGGATGATATGTGCCAGGCGGTGAATGCCGTGTCCAAATACGCCCCTGTGTTCGTTTGCGCCGACTCTGATGAGGCCGCTTATGAGTTTCATGCGCGCCTCGGCGGCCGCATGCTGACTTGGGATGTCATCAACAGGGTTCCTTTGACCGGTCAAAGTCCGGTCTGCCACGACACTTATGGCAGCGGCCATGTGCGCAACATGTTCGCCAGAACGCTCGCGATGTCACGCACCGCGCACCTGATACATCCGGTGTCCAACATCGCGACCGCCATGTTGTACATGAATCCAAAACTGACTCACACCTTTGTCGAAGTGACACGCTGAGTGCATGCTGAGGAGCATGATATCCGCCCTGAAGAGTCAGCGGAAACCAGATATTTCCTCGCTGGCTCACCCAACAATGATTCCCTTCGCCTTACGTTCCTTCTCACGCTCAAGGAGAGGGATCTTTTCGGCGGTTTCGAGCACCCGGACGCCCTGATCGCCGATCTTGGAGAAGCTTTGGCCATTGAGGACGGGGATCTCGGTGGCGAGACGTTTGAAGACATCTTCGACGGTGTGGATGCCGTTGGAGCCGCCGAGGGCGACGATGAGGTCGCGGAGGATTTCCCAGGTGTCGTGGGCGTTGCCGGGAGCTTTGACGGCGCGGTTGAGGCGCTGGAGGCGGCCGGTGACGTTGATCATGCTGCCGCGTTTTTCGGCGTAGGCGGTGCCGGGGAGGACGACATCGCTGAGTTCGGCGCTGGCGTTGGCCAAAATGTGCAGGGAGGCGATGAACGGCACTTTTTCGAGGTCGCGTTGGGCGAAGCCGACTTTGAGCAGGTTTTCACCAAGAGCCAAGACAGCGCGGAGGCGGCCACGGCTCATCATTTCGGTGATTTCGGCCAGTTTGGCTCCGGGTTCGATGCCGAGGATGAGTTTGGCACCATTGGTGTTCGGATTGAGGTCGTCGGCGCGGAGGTAGTTGTCGGAGCCGCCGGTGCGGGGGATGACATCGACGTTGGTGGTGCCGAGTTGGGCGGCGAGGTGCTTCACGAAGAAGAGTTCCTCGTTGGTCATGCGGGCGCTGGCGATGATGGCGATTTCTTCACCCTTCTTGCCGGCCAAAGCGGTGGCGATGTTGCTCAGCGCGGCTTTCCAGGTGGCGATGTTGTGTTTGCCGCCGGTTTTGATCATCGGATCGGTGAGGCGGAACTCGCTGTTCACGAAATGGAAGTCGAGACGGCCTTGGTCGCACATCCACGAGGAATTCACGTCGTTGTTATCGCGTGGCGTCTGCCGATAAACGGTTTCGCCACGTGCGCCGATCTCCATGTTGCAACCACGACCGCAGCCGGTGCAGATGCTGTTCGTCTCAGTGAGGAACCAGACGCGCTGCTGAAAGCGGAAGTCGTTCGAGGTCAAAGCACCGACGGGGCAAATATCGACGGTGTTGAGCGAGTAGTTGTTTTCGAGACGCTTGCCAGGATGCACCGCGAGCGTGGTGTGGCTGCCGCGTTCGGTGAAGCCGAGCACGGGATCATCAGCGATCTCGGCAGTGAAGCGGATGCAACGGCTGCACATGATGCAGCGCTCGTCATCGAGGCGCACACGCGGGCCAATATCGACGTTCTTCGGTTTCTTGACCTTGTCCTCGCGGAAGCGGCTTTCGCCTTTGCCGTGCTCGACGCTGAACTCCTGCAGACGGCATTCGCCCGCCTGATCGCAGATGGGGCAGTCGAGCGGGTGATTGATGAGCAAAAACTCCATCACGCCTTTGCGGCATTCCTGCGTGAGGAGGGAATCCGTGCGGATGCCCATGCCCTCAGCGACGGTGTTGGCGCAGGCGATGACCGCACGCGGCATCCAGCCGATCTTCGGCATGCCGTGCTCGTCTTTTTCAGGCTCGGTGCCGGGAGCGGGGCGCGGCGGCATGCCCATCTCGACGAGGCACATGCGGCAGTTGCCGGGGGAGGAGAGTTTCGGGTGGTAGCAGTAGTGCGGGACTTCCGCTTTGGCCTGCTTGCAGGCCTCGATCATGCGGGTGCCTTTGGGGAACTTGAGCCAGACGCCATCGATCTGCACGTTCACCAGATCGGCGGGCGGTGGTGGGGCGGGAGTAGCGGCAGGGGCTTCAGCAGGGGCAGGCATGAGCAAAAATGGGGGCTGGAGTCGATTATCGGAGCCGCATGGAGTGCGGCAACCCGATTTTGTGAAAAGTTTCACAAGCGTCCAGGCATCAGTCTTTGCCAAGCGGCTGGCGCGTGCCATTCATGCGCCCCGCCATGCCCATCCCGGTCATTTTGAATCCCGCCGCACGCAGCACCAAAGCTGCGTCGCTCGAAAATGCCCTGCGCAAGCTCACGCCCGAGCCGGAACTGCATCTCACGAAAGCCCCCGGCGATGCGGCGGTGATCGCAGAATGGCTGGCGACGGAAGGGCACGAACTCATCGTCTCCGCCGGCGGTGACGGCACGATGAACGAGGTGCTGCAAGGCATCTGCCGCGCCAACGCGCGCCGCAGACCCGGTGAGAATCACACGGCGCTGGGTGTTTTGCCGCTGGGCACGATGAATGTGTTCTCCGTGGAGCTGAAGCTGCCAGGCCGGGACATCGAAGGCTGCTGGCGGAAGATCACGAGCGGAACGCGGCAGGAAATCGATCTCTGGATGGCAAACGAGCATTACTTTGTGCAGCTCGGCGGCGTGGGTCTCGACGCGCAAATCGTGCAGGACACCTCGTGGGAGCAGAAGAAAAAATACGGCCCGCTTAGCTATGTGATGAGCGCCGTGAACGTGCTGATGCAGACTCCGCCGACGCTCAGTGTGCAGATCGACGGCAAACCTCCGCTGCTGGGCACCGTGGTGCTGATTGGCAACGGCAAACACTACGGCGGACCGTTTCCACTGTTCCGCGATGCGTCGAACACGGACGGGCTGCTCGATTTGATCATCTTCCGCGGTCTGGGCGGCATGGAATTCATCCAACTGCTGCGCGGCATGCTGCTCGACGGCTACCGAGAGTGCGAGTACCTGGACTACATCCAGACGCGTGAGTTCACCGTGACTTCGGACCGCGGCGAGGCCCCCGTGGAGCTGGACGGCGAGCTGGCGGACCTGAGCGCCCCCGTGGTTTTTCGTCCCGCGCCGTTCCGCCTGAGCGTGATCGCGGGCTGAACGAGTCGCGCTTCGGTTTGAAGCGGGATGGTCCTTCCGCGGAATCACGACGTGGTGGGCCACCTTTTTTGCCTCGTGTGGGTTTGAAGCTGCGCGGTTCGCGCGCTTCCGGCTCGCGTTCGCTGAGGTCACGTTCCCTTGGAGGACCGCCCGCTCTGCCGCGAGTGGGTTTGAAACGCCGCTCGCCATCCTTGGAGCCTTTCCCACGAGCCGGTGGCCGGCCTTCGGATTCGCCTTCTGCCTCAGCAGCGGGCTTGCGCTCAAGACGCGGTTTGGCGGGTTCTTCTTTGAAGAAGCGCTCGACTTCGGTGGGCGTGAGTTCTTTGTAGGCGCCTTTGGCCAGACCGTGAAGTTTCAGCCAGCCGATGCGGATGCGCGTGAGGCGTGTGACCTCGTAACCGAGGTAGTAGAGCATCATGCGGATCTGCCGCTTGAGCCCCATTTTCAGGACGATGTGCGCCCGGTAACCGGTGTCCACCCAGGCACGTTCAGCGCGGGCGAAACCTTCCTCGGTCATCATGCCTTTGACGAGCTTGGCCATCACTTCCGCGTTCAGCGGCTGATCGACGACGACTTCGTATTCCTTTTCGGCTCCCTGGCTCGGGTGAATGATCCGATGGGAAAGATCACCGCGATTGGTGAGGAGAATGAGGCCTTCGCTTTCTTTGTCGAGGCGACCGACGTGATGCAGATTCTGATACTTGAGCGGCAGCAGATCGTAAATCGTCATGCGCTCATGCGTGTCGCCACGGGAGCAGAGATAGCCCTTGGGCTTGTTCAACGCGAGAACGACAGGCGTCTCGGTGCGCACCGGGGAGCCATCCACAACGACCTTGTCCCCTTCCTCGACCTGGGTGGCGAGTTCCTTGATGATGTGGCCGTTGATCGACACACGCCCGCCGAGGATGATTTCCTCCGCGCCACGCCGTGAGGCCACGCCGCACTGGCTGAGATAACGATTGAGGCGCACGGGGAAGCCTTATTCCGGCTTGGTCTTGGGCAGGTTCGTCGGGAGACGGCCTTCTTTCCAAAGTCCACGGGATTTGAGCAGCTTGACGCGCTCGCCGCGCTTCAAAACACTGCGCTTGGTGCCGACGGAGCCGGAAGTCTTGAGGCTGCTATGTTGGGACATGGTGAGTTAAGGGGCTGGGGGTAGTCTGAAAAAGGGCGCGGAGAATAGCCGCCCGCTCCCAAGGTGCAAGGGGTTTGTGGGGTGGCAAAATGACGAATGCCGAAATCCGAATGGCAGGCCATTCCGGGCTTCCCTTCGTCATTCCTCATTCTGGTTTCGTCATTGCCGCACAGCGGCCTTATCCCAGCACCTTCTTGCGCACGATCTCTGTGACCATCTTCGGATTCGCTTTCCCTTGGCTGGCCTTCATGGCCTGGCCGGTGAACCAGTTCATGGCTTTCTCGTTGCCAGCCTGGACTTCGGCGACTTTGTCGGGGTTCGCGGCCAAGATTTGCTCCACGATGGCCTCCAAGGCACCGGTGTCGCTGACTTGCTCGAAGCCTTTGGCCTTGATGATGTCGGCGGCGGGTTTACCGGTCTCAAACATCTCGACGAAGACTTCTTTGGCCTGGTTGTTGGAGATTTTGCCGGCTTCGACAGTGGCAACGAGCGCGCTGAGCGCTTCTGGCTTCACGGGGCACTCCGAAAGGCTGAGCGAGCGGTCGTTGAGAGCACCGAGCAGGTCGTTGATGACCCAGTTGGCGATTTTTTTGGCCGGAACGCCTTTGTCAGCAGCCACGGCGGCCTCATACCAAGCGGCCAGTTCCTTCTCGCTCGCGAGCACCCCGGCGTCGTAGGCGCTGCAACCGTAGTCCAGCTCGAAACGGGCGCGTTTTTCATGCGGCAGCTCGGGAACCTGCGGTTTCATCTTGGCAACGAGATCGGCGGTGCGCACCGGGAGCAGATCGGGGTCGGGGAAGTAGCGATAGTCATGCGCGTCTTCCTTCGTGCGCATGAGCGTGGTCTCGCCGCGGTCATCGTCCCAGCGGCGGGTGCTTTGGAGGAGTTTTTCACCGCGATCCAGAGCTTCGGCCTGACGCTCGGTTTCAAACTTGATCGCCCGACGCACAGCGGACATCGAGTTGAGGTTTTTGAGCTCAATCTTCGATCCGAGTTCCTTCTGGCCTTCGGGCCTCAAAGAAATGTTCACGTCGCAGCGCAGGTTGCCCTTTTCCATGTCGGCATCGCTGACGCCGCCGTAGATCAAAATTTGCCGCAGGCTGGTCAGGTAGGCGAAGGCCTCCTCCGCGCTGTCGATGTCCGGTTCGCTGACGATTTCCATCAGCGGCGTGCCGGCGCGGTTGAAGTCGAGCGTGGTGAACTTGTCGTAGTGCGTGGACTTGCCCACGTCCTCCTCCAGGTGAATGCGCGTGAGCTTCACCACCTTGCCCGGATTGGCGATGCTCTTCTGCGCGTCCTTCGGATACGCCAGATCATACAGAGGCACACCGCCGCCAATGCATAGCGGCATGTCGAACTGCGTGATCTGGTAATTCTTCGGCATGTCCGGGTAGAAGTAGTTTTTGCGGTCCCACTTCACCACGGGTGGCGTTTCGCAGCCCAGCATCATCCCCGTGAGGATCGTCTTCTCGATGGCAGCCTGATTCAACACCGGCAGCGCTCCCGGCAAACCGAGGCAGGTGGGGCATGTGTGCGTGTTCGGCTCCGCTCCATACTCGGCAGGGCAGGCGCAGAACATCTTGCTCTGCGTGGTGAGCTGCGCGTGAACTTCGAGGCCGATGGTGACGATGTACTTGGGCATGATCTGGGGCGAGAATGGACGCGCCGGGCATCAATTCAAGCGCACCGGCTGCGGGCGCTGATAAACGACGGAATCCATCGCTTGTTCAAGCGCCAATCCGCCCAGCAGCGGCTGCAAATCGGGATGATTGGCGGCGTCCTCGACTTTTCTCATCTGCATCAGACCGGCAAAGTCCCGGTTGTCGATCGCCTTGCGTACGGCCGGGTCGTAGCCGAGCTCAACGATGCGCGGATGATTGAGCGCCTGGGCGGTGGCAGGACTTTGAGCGGCAAGCTGCTGCCACATGCTGCCCTCGGGCCACAGGATCAGCAGGCGGGCGAGATTCGCGGTGGGCTTGATGTCGTAGGGATCGAGTTTTTTCGCCACCCCACCGAGGAAGCTGTTGTCGATGCGCTGGCTGAGGCTGTACCAGAAGGATTTGGCCTGGCTTCCCACCTCGCCGCCTTTCTTCACGATCTCAGCCGCGTTTTCCATGCCATACAGGCTGCCGACGAGCCGCAGCACCATGCTGCCGATCCACAACAGCGCCCCGGAAGGAAGAAAGCTGATGATCAGCCCCTTCCAACCATCCAGGCCGCCGAGCATTTTCAGCAGGCCGAAAGCGGCCAGAAAGTACGTTCCCATTTTGCAGAGGAAGTAGGTCAGCAGCCCGGCCGCCACGGACAACATCAACAGGCGATCCGTGGTGATGCTGATGCCTGCGGCGCCAAAAATCTGCACCCGATGACGAAACACATACCACGCCGCGCCCACAGAAACCGCCAGCGTCACCGCGCCGAGCAACTGCTTCACCACGCCACGTGAAAAGGCCAGTCCGGCGGCGAAAGCGATGAAGCCCACGATGCCGATGGTGGCCCACATGCTGGAGGGCACCTTCTGGACGGTCTGGAGCACTTCACTGGGATTCGGCATGGATGCGGTGGGATGGGACGCGCGCCATCGTAACATCTCCCGCCGCGCTGTCTCGCACGAAAATGGCTCAGCACAGATCCTGCATTTCCCGCATCTTCACATGCGCGGCACCGCGATTGAGGAGTTCCTCCGCCAAAGCCTTGCCTGCGGCCAGATCCGCCGCCATGCCAGTGATCACGAAACCCGCCGCCGCGTTCAACACGGCGATGTCCCGTTTCGCGCCTTTGATCGTGCCTGCCAGCACGCCTTCAAGAATCATCGCATTCTCCGCCGCATCGCCGCCCACCAGTTCATCCAGCGCTGCCTTGCCAAAGCCGAGCGTTTTCGGGTCGATCTTCATCTCGCTGAGTTTACCACCCGCGATCTGGCAGACTTCGTTCACGTCCAGCGTGGAAAGCTCATCCATCCCCTGCCCTGCCCCGGCGCTGCCATGCACCACCCACGCTCCCTTGCGTCCGAGCTTGAGCAGGATTTCGCCAAAAGCCCGCGTCAGCTTCGGATCGAACACGCCGATGAGCTGGTAGTCCGGCCTGCCGGGATTCAGCAGCGGCCCCAGCACGTTGAAAATCGAGCGCTGGCCTTCGGCGGCGAGCAGCTTGCGTGCTTCAGCCACCGCCTTGAACGCCGGATGATACAGCGGCGCAAAAAAGAACCCGAGGCCGATGGTCTCAATGCCATGCACCACTTTTTCCACCGGCAGATCGATCTTGATGCCCAGCGCCTCCAGCACATCCGCACCGCCCGCCTTCGAGGTGATGCCGCGGTTGCCGTGCTTCGTCACACACACACCGCCTGCGGCCAAAATGAACATCGCTGTGCTCGACACATTGAATAGATGCAGTTTGTCGCCACCCGTGCCGACGACATCCAGCATCGGTCCCGGCAATTTGGCGCGATCAATCCCCGGATCGACCGCCAGCTTGAGGAATTCATTCACAAAGGCCGCGATCTCCTCCGGCGTCTCGCCTTTTTGCGCCAGCGCACGCAAAAAATCCGTCTTCTTCATCGCCGTCACCGCCGGATCGACCAAGCACGTCGCAGCCTCCGCGATCTGGGCTTCGGTGAGATTCGTTCCCTGGGTCAGGCTGGTGGTCAGTGATTCCATGATTTGATTTTGACCAAAGCGCAGTGTTTAGCAAGCCCCCCTGAGTGAACCTCCCGAAACGTTGAACCCAAACTCCCCCATCCTCGGCATCGACCTCGGCACCACGAACTCTCTCGTCGGCGTCGTGGACAGCGGCTTTCCCATCCTGCTGGCCGATGAAAACGGCAGCCGCAGCACGCCAAGCGCCGTCTGCTTCGCTGAAGACGGAACAATCACTGTCGGAGCCGTGGCGTTGCGGCAACGGGCTCTGCATCCCATGCACACCATCACCTCCGTGAAGCGTCTCATCGGCCGCAGGCCCGGAGAAGGCGGCTGGGTACCGCCGTATGTTTTGAGTGATTTGAAAACCTCGCCCGTCGAGGTTTCAGCGGAGATTTTGAAGCATCTCAAGGCCGTCGCCGAACGAGCGCTGGAACAAAGCGTGTCCCAGGCCGTCATCACCGTTCCCGCCTACTTCAACGATGCGCAGCGCAATGCCACGAAGCGTGCCGGTGAACTCGCCGGACTCGAAGTTCTGCGCATTTTAAGCGAACCCACTGCCGCAGCACTCGCCTACGGTCTCGACAAATTCGGTGAGCATCAAAAAGTGGCCGTCTATGACCTCGGCGGCGGCACCTTCGACATCTCCGTGCTCGAAATGCGCGATGGCACCTTCCAAGTGCTCTCCACCGCCGGGGACACGCAACTCGGTGGCGATGATCTCGACCGCATGCTCGCCGCATTCATCGCCGAACGGCTCAATCTGCCCGCCAATGACATCCGCGTGCTCGAAGCGGCGGAAACCGTCAAAAAGCGGCTTTCCGTTGATGAAACGGCCGCCTTCAACGGTTTGGACATCACCCGCGCCGATCTCGAAAAAATCGCCCGCCCATGGATCGAGCGCACGCGCATGCACTGCCTGCGCGCGTTGAGCGATGCGAAGATCAAACTCGATCAGCTCGACGAAATCATCCTCGTCGGCGGCAGCACGCGCATGCCGCTGGTGCGCGATTATGTGCGCGAACTTTTCGGACGTGAGCCAAATACCTCGCAGAATCCTGACGAGGCCATCGCGCTCGGTGCCACGATCCAGGCAGGCATCTTGAGCGGCAGTCTGCGGCAGGTGTTGCTACTCGATGTCACGCCACTCTCGCTCGGCATCGAAACCTTCGGCGGTTTGATGAACATCATCATCCCGCGCAACACGACCATTCCCGCCAAGGCAGGTGAGATGTTCACCAACGCCGTCGCCAACCAGGACAACATGCTCATCCGCATCCTGCAGGGCGAACGCGAACTGGCGAAGGACAACTGGGAGCTGGGCCGCATTGAGGTACCCTTCCCCGCTGGTCCCAAAGGCAGCGCCCGAGTCGGTGTGCAGTTCAGCATCGACGCGGACGGCATCCTGCACGTCCTCGCCCGCGACACCGCCACGAATCAGGACACCACGCTCGAAATCAGCGGCACCGCCATCGACGTGGAAGACGAACGCGTTGAGCAAATGATCGCCGAGAGCGTCGATTTCGCCTTCGAGGACATGAACGAACGCATCTGGACCGAGTCGAAATTCAAAGCAGAAGAGTTGCTCCCCGCCGTCGATGCCGCGCTCACCCAACTTGGCGATGCCATCACTGATGAGGAGCGCTCAGATGTCCTCAAACATGCTTCCGAGGTCCGTCGGCTGCTCCAATCCCCCGGTCACGATGCCAAAGCCCTCAAAGCCGCCACGCAGTTGCTTGATGATGCCACACAGTCACTCGCTGTGCTGCTGCTCGACCGCGCGATGGAAGAATCGCTGGTCAGGCGCGGGCTGGTGTGATTATCGGGAGCCGTTCTCTTTGAAATACGCGTCACGCATGCGGCGAAGCTCTTCGAGGCGTGAGGAGATGGCGGTTTGTTCGCGCTCCTTCTCGACCTTCTGCTGGCGGACGAAATGGTTGTTGTCGCCCATGGAGCGCCAGGGACCCGCAGGCACCTCGCTCACATCGACAAAGCGCCAGTCACAGCGGGACATGCTTTTCAGGCCGAGGTAATCACGAATGGCGGGGGAGATGTCGATGCCGGCGCCGTTGTTGCTGGCGTTTTTCGGGCGGGCATTGCCAAAGACATAGTCGTGGTCATCGGTGACAAAAGGGCCGCAGTCCTCCCACTGGGCATAGCAGACTCGATTGCCGTGGCGGATGGCCACCCACTGCCCCTTGAGAACAGTTCTGCCGGAGCGGGTGTAACGCTGCTTGAACCATGGGATGACCTTCGAAGCCTCGGGCTTGTGGGAGTTGTAGTCGATCACGTCATTGTACGGCAGCGCGATGTAAAACGGATTCTGCCTTGGCGTGAACCCCACCGGGGTGAAGTTGTCGGTGCGCTTGGTGGGATCGGGGTCGTCATATCCGCCGAAATTCTCCATCCACTTCGTGTCCCAGGAGCTTTTGTCATTGGGCGTGGGGTTGTTTTCCGTCGGCTGCTCACCCACCCAGAACACGGTGGCGACGATGTCGATTTTCCACGGATATCTCGCGTAACCCAAATGCGGCATGGCGGGCGAGCTGAAATTGGGCAGTGCGGAAGCGATGCTCCGTGGTGGCGGAGCCGGAGCGGCCGGTTTGCTTTTCACCGCCGTCGGCGTGGTGTCACGCTTGTTCATAGCCGCCACGGCTCCGGTCGCTGAGACCGATGATGCCCCCTGACTGAATGCCGATGCCGCCGTCATGAGGGACGCGGCGACGATCATAGAACTGATTGAGCGTTGGGCAGGCATTGGGGGGGCCAATTTGGTGAAAATGTAGCAGGTTCACCTGGTAAACCGCAATCTGTAATTCACCAAGCGAAGCGGGGCTGCCTGGCAAATCCGACTGGTGTTTTGCAAAGCATCGACGCCTTAAGATGGACAAACCCTGCATGGCGTCGTTCAAAACGTTGAACTGACCCCGTCTTCACAAGAGCCGCAATAATCTCAATAGCGGCGCAGCGTGGAGTCCTGCGGCGCGCGTGACTTGTCTGTCTCAGGATAATCCAGCGTGTAGTGCAAACCCCGGCTCTCATGACGACGGATGGCGCATTCGACGATGAGAGAGGCGGTTTCGACCAAGTTGCGCAGCTCGAGGATTTCGCTGGTGACGTGGTTGTTCCAGTAAAACTCCTGCACCTCGCGCTTGAGGTTGCGCAGGCGGGCGGCGGCGCGTTGCAGGCGCTTGTTGGTGCGCA
>CAMCWM010000005.1 GCA_945882215.1 Akkermansia muciniphila | reverse complement strand
AATCCTTGGGATGGCAGCATGTTCGACGGCAACGTCGAACTCCCCGCCGGCCACATCCTTCGCGTGAAGCCCGATGGCAGCAAAGTCACGCTGCTCGCCGGTGGCCTACGCAACCCGCTCGACATCGCCTTTAACCACGAAGGCGATCTTTTCACCTTCGACGCCGACATGGAGCGCGATGTCGGCACACCGTGGTACATGCCGACGCGTGTGCTGCACGTCGTTCCGGGCGCTGATTTCGGCTGGCGTCGAGGCACGGGACGTTATCCCGCATGGTATGCGGACACGCTGCCGAGCGTGATCGACATCGGGTTGTCCTCGCCGACGGGAATCTTCTTTGGATATGAAGCCAAGTTCCCAGCGAAGTATCGAAACGCCTTGTTTCTCCTCGATTGGAGCTACGGAAGAATCATCGCTGTACATTTGGCAGCTGAGAATGGTCGCTATGTGGGCGATCAAGAGGCTTTCGTCTCTGGCAGGCCGCTCAATGTCACCGACGGCTGCGTCGGCCCGGATGGTGCCATGTGGTTCATCACGGGTGGACGTGGAACACAAAGTGGTCTCTATCGTGTGACTTGGAAAGAGAGTTCCGACAGCCGCAGTGAAAATTGGGAGGATCTCACGCGAGAGATCCTGTACGATTATCCGCTAGTTGATGAACTGGGTGGAACGATCCATTCGGACTTTAAAGCGTCAGCAAACTTGGAAACCTGCTGGAGCTTGATGGCGATTCAAAACCGTCAGATGGTTCCTTTTGCGGCCCGTCTCGCTTTGGAACGTATCCCGGTTAGTCAGTGGCGAGAAAGAGCACTGACGGAAGATCGCCGAGCTGTTGCTCTCCCTGCTTTGCTCACTCTGGCACGAACAGGCACGCCTGAAGATCTTTCTCCGATCTTGGATCGCTTAACGAAGCGCTTTCCGTGGTATTTGGGACACTCGCGTGAGAGTTTGTACATCCTTCGCATCATCTCTATCGCTTGTGCACGTTTGGGCCACCCTAGCCAAGCGGATTCAACAGCACTACTCGCAGGAGCTGAAAAGAATTACCCCGTATTGTCGGGAGGTGAAATCGGCAAAGAGGGTGCCAGCCGACAAAATCGAGAAGCTTGCCGCCTGCTCGTCTATTTGAAGTCGCCGCAGGTCATCGAGAAGACGATGCCGTTGCTCAAGGCGGCCACATCATCCGAAGACCTGCTGTTTTATCCGTTCATGCTGCGCTACCTCAAAGACGGGTGGACGCTGGAGCAGCGGAAGGTCGTTTTCGAGGCGCTGAACAAGGCGGAGAAGATGAATGGCGCCTCGACCTTCTTCAAAGCGATCAGCGACACACGCAGCGAGCTGGCGGCGGCGTTGAAACCGGAGGAGGCGGTGCAACTCGCGGCGGTGATTCAACCGTCAAAACCGGCGGCGTTGTCGCCGCATGCGCTGCCAGGTCACACGTTCAAAAATTGGAAGCTGGAAGACCTGGAGCCGCTGCTGGCAAAGATGGATGCGAAGACACGCAACCGCGACAGCGCCAAAGACGCGCTGATCCGCACACAATGCGTGTTCTGCCATCGCGTGAGCAATGATCCCACGCTGCCAGCCGGTGTCACCGGCCCGGATCTGGTTCAAGTCTCCGCCCGCTTCAATCGCCGCGACCTGCTGGACCACATCTTGAACCCCTCGAAGTTCATCGACGAGAAGTTTCGTTACGTGACGGTCAAAACGAGCGATGGAAAAACGATCACGGGCAGTCTGGAGAGTGAAGATGACGAACGTGTCGTGCTGCGGCCCAATCCACTCGCGCCGGAAAAGAGCGAGATCGCGAAGGCGATGGTCAAGGAGCGCACGATCTCCGAAATCTCGCCGATGCCCGCCGGTCTGCTCAATTCATTGAAGGCGGAGCAGATCCTCGACCTGCTGGCGTGGTTTGAGACGATGAAGTAAGCGCCGAAGTATTTTTTCATTGTTCTCCCGACGCTTCCACGCTTGAATGGCAGCCATGTTCGCCGCCGCACGATGGATCATGGTGCTTGGCCTGATGGTTTCCATCGGGCTGCACACCGTCGTCATCCAGTCCACTGCTTGGGCCGGCATGCTGATCACTTACAGCATGCAGAAAGGCTCCGTGGTGCAGGCGGTGGCTGAGACGTTCGATGGAGAGCATCCCTGCCCGCTTTGCCAGCTTGCCAAAAAGACGGAGAATGCGCCGGCTGATGACAAGCAAGCGCCCAATGCCGACGGCAAGATCAAGCAGCACCTCATTGCTGCGACTGTTGCAGCCATCGTCATCAGCAGGCCGCCACCTCACGTTTATCCCGTCCGTGCGAAAGCGCGGCTTCGCGCGTTGACTCACACGCCCGACACGCCGCCGCCCCGGCGGTCACTGGCCTGAGGCTCAAAGAGCGCTGCTGTGAAAACAGCCGTGTTATCATTTTGCGCCCGGCCCCTTCCTCGCAGCGGCAGCATCGCGCAGCAGGCACACGGGCCTGCATGCACACACGCATGACTGCCGTGGAGGCCCTTTCTGGTGAGCAGAGTTCGAGGCGCAAGCCTCGTTTCACTAGACGCCTCCGTCCGGCCGTTTTCCGGGCGGGGGCGACAATTTCCGATCCGCAGTTCGCGCTGCGGATTTGAACACCCAACACACACCACACCTGACAACACACCCATGAAGAAAACAGCACTCGCCCTCCTGTTCGTTGCCATCGGCCTCGGTTCCGCCGCCGCCAATGATGTCATCAAGGACGCCATGAAGAAGTACCACAAGCCTGAAGACGCCCTTTGCAAGAAGGTCGGCAAGGGCGAAGCCACGGACGCTGATCTGGCCGAGCTCCTGAAATGCTACCAGGCCATCTGCGCTGAGACGCCACCCAAGGGCGACAAAGCCAAGTGGGTCGAAAAATGCCAGGCGCTCGTCGGTGCCGTGAAGAAAGTCCAGGCCAAGGACGCCTCTGGCGTCAGCGACTTCAAAAAAGCCATCAACTGCAAGGCCTGCCACGATGTCTTCAAAGGCAAATAACCGCCGCGCCTGATTTCCGGGAGGCTCCGCGCACGCTGCGGAGCCTCCTTGGATCAAGGCAGTCGTCGTTCCTGCATGCCTTGACACTAAAACACCCTCTCCCATAATCGCCGCCCATGTCTCCCGCAGACCGCCCACATCCTTCAATGCGCCTCGCGCAGCGCGGGATCGTGCTGCTGGTGTGTCTTTCGCTCGGCATGCACTGGGCGCTGCTGCAGGGGATCGCCTGGACGGGGATGCTGATCTCGTTCGCCAGTGAGGGAACGGTCATCGAGGCAGTGGAGAAGACCTTTGACGGCCAGCACGGCTGTGCGCTGTGCGCGAAGGTGAAGGAGGGGCGTGATTCAGATCAAAAGCAGCCACAGCAGGCAGGGCAGTCTTTGAAGAAGATGGACGCCGTGCTGGTGGAGATCACGAATCTGATCGCCCCTTCGGGAGAGAGCATTTCATTCGCATTGATTCGCGAGTTGATGGTGAAACGAAACGAGATGCCGGAGACGCCGCCGCCACGACGCGGGCTGGCTTGAGCCTGTAGATCGAACTTCCAAGTTCGATCCACAGAACTGCCGGACTTGGAAGTCCGGCCTACGCCCCATGCGCATGCCGCCATTTCTGCGGCCGCCTTTCTCCCCCTCTCGCTTTCATGAAACCATTTCCCATTCTCATTTTACTATCTCTCACCGGCATTGCGTTCGCGCAGACCGCCTCCCCGACGACCCAGCTCAACGAAGTCGTCATCATGGCGAAAAAAGATTCGCCATCTCTCACGGTTCCCAGCCTGGAGGAAAAAAAAGAACAACTCGCCAAAACCATCCCCGGTGGCGCGGGCGTCGTCGATGCGGAGGATTACAAACGCGGGCGCGCCAGCACGCTGAAGGACGCGCTGGATTTCGCGCCCGGTGTGCTGATTCAATCACGCTTTGGTGCGGAAGAAGCACGTCTTTCCATTCGCGGCTCTGGCATCCAGCGCACCTTCCATGGCCGCGGTCTTTGGCTGATGCAGGACGGCATGCCGTTGAACCTGGCCGATGGCAGCTTTGACATGCAGGCCGTCGAGCCGCTGTCTTCCAACTACATCGAGGTCTATCGCGGTGCGAATGCGCTGCAATACGGCGCGGCGACACTGGGTGGCGCGATCAATTTCATCTCGCAAACCGGCCACACGGCCAGTCCGTTCCAGACACGGTTTGAATTTGGCAGCTTTAACACACGCCGTGCGCAAATCTCCTCAGGCTTCGTGAGCGGCAACACCGACGTTTACGCCAGCATCACCGCCTCGCAGACGGACGGTTTCCGCGACTACAGCGAGCAGGAAAGCCTGCGCATCTTCGCGAACATCGGCACCAAGCTCAGCGCGAACCTGGAAAATCGCTTCTATCTCACCTGGGTGGACAGCAAGTCGCAACTGCCGGGCGCGCTCACCAAGGCACAGATGGAAAACAACCCGCAAATGGCGGCGCCTGGAGCACAGATCCCCACCGTGGCCGGCGGCGCCGGCTATCAGCGCCGCGACTACCAGCTCTTCCGCCTGGCCAACAAGCTCACCTATTCCGATGGAGGCGACAACTCGCTGGCCTTCTCCTTGTTCTGGTCGTGGAAAGACCTTGATCATCCGATTTTCCAGGTCATCGACCAGGTCAGCAACGACCTCGGCTTTGACCTGCGCTACGACCATCACGGCAGGCTGCTCGGACTGGAAAACGACCTGACCGTCGGCACCAGCTTCATGTATGGCCTCACGCAGGACCAGCGCTTCTTCAACATCGGCGGCCAGCGCGGCGCGAAGGTGGCGGATTACGAGCTGCAGGCCATGAACCTGACGTGGTACTTCCAGAACCAGCTCCATCTCACGGAGCAACTGTCCTTCATCATGGGCGCGCAAGTGTCCTACACCTCGCGTGATTTGAACGAGGAGGCCTTGTTCGGCGGCGTGAATCCGCCCGGCCAGTTCACCGGCCTGCCAAACCTGATCAACAACAGCGACCGCTTCGAGGCCTGGGGCTTCAGCCCGAAACTGGGACTGCTCTATGAGGTCGATCCCAAAACGCAGATCTACTTCAACGCCAGCCGCAGCTTCGAGCCGCCCTCGTATAGCGAACTCAGCATCCTCGGCGGCGTGCCGGGCGTGCTTAACATCAAGCCGCAGACCGCGACGACGCTGGAGATCGGCACACGTGGCGAGCGCGGCCGTCTGGCCTGGGATTTCAGCTACTACTACGCCTGGCTGGACGATGAATACCTCGCTCTCGGCGTGCCCGGCGGTGTCACCACCACCACGAACGCCGGCCGCACGATCCACCAGGGCATCGAATTCGCGCTCAACGCCGACCTGCTGCGCAATCTGACCACCGCCTCACAGGACAGCTATGACCGTCTCGTGCTGCGGCAGAATTTCCTCTGGAATGACTTCCGCTTTGCGCGTGACGCGCGCTGGGGCGACCGCATGCTGCCTGGCATCCCGCCGTTTTATTACCGCGCCGAGTTGCTGTATGAGCATCCCTGCGGCTTTTACTTCGGCCCGAATGTGGAATGGTCGCCGCGCAAATTCGCGGCCGATCTGGCGCGCACGACGTTCGCAGATCCATACGCATTGCTGGGCCTGAAACTCGGCTACCGCACGAAAAAGGGCGTCTCCTTCTTCGTCGAGGCCCGCAACATCACCGACGAGAACTACTCCCCCACCACCGGCGTGGTGCAGAATGCCACCGTGGCCGGGAGCACCGCCGTCTTCCTTCCTGGTGACGGCCGTGCGTTCTACGGCGGCGTGGAATTCAAGTGGTAGGCAGTCCCCCACTGCGTAGAGCAAAGGGCGAAGGGCGTGGAGACGCGCAGCGCCCTTTGCCTGCGCTTCAACTTTCTGTCCCTTTGCCCTCTGCTCTTAGCCCTTCGCTCATGAATCCAAAGCTCCTTCGCAAACTCCACCGCTGGCTCGGCCTCGTGTTCAGCCTCTCCGTGCTCATCGCCTCCGGCAGCGGCGTCCTGCACAATGTCATGACGCGCACACAGTCACCCCCACCGCAGGCAAAGCCTTCCGGCGGTGGCATGGATGTGAACGCGATCAAGCTCAGCGTCGCGGAAGCGGTGTCGAAGCTCAGCGAGGCCAATCCCGAAGTGCAGGCCGTGAACCTGCGCGGCATCGGCGGACAACCGTGGTATCAGATTTACACGAAAGCGTCGCGCACACCGCAATACGTCAGCGCGGTCGATGGCAAGTTCGATCCTTCACGTGATGAAGCCTACGCGGCAGAGATCGCGAAAAACTTCCTCGCCGGAGCCGAGGTGAAGAAGACCGACTTCCTCACCGCCTTCAACAGCGAGTACATCAATATCTTCCGCATCCTGCCCGTGCATCGCTTTGATGCGGGCGATGCGCTGGAGACACGCGTCTATGTTTCCACCACCACCGGCAGTGTCACGCGTCATACCGATAAACAGCGCCAGTTCGAGGCCACGATCTTCACGAACTTCCACAAGCTCGGCTTCATCCCGGACAAAAATCTGCGCGACCTCGTGCTCACGGTGCTCACGTTCGGCATCTTCCTCGTCGCCTGCCTCGGCATCGCACTGTTCTTTGCCACCCGGCCAAAGAAACGATGAAACTCGGCGGCGATTGCGTACGATTGAGCATCATGCGCCGATCCTTCCTTGCTTCCGCCGCCGTTTTGTTCTCCGCCGCCCTGCTGCACGCGCAGGCTCCTACAGCGGAGCTGGTTTCCGTGGAAAAGATCTGGGACAAGGCACCGCACAATGGCTTCACCGATCTCACGCGCTTTCAAAACCTGTTTTACTGCTGTTTCCGCGAGTCGGATTCCGCCGCCACGGGCGAAGGCGTCATTCGCATCATGATCTCCGCCAGCGGCAAGACTTGGATCGACCAGGGAACCATCACCGAGGCCGGAACGGACCTGCGCGACCCAAAACTCATCGTCACCCCCGACGAAAAACGCCTCTATCTGCTCTGCGGTGGTCAATCCGCCACACAGGGCCGCCAGCCGCGCTATGCGACCACGATGGACGGCAAGGTCTGGACGCCGATGCAGAAGCTGCTGGCCAAGGGCGACTGGTTGTGGCGTGTGTCAGTCAATCCGGCGGACAAACGCTTCTACGGGGCCTGCTACAACATTCACCCGAACTCCGGCGGCCCCGCGCCCGAGAAGGAATGGTCATTGAAGACCTACGCCAGCACCGATGGCGCCGTCTGGCAACTCTCCTCGATCATGAACGTGCCGGGCCAGGCGGGCGAAACCACGCTGCGTTTCCTCAAAGACGGCAGCGCACTGGCGCTGGTCAGCAGACAGGGCGGTGATCGCAAAGGCGTCATCGGCATGGCGAAGGCCCCGTACCGTGACTGGACCTGGGCCGCGACCGGACTGCCGCTCGGCGGTCCCAATTTCATCGAACTGCCGGATGGAAAGCTCATCGCCGGATCACGCGGCTTCGGCACCACGCCCGGCCCGCACATGGTGCTCTTCGCGATGACAGCGAACAGCCTCACCCCCATCCTCGAACTGCCCAGCGGCGGCGATTGCAGCTATCCGGGCTTCTACTGGCACGATGATCTGCTTCACGTGACCTATTATTCCAGCCACGAAGGCAAGGCGGCGATCTATTACGCGCAGGTGCGGATCAAATAACGGCCTCAAACAAGATCGGCGCGCGTGAACGCGGCGACGACGGGATAACCGGCGCTTTCGATGTTCTCGCGGCCACCCTCGTCGCGATCGACGAGGATGAGGGCGAAGGCGACCTTGCCGCCTTCTTCTTGAATCGCCTCGATGGCCTTCAAGGTCGAGCCGCCGGTGGTGATCACGTCATCGACGACGACGACGGGTTGCTCGGTGATGAAGTTGCCCTCGATGCGTTTGCCTCTGCCATGGCCTTTCGGTTCTTTGCGCACGACAAAGGCCTGCACGGGCTTCGGATCGCCCGCCATGCTGGAACTCATCGCGACGGCGAGCGTGATCGGATCCGCGCCCATCGTCAGACCGCCGAGCGAGCCGATGCTGAGGCCGCGTTTCGCCTCTTCCTGGCGCAGCAAACCGTGCAACACGCGCCCCACGAGCACCGCACCGCGCGAATCAAGCGTGGTGACACGGCAATCGACATACAGATCGCTCTCCTTGCCGGAGGCGAGGGTGAATTTGCCCGTCTTGACGGACTTTGATTTCAAAATCTGGCGGAGTTCTTCGCGGTCTTGCTGGAGGGACATGGTCTGGATACTAGATGCTGGTTACTAGATGCTGGATTCGGTGGTAGTGATCTCCACCTCGATTTCGACGGTGGCTGCTTCGGTGTTTTCTGGCTCGGCCGCAGCAGGCTCTGCGGGGTCGGCTTCTGGGATGCTTTCCGTTGGTTCGGTAGCATCCGGGGCAGGCACGACGCCATCGACGGTCAGCGTGACGCCGACAGCCTTCGCCGCATCAGCCGCAGGACCACCGAAGGCGAGCAGCGTGGCGACTTCGTCCTGCATCTGGGCGATTTCGTCGAGCTTCAGCTCGGGATCGCGGACGATGAAGATCTCGCCGGTCTTTTTGTTTTCGTAGAAGAGCATCTTGTTGCCATCGACTTCCTTCTCGGCGGTCTGCACGAGCTGGCGTTTGCGCTCGAGCATGAGGGCGAGGATGTAGCGCGCGTTGTCGGTGCGGGGATCGCCTTCTTCGATGAAGCGTTGCAGCAAAGCTTGCGCGCTTTCCTTCGGCGCGATCTCGGGTTTGGCCTCGACGAGGACCTTTTGATACACCGTCTTCCAGGAGGCGACGGGTTTGCGCTGCTCCAGCTCCTGCGCCCAGGCTTCGTTGCACACGTCACGGCGCACGTAGCCGTTTTCCTGCGGATCAAAGTAGATGGCGGTGTGAAAGCTCTCGCCGTCCTCGAAAGGACGGCCGGTGAGGGCGCATTCGTGCGCGCGGCTGCGGATGGACCAGTTTTGCTGCATCAAATTTCCTTATGTGTTCCAAGATTGAAGTTTCAAGCCTCAAGTTGTGGACGCGCCGGGCAGGGAGGCGTCTCCACTGCGATTGCGGGGGCGTGCGACACGGGGTTTGAGCTTGGAGAGTTTGAATTGGAAGCGCGGCAGATCGCGGTTCTGCGAGCGGTAGTGGAAGAGCACCAAACCCAGCGCGCCAAACAGCAGGTGCGGCATCCAGACCGTGAGCCAGGAGGGCAGATGGCCGCCTTTGCCGAGGTTCAGGAAGAGATTGTTCACGAACATGAAGATGAAAAAGATGAACACGCTGGCCGCGATGCCGCCCACCGAGCCACGCCGTGAATAGGCGACGCCGAGCGGCGCGGCGACGAGCACGAGCGCAAGCGCCTGCCACGGAAGCGCGAAACGATGCCAGAAATGGGTGCGGAAGGGCGCGAGTTTCTCATCGGCCGCCTTCGGATGCGCATGAAGATAGGAAACGATCTCCGGCACGCTCATGAAGTCAGCGCGCAGCGCGTAGCTGACAATGCTCCACGGCGTTTCCTCGATTCCTGGCACTTCGAGAATGGTCTGCCCGTCTTTACGGGCGGGGAAGGGCCGGATCATCGCAACGCTGCCGTTTTGGTAGATCATTTCACTGCCGTCATAAAAGCGCCAGCCGCCGCGTGGCGTCCAGCCTGCGGAAGATGCCAGGATGGTGCGCGAAGGCGTGCCATCGGCGTTTTCCTCGCGGATCTGCACGCCATGCATGCGCTCGCGGCCGCTGCGCAGGGAGAAGGGGAACGTGGCCACATACCAGGTGCGGCGTGTCTGCTCGTCACGAAACATGATGGCAGACGCCATGATGGAGTCCGCCGCACGCTCGCTCATGGCACGTACCACGGCTTTGCGGTTTCCCTCCGCCCGCGGCGCCCAGTAATAGTTTGCCGCCAGGCTGAGCAAGCAGATGAATGCGGTGGTAAGAAAGATGGGGCGCAACACTTGGGCGAGGCTGAGACCCACACCCAGCATGGAGATGATCTCGTTGGCCCGTGACATGCGGGTGAGCGCGTACAAAACGGCGAGCAGCAACGCCACCGGCATGACCGTGACATAAATGTAGGGCAGCAGGCCGAGGTAGAAACCCAGCACCTCACCCAGGCTGGACTTCGCCTGCTGAAAGTCCTTCAGGTTGTCCAGCAGATCCATGATGATC
Organism: Akkermansia muciniphila; assembly: GCA_945882215.1. GTDB lineage: Bacteria > Verrucomicrobiota > Verrucomicrobiia > Verrucomicrobiales > Verrucomicrobiaceae > Prosthecobacter. Next base: position 66,248 of record CAMCWM010000005.1, on the reverse strand, counting down.
CACAGGGAGCAGAACGACACGAAACAGAAGACCAGTGGATGAAGAAATGTGCGCAGCGTGTAGCGCTCCAGAATCGAGGTCTTGCGGTAGTAGCGCAGGGCGAAGGGCACCGAGCCCAGCGCCAGCGCGATGAAGATCAGCTTGAACGCAAACGCCACGGGCGCCGGCGGCTCGCCCATTTCCGTCATGTGCGCATGGGCGATGTATTCCACCAGCTCACTGGCGACGGCCCAAACGGCCACGGACGCGGAAGCGATGCTCACGGGCAGCAGCAGGCGGCGCAAGTCGCCCCAGCGCCGCCAGATGACGAACAGCAGCAGGGGAACACCGAGCGAAACCCACAGATTCAGGTACGGCAGCACGCTGGAGAGCACCAGAATGCCCTTCGGCACTGAGATCTGCGCCTGCTGCGCCTGCTGGATCGCATCGCCGACCTCGTCATCGGGATGCGTGCGGTGCCAGCCGAGCGCGATGGCGAGGATCAGCAGCAGAAGGGTAAAGGCAAATGAACCACGCCCCAGATAGGGGAGTTCACGCGCCTTTTGCCAGGCCTGGATCACACGTTGCAGCCACTTCATGCCAGAGAGGGGCGAGAGTCGGCCAGAGGGCCGGATGCGTCAAGGCTGCACGGCCACAGGGCAAAAAAGAAGCCCGGAGTTTGTGCTCCGGGCTTCGTGGCAAATTTGCGTGATGGTTGCGATCAGTTCAGATCGAGGCAGACGCCTTCCTTGGTGCTGCGGGCGTAGATCTTGCCGTTGGCGAGGATGGGGTAGCTCCAGACCTTGCCGTCGAGCACGTCTTTGCGCTTCACTTCGGTGTATTTGCCGGGCTTGGCCTCGACGATGACGATTTCGCCCTTGTCGCTGGTGGCGATGATCTTGTCGCCAGCGAGGATGACCTGGCCGGGGCCGAAGCCTTTTTCAGCCCACTTGTCCTCGCCCGTGCGGATGTCCACGCAGGCGAGCGGGCCGGAGCCGTACTCTTTGAAGCTGAACATGCCGTAGAGATAGCCGTCTTTGAGGACGGGGGTGCTCCAGTGGTTCATGCACTGGTTTTCACGACGCCAGATCTGCTTGGCCTCGAAGCCGCTGCCGCTCTTGCTGATCTTGAAGGCGCCCGCGCCCACGCCGTAACCAGCGGAGCAATAGACGATGTCTTCAAACACCACCGGGGAGGCGGCGGTGCTCACTTTGTAGGGGAACTCGGCGCGCCAGAGGAGGTCTCCCTTCTGCGGATCCACGCTGACGAGGCCGGTCTGCGTGAAGAAGATGGCCTGATGCACGCCATGGATGTCAGCGAGGATCGGGGTGGCATGGGTCATCTTGTCGTCCTGGCCTTTCCACACGACGGCACCAGTGTTTTTGTTCAAACCGATGAGCGCTTCACCTTGGCCGCCACCGGCGAGCAGGAGGATGTCACCGTCGATGAGCGGGGAGGCGGCGTTCATCCATGGAATGGGCTTGCCGTTGTGCTCCTTCATCGTGTCGTGTTCCCAGACTTTTTTGCCGTCGGCGGCATTGACGCAATGCACGCCAAGGTTGGTGTCGATCACATAGACCTTGCCGCCGTCGATGACCGGCGTGGAGCGGGGACCGTCTCCACCATTGTTGTCCGGGGTGCCGGCGTCACCATCCTTGCCGGCGTTGCCGTACTTGGCCACCAAGGTCATGGATGTTTGCCAGAGGGTCTTGCCGCTGCTGGCGTCTAAACAGACGAGCGTCTCGCCAGGATTGCCGTCCACTTCGGCCACGACGAGGGTGTATGCCTTGCCATCGGCCACGGAGAAGGAACTGAAGCCCGTCTGAGTCGGCTGTTTCCAAACTTCTTTGAGGCTCCATTTGACGTCTTTTAGGGCCGGGATGACGCCATTGCGATTCGGACCGCGAAAATTTGGCCAGTCGGTGGGTGCGGAGAAAGCGGTCGTGGCGAGAGCCAGGCCGAGGACGGTGGTGAGGTGGGTGCGTGTCATGATGGAGAAGGAAAATGCAAGGGCGAGGGTGAACGGCCAAGCATCCGAGGCTCTTTCGCAGCTCACGAAAGGTTTGCGCCCACAGAAGTCACTCCACCGGTTTGCGGGAGCGCGGTTCGCGCGTGACGGTATCACCGGCGCCAGGACTGGTGACGAAGGGACCGTCGGCCATCGGGGCGACTTTGGTGAAACCAACATCGGGCATGTCGCTGGGCAGGCCTTCGAGCGGGAAGTCTTTGCGCAGCGGGAAGTAGGGGTAGCCTTCCCACATCAAAATGCGGCGCAGGTCGGGATGACCGGTGAATTTGATGCCCATCATGTCGTACACCTCGCGCTCATGCCAGTCGGCGGTGGGCCAGAGGTCGCTGACGGTGGGGACTTCCACGTCCTCGGCCACGGCGGCGCGGATACGCAGGTGCTCGTGATGACCATAGCCGTAAAGTTCGTACACCATTTCAAATCGCGGCTCTTTGCCCAGGTAGTCCAGGCTGGAGACATCCACGAGGTAGTCGAAGTTGAGCTCGTCGCGGCAGTACTTGAGCAGCGGCTTCGCACTGGCGAGTTTGACGACAAGTGTCTGCTCACCACGGAACTCCTTCACTTCCAGCACGGCATCGCCGAACTTTTGCTTCAAGGCCTCGGCCATTTGGGCGGCATTCATGGTCGTAAAAATTAAGCGGTCAGTTCGGCGATGAGCTCCTTCTTCTGCTCGACGAAGGAGTGCTCGGTTTCGATCTTGCGCTGGAGGCGCATCATGCCTTCGAGCAGTGCTTCGGGACGCGGCGGGCAGCCGGAGATGTAAACGTCCACGGGAATGAGCTGGTCGATGCCCTGGAGCACGGCGTAGCTGCGATACATGCCACCGCTGCTAGCGCAAGCACCCATGGCGATGCACCACTTCGGCTCAGGCATCTGGTCCCACACGCGCTTCACGGCGAGAGCCATTTTATAAGTCACGGTACCGGCCACGATCATCACATCGGCCTGACGAGGGGAGAAACGCATCACTTCGGCCCCGAAGCGGCTCAAATCATAGCGGCTGCACGCGGCGGCCATCATTTCGATCGCACAGCAGGCCAGGCCCATCGGCATGGGCCACATGGAGTTCTTGCGCATCCAGTTGATGGCGGCATCCATCTTGGTGAAGATGATATTGCCTTCGATCTTCGAATCGTAAGCAGCAACGGTGGATTCAGCAGGGGCGACCATGGGACGTGGGGTGAGAGAGCCGTGAGAAATACGCCCCGTGCGATGGAGCGGCAAACAGATTGTGAATCTTTTCACAAAGCTGGAGCACACGTGTTTGGCGTGCTGCTTTCAGCCTCTCGCTGAGTGCTGACCCAAGAGACCTGAGTCCCAGACCGAAGAACGAGAAGGGCATGCGGCCAACTGTGCCAAGTGCCAGCTCAACTGTGCCAAAACCTGGCACTTTGGCGGTCTTCGTCGCCAGTGGCACTTTAGACCCGAAACGCTGGAACCTCGTAGAATCAAGGCTTCCAGCGCTGCCGACCCCACTTGGCACGTCTCTAGCCAAGGAAGGAGCACCAAAACCTTTCAATTCCACCTTCCCACCCCCAAAACCAATGAGCAAAATCCTCGGCATTGACCTCGGCACCACGAACTCCTGCATGGCCGTCCTTGAAGGCGGCAAGGCCACGGTGCTCGAAAACAGCGAAGGCGCGCGCACGACGCCTTCCATCGTCGCCTTCACCAAGAGCGGCGAACGCGTCGTCGGCCAGGCTGCCAAGCGCCAGGCGGTGACGAACCCCCGCAACACCGTCTTCTCCGTGAAGCGCCTCATGGGCCGCAAATTCGTCGAACTGACCGATGCCGACAAGCGCATGCCCTACAAGATCGTGGCCGCCAGCAATGGCGACGCCCATGTGCAGGTCGAAGTCGGCGGCGAAACGAAGACGTACAGCCCGCAGGAAGTCAGCGCGATGATCCTCGCGAAGCTGAAGGCCGACGCGGAAGCCAAGCTCGGCGAAACCATCACGGAAGCCGTCATCACCGTCCCTGCTTACTTCAATGACAGCCAGCGCAACGCCACCAAGGCCGCCGGTGAAATCGCCGGCCTCAACGTGCGCCGCATCATCAATGAGCCGACCGCCGCAGCCCTCGCCTACGGTCTCGACAGCAAGTCCGACGAAAAAGTCGCCGTGTATGACCTCGGCGGCGGCACCTTCGACATCAGCGTGCTCGAAATCGGCGACGGCGTCTTCGAAGTGCTCGCCACCGATGGCGACACCCACCTCGGCGGCGACGACTGGGACAACACCCTCATCACCTGGATCGTCAACGAATTCAAAACCGACAGCGGCATCGATCTCAGCAGCCAGCCGGATGCCATCCAGCGCATCAAGGAAGAGGCCGAAAAGGCCAAGATCGCTCTCAGTTCCAGCCAGAGCTACGATTTGAACCTCCCCTTCGTCACTGCCGATGCCACCGGGCCGAAGCACATCATGAAGACGCTCACGCGTGCGAAGATGGAGCAGCTCACCGACAGCCTGTTTGAGCGCACCATCAAGCCCGTGAAGGATTGCCTCGCTGCCGCCAAACTGGACGCCAGCAAGATCGACGAACTCGTGCTCGTCGGCGGCATGACCCGCATGCCGAAGGTCGTTGAGACCGCGAAGAAGCTCGCAGGCAAAGACCCGCATCAGGGCGTGAACCCGGATGAAGTCGTCGCTATCGGCGCTGCCATCCAGGGCGGTGTGCTCAAAGGTGATGTCAAAGACGTGCTCCTGCTCGACGTGACCCCGCTCACGCTCTCCATCGAGACCGCCGGCGGCGTGGCCACCCCGATGATCCCGCGCAACACGACCATTCCGAAGAAGCACAGCCAGATCTTCTCCACCTACAGCGACAACCAGCCCGGCGTCGAAATCGTCGTCCTCCAGGGCGAGCGTCCGATGTCCCGCGACAACAAAACACTCGGCACCTTCAAGCTCGACGGCATCCCGCCAGCCCCACGCGGCGTCCCGCAGGTCGAGGTCACCTTTGACATCGACGCCAACGGCATCCTGCACGTTTCCGCGAAGGAAAAAGTGTCCGGCAAGGAGCAGAAAATCTCCATCCAGGGCAGCTCCGGCCTCAGCCAGGAAGAGATCGAAAAAGCCAAGCGCGATGCTGAAGAGCACGCCGAGGAAGACTTGAAGCGCAAGGAAGCCGTCGAAGTGAAGAACAAGGCCGAGGGCCTCAGCTTCGAGATCGAGAAACAGCTCAAGGAATGGGAAAGCAAAGTCCCTGCCGACCAGCTCGCCCCGATCAAGGACAAGCTCACCTCCTTGAAATCCGCCGTCGAATCCGGTGACACCGACAAGATGAAGGCCCAGACCGAAGAACTCGAAAAACTCTTCGCCGCCGCCTATCAAGCCGCCGCTGCCGCAGGCGCGACCGCCGGTGCTCCTGGTGGCATGCCCGACATGGGCGGCGCTGGTCCTGATGTCGCTGCTTCGGAAACGAAGTCGCAGGACAAAGGCAAGGTCGTCGATGCTGACTTCGAAGTGGTCGATAAGGACAAGTAATCGCTGCCGAAAATGCCAAGAATGACGACAGAGGGTGAAGCTTATGGGATGCCGACGAATCGTCGGCATTCCAGCCTCCTTTCTGCAAACGAATCATCGGTGCTCTTCACCTCAACCCCAATTTCACGATGAGTTTGGAGGCGCTCAAGGAACTGTCAGCACTCGATGGAGAGGCCAAGGGCCTCCTCCATCGTTATGACGAGCTCCTGCTGGCGATGCGCCGTCGTTTCTTGAACCAGATCGTCGAATGCTTCACATCGCTGACCGAGACCGAGGGCTTCCGCATCAAGCGTGATCCGATGGGCGCGAGCGCCCGGCTGGATCAAACCGAGCTGGCGATCAGTTGCACCGATCCTTCCCACACGCTGATGGATTCGCAGGCGAAGTATTCCGTGACCTGCTCCCTGGCCCCGAACAAGGCTTACGGCATCCTGCTGTGCCGCCAGCCGCTCATGGAGTTCACCAACCAGAGCGCAGACACCAATGACCAGATCACGAACAAGCGGCTGGAGATCCACTACTTGAAGTCGCTGATCGAAAATCACGGCAACGACCAGTGGTTCGTGCAGGGCCGCCTGGAAAACACCGCCGAGTTTCGGCCCAGCGTTCAGCCGCAGTACGAATCCTTCCAAACCTTCGAGCAGGCCGTGAGAGCGGCCCTGCGCGAAATCTCCAACGCCGCTCTCGCCCCTCGCGCCGCATGAAAACATCCGCACTCCTCATCGTCGCGGCGCTGGCACTCGCCTCCTGCGGCAAATCGACTCCCAAACCTGCCAAAGCCGCCGAAACGCCCGCCGCGCCGCAGCCTGTGGCCGTTTCCGAGGCACGCATCGAGACGGAGATCGCCAATGCGCTTGCCGGCACCGCTCCAGCGCCTGTGGTGGCCAGCGCCAATGACTTGCAGCGCGAGGCAGACAGCATCATCGCCAAATACCCCGGCAAAACCGCCACCGATCTCCTCAACGTGCCCGAGGTGAGCACGAAGCTGCGCAATCTGCTGGGCAAGCTCGCGCAGGACATGGCGCTGCAAGCCCGCATCAACGGCAGCGTCGATCTCGCCGCGCAGATCAAAGGACTCGAAGGTGCGGCGAAGCTCGACCTCGACATGAAAAACTACACCCCGGCCCGCACCTCCCGCATGCTGCAGGCCGCGCTCTCCGAAGACCCGAACCAGCTCGTGGCCTTTCTCGTCAGCGAAATCGGCGAGGCCGCGCCCGATATCAGTTTCGGCGGCCTTGACCGCGCTCCCAATGGCGTGTCCATCGTTCCCAATCCCGCCGCCGCTACGACACCCAAGACTGAACAACCTGACTGACTGCGGCGGAATGACGAATCCCGAATTTTAGAATGACGAACGAACTCCCAATGACGAATACCGAACAACTACCGAAGCCACCAAGCCGCACCTCATTCGTGCTTTGGGTTTCGGCATTCGTTGATTCGCTTCGCTCCCCTTCGGGCTCCCTTCGGTCGTCTGTCTCGCTTCGCTCGGCTCGTCATTCGTCCTTCGGATTTCGTCATTCCCGCTCCCTCCAACACCCCGATTTTCTTCCCTAGCATCCCCTTTCCGCCCGGCCAGCCGACACACCAACCCGTGTGACAGCAGGCCGGGCAGACAACCCGAAACCAAACCAGAACCACAACCCTCAAAGCACAAACCAGACCAACTATGGCTACCTCCATCACCCCGCTCGGACGTCGCGTCCTCGTGAAGCGCTCCAACAGCGAAGAAAAGACCGCCGGCGGCATCTTCCTCCCCGACACCGCCAAAGAAAAACCGCAGGAAGCTGAAGTGCTCGCACTCGGCACCGGCAAAGACGACGAAGGCAAAGACGTGTCCACCCTCTTCACCGTGAAGAAGGGCGACAAAGTCCTCATCTCCAAATACGGCGGCACGGAAGTGAAGCTCAATGGCGACGATGTCCTCATCATCAACGAAACCGACATCCTCGGCATCATCTCCTAATTCATCCCCCCTCACCCCCTAACTCACCACTTAAACTGATATGGCAAAACAACTGCACTTCGACGAAACCGCACGCCAGGCCCTCCTGCGCGGCGTCACCAAGCTGGCGAAAGCCGTGAAGGCCACTCTTGGCCCTTCCGGTCGCAACGTCATCCTGGAAAAGAAATTCGGCTCCCCCACGATCACCAAGGACGGTGTCACCGTGGCCAAGGAAATCGAGCTTCCATGCCCTTATGAAAACATGGGCGCCCAGCTCATCAAGGAAGTCTCCTCCAAGACCTCCGACATCGCTGGCGACGGCACCACGACCGCCACGGTCCTGGCCGAAGCCATCTACGCTGAAGGTCTCCGCAACGTGACCGCCGGCGCCAACCCGATCTCGCTCCAGCGCGGCATCATGAAGGCCACCGAGGCCATCGTCGCCAAGCTGAAGGAAATCAGCACCCCCGTGAAGGACAGCAAGGAAGTGGCCCAGGTCGCGACCGTGTCCGCCAACTGGGACGCTGGCATCGGCAACATCATCGCCGAGGCCATGGACAAAGTGGGCAAGGAAGGCACCATCACCGTCGAAGAAGCCAAATCCATCGAAACGACTCTCGAAGTCGTCGAAGGCATGCAGTTCGACAAGGGTTCCCTCTCCCCTTACTTCGTCACCAATCCGGAGCCGATGGAGTGCAACCTTGAAAGCGCCTACATCCTCATCAACGAGAAGAAGGTCAGCAATCTGAAGGACATGCTCCCTCTGCTTGAGAAGGTCGCCCGCTCCGGCAAGCCCCTCCTCATCATCGCGGAAGACGTCGAAGGTGAAGCCCTCGCGACTCTCGTCGTGAACAAGCTCCGCGGCACCCTCAACATCGTGGCTGTGAAGGCCCCTGGCTTCGGCGACCGCCGCAAGGCCATGCTCGAAGACATCGCCATCCTCACCGGCGGCCGCTGCATCACCGAAGACCTCGGCATCAAGCTTGAAAACATCGAGCTTTCCGACCTCGGCCAGGCCAAGCGCATCACCATCGGCAAGGAAAACACCGTCATCGTTGAAGGTGAAGGTTCTTCCGAAGCCATCGCTGGCCGCGTCTCCCAGATCAAGAACCAGATCGCCGAGACCACCTCCGACTACGACCGTGAGAAGCTCCAGGAGCGCCTCGCCAAGCTCGCCGGCGGTGTTGCCGTCATCAACGTCGGTGCTGCCACCGAAACGGAGATGAAGGAAAAGAAAGCCCGCGTCGAAGACGCCCTGCACGCCACCCGTGCGGCCGTTGAAGAAGGCATCGTCCCTGGGGGCGGTGTCGCCCTCATCCGTGCGCAGGCCTCCATCGGCGACCTCGGTCTCACCGGTGACGAAAAGACTGGCGCCGAAATCGTCGCCCGTGCCATCGAAGCTCCTCTCCGTCAGCTTGCGGCCAACGCGGGCGTCGAAGGCGCTCTCATCGTTGCCGAAGTCAAGAAAGGCAAAGGCAACCACGGCTACAACGTCGCCACCGCCAAGTATGAAGACCTCATCAAGGCAGGTGTCGTTGACCCGGCCAAGGTGACCCGCAGCGCTCTCCAGAACGCCGCCTCCATCTCCGGCCTCCTCCTCACCACCGAATGCCTCATCGCAGACATTCCGAAGGAAGAGAAAGCCGACGCCGGCCACGCCCACGACCACGGCGGCATGATGTAATGCCTTTTGACCGCGATGTGTCCCAACCCGCATCGCGAATCAAAACCCAAAACCTCCACGCGGCCCGGAAGCAATTCCGGGCCGCTTTTTTGTGCCCTTGGAACGCGGTGAGGACGAATGAAGTCAAGATCAGCGCCCCGGCATCGTTCTCATCGGCCCATGATCCGCCGCACTGTCCTTTTCCTTCTCGCGTTCGCGAGTTTTGCCATCGCCGCCGATAAACCAAACATCATCTTCATTCTCAGCGACGATCTCGCGCAGGGTGATCTCGGCTGCTACGGGCAGAAGCTGATCAAGACACCAAATCTCGACCGCATGGCGAAGGAAGGCACGCGTTACCTTCAAGGCTACTGTGGCACAAGCGTCTGCGCACCTTCGCGTTCGGTGCTGATGACCGGTCTGCACAGCGGTCACTGCCCGATCCGCGCCAATCGTGAAATCCAGCCGGAAGGCCAGAAGCCGCTGCCTGCGGGCACAATCACCGTGGCGAAGATCCTGAAGGATGCCGGTTACGCGACGGCCTGCTGCGGCAAGTGGGGCATGGGCATGTTCGACACGACCGGGAGTCCGTTGAAGCTCGGCTTTGACCACTTCTTCGGCTACAACTGTCAGCGCCACGCGCACAGCTACTTCCCGACCTATCTCTACAACGATGACCAACGCTTTGAACTGCCAGGCAACACGGGCAAGGGCATCGGCAAGACCTACGCGCAGAGCTTGATCGCCGATGAGACGCTGAAATTTGTGCGCACGAACAAGGACCGGCCGTTTTTCCTCTACTACTCGATCACGCTGCCGCACGGCAACCACGAGATCGACGACCTCGGCATCTACGCGAAGGAGAACTGGACGCTCACCCAGAAATCCTACGCCGCGCAGGTCACCCGGCTCGACAGCGATGTCGGACGCCTGCTCGACCTGCTCAAAGAACTCAAGCTCGACGAAAACACGCTCGTCATGCTCTCTGGTGACAACGGCTCCTCCTTCGATCCGAAGTCCGAGGTCGGCAGCCTGTTTGAGCAGGCGTCCAACGGCCTGCGCGGCTTCAAGCGCGGCCTGTATGAGGGTGCGCTGCGCCAGGCAGCGCTGGCACGCTGGCCTGGCAAGGTGCCTGCGGGCCGGGTCAGCGATGAACCGTGGGCTTTCTGGGATTTCCTGCCCACTGCCGCCGAACTCGCCGGGGCTCCGATTCCTGCCGAATGCAAAACCGACGGCCTCTCCTTGGTTTCCTTCCTCAAAGGCGGCCCCGCGCCCAAACGCGATCACTTTTACTGGGAACTGCACGAAGGTGCCTCGCTCCAGGCCGTGCGCTTTGACCACTGGAAGGCCGTCCGCCAAGGCCCTGAGAAGCCCATCGAACTCTACGACCTCCAAACCGATGCCGCAGAGTCCAATGACCTCGCCAAAGACAAGCCTGATCTCGTCGCCAAAGCGGAGGCTCTCATGCAGTCTTCCCGCACCCCCGATCCCGACTGGCCGCTGGTCCAGAAGCGGCCGGGGAAGGGGAAGAAAAAGGCGAAGTGAAGCTCGAATCAGGACTTTGGCTGTGGTTGGGTCTGTCTTGAAATTTGAACGGACTTATTCTGGAAATTTTGAAATAACATGGCGTTGAGAGTGAAGAGGGCTTGATTGTTTATGGAATTTTTAATAGATTTGGCCTCGCATGAGTTCACGTCCTCTCACCGCCGCCCTGCCTTCCTCCAGTTTGCCTGCCCGCTCTGGAGATCAGTTCGCTCATGAACTGGCGGCACTCGTGGACGACATCCAACGCACGCGCGATTGGTTCAACACCCAACTCGACACCCAGCTCGCCAGCCTGCACCAGCTTCGCACGGCCATGCAGGAGTCCGAACAACCGGTCTTCAGCCCTTCCGTGGCGACTTTGTTTGAAGCGCCGCGGCCCGTGACTCCTCCCCAAGATCCAGAACCACCCCCGGCAGCGAACAGCATCCGCACCGTGCATCAGGCGATCATCCTGCCACCCACCTTGACGACCACACTCGATCCGCAGCTCGAACAGACCACGCTGCACGAGCTGAACAATGCTTTGGCACGGGCGTTTTCAGAAATCTCCTCCCGCGGCGGCCTGCTGGGCTGATGCCAGTCTTGATCCGGCAGAGGTGAAGATTCTTCGGCAAGCTCCAAGGCATCGGTAACGTACATGAGCGCTCCTCATGAACAACACCTCTGACCCTGCCTCCGCGTCACGTCGCGAATTTCTCAAAACCACCACCAAGACGGCCGCCGGCCTCTCCGTGCTCTCCGGCATCAGCATCCCGTATGTTCATGCCGCCGGCAGCGATGAAATTCGCACGGCCCTGATCGGCTGCGGCGGTCGTGGCACTGGTGCCGCGAGCAATGCGATGAACATCAAGGAGCGCGTGACGCGCCTCGTGGCGATGGCGGACGTTTCCGACAAGCGCCTGAAGGGCAGCTTTGAAGCGCTCAGCGCGAAGCACCCCGACCGCATGTCCGTGTCCGAAGACGCGAAATTCATCGGCTTTGACGCCTACAAGAACGCCATCGACAGCCTGCGCAAAGGTGACGTGGCCATCTTCACCACACCGGTGGCCTTCCGCTGGGTGCATTACAAGTATGCCATCGACAAAGGCGTGAACGTGTTCATGGAAAAGCCGATCTGCACGGACGGCCCCACCGCCCGCCGTCTGCTCGCTTTGAACGAAGAGGCGAAGAAGAAGAATCTGAAGGTCGGCGTCGGCCTCATGTGCCGCCACTGCCGCGTGCGTGGCGAACTTTTCAATCGCATCCAGGATGGCGAGATCGGCAAGCTGCTGCTCATGCGCGCCTACCGCATGCAAGGCCCCGTCGGCTCCGCCTTCTCACTGCCGCGTGATCCAAACGTCGATCCAAGCGAGCTGCAGTGGCAGATTCAGCGCTTCCACAGCTTCCTCTGGGCCAGCGGCGGCGGCTTCAGCGACTTCAACATCCACAACATCGACGAAGCCTGCTGGATGAAGAACGACTGGCCCGTCGAGGTCCAAGCCAGCGGCGGCCGCACAGACCGGGGCGATTACATCGATCAAAACTTCGACCATTACAGTTGCGAATACACCTTCAAGGACGGCGCCAAGCTCTTCCTCGAAGGCCGCACCGCCATCGGCACGCACAACCAGTTTGCCACGCAGGTGCATGGCACCAAAGGCAGCGCCATCGTCTCCACCGCCGGCCATTTCCCGTCCAAGGCGATGACCTTCAACAGCCAGAACATGCAGCGCGCGAACATCATCTGGCGCGGCAAGCAGCCCGAGCCGAATCCGTATGACCTGGAGTGGCAGGATCTCATCGAGGCCATCGTCAAGGACAAGCCCTACAACGAAGTTGAGCGCGGCATCAAGTCCAGCGTCACCACCGCCATGGGCCGTGCCGCCGCGCACACCGGCCAGGTCATCCGCTACAACGATTACATCAACAGCGCCTTCGAGTTCGCCCCAGGCGTGGACAAGCTCACGCTCGACGGCCCCGCTCCCATCATCGCCGACGCGAAGGGCAAATACCCCGTCCCGCAGCCCGGCATCCTCAAAGATCGCGAGTATGCCATGGAGCCCCAGGCCAATCCCTTCCCGCTCATCCAGTTCCCGCCGGAGGCCGCTCCCGAGCCGCTTAGCCCACCAGAGCGGCCCAAAGCTGCGGGCAAGGAGAAAAAGAAGGCCAAGGCGTGAACTGCGGAGTGCGTATCCCCACATCCGCAAGCCATCACCCACCTCAAACACTGCGAAGCGCGGACGAAGTCGTCCGCGCTTTTTGTTTTCGTTTCGTCATCCACCACACGCCCAGCCACAGCAGCAGGCCGATGACGAGGAAACCGACACGGCCCGCCGTTTTCGCATCCCCCACTCGCTCGATCTCGACCTGCAGCATCGCATGGTCCTTGAGCTTCGAGAAATGATGCGCCGTGCCGTCCATCGGCAGCGTGATTTCCAGGGCGCGCCGACCTGTTGGGCGAAGCGCGGCCGCCGATTGCACTGGAATGAAATCCCCAAGACCGAGCTTGGACGCCTCGGCCTTGCCATCGAGCTCACGATCTTCCTTGGCCCTGGCCTCGGGCCGTGAGGGCGGTTCCACCGGTTTGCCTGCCACGGGCGGTGCTGAGGCAGGCGCGCCAAACGGATCAGACCCCATCGCTGGAGCAGCAGCCGGAAGTGGAATGGCTGTCGTGTTCGCCGCGCCTCGATTTATCGTCAAAGCGCCGAGCGTCTCGTTGCTCGGGCGGCTTTGCGGCATGTCCACCTGGGTCTGGCTCAGATTGTTCCCGCGCGCGTTTGAGCTGATGTTGCTGGTGCCATTTTGCAGCATCACCGTGCCACCGTTGATCGTCGTGCCTCCGGTATAAGTGTTGGTACCGCTTAGCGCGAAGGCTCCCGAGCCAAACTTCACGATGCCTCCACTGCCCGCCATCGGCTGTGTGGCAGCAGTGGCACTGCCCGTGGTCAGCAGGTTATCAATGGCGGTATTGTTGATGGCAACCTGGCCGCTGCGTGTTCCAACCTGCGGCGGCTGTGTCATTGACAGCCCATTCGCGAAGTAGGTGTTGTCCACCGCCACGTTGTCATTGAACAACTGTGCGCCGTTGGTCGTGATCGAGCCACTGAACGTGTTCGCGCCCGCCTGCCGCAGTTGTTGCTCCGCCGGCGCCACCTTGTTGAAGTTCCAGCTCGTGTTTCCCTGCGCGATCTGCCCGGAATCCTTGCCGCCTTTCCTCTCCGCGTTCTTTCCCGCGTAGTTGCTGTCCCAGTTGCCCTTCAAAAGCTGCTGCTGCTGCCTCACTTCGCTGTCCATCTGGTCTTGCTGCACATATTCCGTCATGAAAACGGATCGGTCTTGCTGATAGCGGCTGTCAGACAGAATCAGCGATCCCTGCCCCACCTTGCTCGCAAGCACACGCTTTTTCTCCTGCACTTTATGCGCCAGCTCATTGGCGGCCATGTATGCTGCCTCCGCGTCGCCATATTCGAGTTTCCCCGACGCCAGGGCCCGGTTCACCTCGCCCAGTTCGCTTAACATTCCTTCGAGCCGTTGCAGCTCGCGGCCTTCCTCGACGGTCTCGGTCATGTTGCCGTCAAAATCCTCCAGCTTGAAGCCCTTCGGCGTCCACACCGTCCAGGTCGTGCGTTCCACCGACAGACCGACGAGTTCAGGATCATCCAAAGTCGTCCCGGACTTCAGTCCGTTCTTCTCCTTCGCAAACCGATAAATCATCTTCACCTCCAGCGCCCGCTGCCCCGGCCGTGTGTGAATCAGCGGAATCAAACGCACACGCTTGCCACCCTGCGTTTCCTCGTCCGCACGCACCGGTTCGCCCGAAACACTCACCGAGATCAATTCCGCGCTCTCCGGCAGAATCACCGGCAAAAACTGCAACGAACGATTGATCAGCGAATACTGCGCGATGTCCCAGCGCTCGCCATCCGCGCGCAAAATCGTCGTCAGATCCGCCAGCGTCACCAGCGCCGCGTTGCCCTCCGTGCTCGTGAGCTGCTGATAGGCGAGTTTGAGCGCACCATCACCCGTGGCGCGGAAAAATTGCGGGCGCGCGAGCCCTTGCGGCAGATACGGCAGCGCCTCGCGTGCCACAGCCTCCAGCGCCGTTTGATTCGCGATCTTTGCCTCGCGTGCGGAGCCGTTGTCCAGCGCGAACCAGCGTGTGAGGCGGCCTGCGCCCGGCACTTTCACAAACGGCACGTCCAGTTCCGCCGTAAGCGGCAGATCGTGGTCAAACGTCAGCTCCGCACGATCCAGCACCTCCGTTTGGAACGAGCATTCATACACGCGCTCATTGCCCTCGATGCGTGACCGCGTCTCACGCAGCAGCGGCCCGCTCACCACCGCTTCCGGCAGCGTTGCAGGCAGGCGCACGCTGATCTGGCGCACCGCTCCCTGCTCCACCACAGCCGCGATCTGCTGTGACAAACGAATGCCCGCGTCCGAGGCCAGCACCAGCAGCACCGCGTCCGCCGAATAACGCGAAGCCTGCCGCGTCAGCGCCACATCCACGCTCCACGTCGCGCTCTCATGTTGCAGTGCGCGCTTCTTCTCCATCGGTGGAGCAATGGCGAACACGCTGTCGAGCGCGGAAGCATCCAGCTCCTTCAAATCGTTCGTCGCGGTGAGATCCGGCAGCTTCACCTCATTTGCCGCATGCGCCACGATCAATGCCTTGCCACCGACCTTCTCGTAACTCTCCAGCTTCAACGGTTCCAGCTTCCAGGACGTCACCGCCTGCGGCGAAACCCGCGCCAGATGCACCACGATTCGTGCCTCCATGACCGCGAGGTTCGGATTCAATTGCAGGTAAAGCTGAGTGCCTTCGTGCTGCCAGGCCAGCACCGCCGGACCCTGCACCGCCTGCACTTCGTATTCAGGCGGCAGACCGATCACCGCCCGCGACCACACGCCCGACTTTCGCATCAAGGTCAGCGCGGCCAGCAGCTCCGCCTTCTGCTCGCTCAATTGAAACACATAACTTACATCCGCCTCCGCAAACATCGCCGCAGGCGTCACCTCATACGTCGGCGCCTGCCCACCGCTCCACTGCCAGCGTCCCGCATCGAGCAAGGAGCCACGGTCCATGTTCGTCGAACGCTGCGCCGTCCCGCCGCTCACCTGCACCTTCATCGTTTCATCGTGCAGCACTGCCATCTCCTGCTTCACCCGCTGCGCCAGCGGTTGAATCAACGGCAGCGTGCGTGTCCCCGCCGCGTTCAGGAACCGAGTGGCCTTCGTGAGCTTCAAGATCGCCCCGTGGCTCACTTCGTGCCGCAGCGTCACAGTGAAAATCAGCTTGCCTCCCTCACGCCGCGTCATCGTCGTCATCGTCGGCACACGCACCTCACCAGCGCCGGGAATCATCGTGTAAACATTCATTGCGCCGATCTCCAGCCCGTTTTTCTCTTCAACCGCAAACTCCAGCGTGCGCCGCACCGCTCCGGGAAACTCATACTCGATCAGCGCATCCACATCCTCCGGCTCCAGTTCACGCAATGTGAGTATCCCACGCACATTCGCCGCTGGCACCGGCCCTTCGCCTCGTTCCAAGCCGCGTGCGGAGCGTTGCAAACGCACTTCGCGATGCGTTCCCAGCGTCTGCGTGAACAAACGCCCCTCCGCCTGCTCCTCCACCGTGCTCGCCGCCGTTTCATTCACCCGCAGCCAGCCGTCCGACTTTGGCGTGCGCAACGCCAGCATCCCAGCCAGCGATGGCGGCAGACGCAGCGTCAGATCATTCCAATCTCGCGCCAGCGGCAGCGTCGCCGTCAGTTCAATCGCATGCGGGCCCGGATTTTCCAGTGTCAGCCAGTTGTCGTTCAACGCCGCCGCCTTCCCATTCACCCGCACCTCGCCCACCAGCGCCTTCGTGCCGTCCTTGCCACCCACGACCTGCGCATACGGCAGCAGCAGCTTCGACCACTGCCCGCGTGTCGTCGCCGTGATACGTGCCTCCAGCACCAGCCCGCGTTCTTCGATGCGCCCCTGATACAAAGCGCTGTGAATCACCGCATGCTGCGTCGCATCCGTTTCCGCTGCCAGCGACCGCCGATTCTCCTTCGCCGTCTTCCACAGCCGCTGAAACTCCTCGTAACCGAGGTAAAACCGCTCCGCCTTCTGTGTTTCGAGCGGCTGCTTCGGATCATAAGGCACGATTACCGTGTGCGCCGCCGGATCGGCAGTAGGCGGATCCTGCGCAAAGAGCGAAGGGCTAAGGGCAAAGAGAATGACGAATGCAGAATGACGAATGACGAAGGAGCGCAGGCTTCTCACCCGCGACATCAGGCTCTCCGCCCTCTGCCCTTCGCCCTTCGCTTCACGGGGCCGGATGAACGAGAACAACCGCCCCAGCACATGCAGCGCCAGCGCGCACAGCCAGCCAAACGCCACCGCGTTCGACAGCGCCAGCCAGGTGCCTTCAAACAGCAGCGGCGCGCCCCACGCCGCCAGCACCACGACCAGCAGCGTCATGAACCACGGCTGTTTTCTGCCGTAGCGCCAGAACAAGGCCAGCCCCAGTGCCATCGCCAGCACCGCACGCACGATCTGCTGCGACCATGATGTGTAATGCAACGCCAGCACCACCGGCGGCTGCGCTCCATGGAACCGCAGCAGCCTTCCTGTCTCCGGCAGCACCACATCCAGCGGGATCAGGCCGGATTTGAACCGCATTTCGTCGATGGACTCATAAAGTCGGCGTGAATCACTCGCTTTGCCAGGACTGAGGCTTTCCACCGACGCCTCAACCAAATCCAAGTTAGGTTGAGTGTTGCGCACCACGAGCATCGATGTGGTAGGCGTGAACGAAACACCCGCCCCTTCGGGAAAAGTGATGCCTTGAGCTTCAAGAATCTGCCTGGCGGTTTTTTGGCCCGTCGCAGGAGCACCGGCCGCAAATGGATCAGCCGGAGCTGCTGCCGCGCCGATGTCACCACCAGACACCAGAAAATCCGGCGGCACCTTGAAGGTGCGCGTGTACATCTGGCTAGCGTTTTCCGTGAGCGGCATAATCCGCACCGCGTTCGACTCCACCTTGTATTTCATCTGCGCCAGCTCGGTGACATAGCGTAGCGCCTCGCTCAACGGCACGTCTTTGAGATCAAGACTTATGCGCGCGGAGGGAGGAGAATCAAAATTAGGCAGAATGAGATTCACTCCTCCTCCGCCTGGGCTGCTCGTGTCAAGATCACGCGATTTCGTCCGCAGAAACTCAATCGCCTCCTCAATCGTCGCCTCCTGAAACTGCACACGCGGCAGGATGATGCGATCCATCTTCTGCATCTGCGCGACTGTTTTGGGAGCGGCCAGCATCGCGCTGCCATTGCGTTCTGCGCCGCCTGCGGCGAAAGGATCCGCAGGAGCCGCAGGCATGGCCTCAGCCGTCACCGCCGTCTTCTCCTCCCACTTCTCATCGACCTGCGCCAGCATCTTGGCGCGCTGGTGATTGGCTGCTGCTTGGTAATAGCTGCGCACTTCCTCTGGGGCATTGCTCAATTTGGGAGGGTCGCCTGCGCCGCTTGTTTTCATTGCATGCAGCCAACTCCAAAACTTCCAGTAGCTCGACAGATCGGTTAAAACTGGCGTTTGGATAACACCCCACTGTTCCAGCGTCGTGTCCACTTTCCCATACCCAAACGCCGCCGGAGCATGCACAGCCCAGTCGGTGCTCAAAACAGGCACATTGCCGACGATGCGCACGGGTTCGAGCTTTTGCGTGCCGCTGCGGTCCCAAGGCGTGCCGTTTTGACGAAACTGCACACGCACCTCGGTATGCGGTGCATTGGCCGAGCCGACGGGCAGCGGAATGGCGAGAGCGTCCTCCACACCACGCACCGGTTTCACCGCCTGACCGCCGCTCGACGTGCTGAGCAGTTCCGCGTCCTTCGGCAGATGCAGACTCACGAACTGCTCGCCGGAATGACTCAGATCCAGCGTCGCCTCGTGCAAACTGTGCCCATCGATGCCGAGCACGGAGATCAAACTCATGCGATTCACCACCAGCGCGGCCAGTTCCGAGTGCGCGTGGCGTTGCGCCGTGATCGTCAGCGCATTTTCGCCCGCGCCATAGGTGAACGCGCTGGTGATGCGATGCCGCGGCTGATATTCCGCCACCGCCGGCACGCGCAACACATCGAGCGGCTGCATGCTCTGCATCTTCGTTGAGAGCTGCGTGTCCGTGTTTGCCTCAATCACCCACGTTCCTGCGAAGCGCCGTGACTGCGGCAGTTCGAGATGCGGCAGCGTGGCCGTGATGGGAACATTTTTCTCCATGACTTCCGCCGCATTCGTGGACGTTGCCGGCAGACTCATCCGCCACCGCACGTTCTGCCGTCCCTTCGACTCCTGCCGCAGCGTGAAGGTCCACACACCGTTTTTTTCATCGAGCTGCTGCTCGCCGACGAGCGGCGAGGTCACGCGCAGCAGCTTGGCGCTTTCCACCGGCAGCTTGACCTGAAAACTGCGCAGCGGCGCACCGCTGATGTCGAGCGCGAACTGCCCTTCGATCTCAATCGTGCGCGCACGCGGCAGCGCATAGGCCGTGACCTCGGTGGAGAACACCGCTTCCGCACGCTCCACCTCAAACGTCAGTGCATGCTCGCGCAGGCCGAACCACGCCATGCGTCCTTTCACCGGCGTGAGCCGCGCATCGCGATCTTCGAGCCCCTTGGCCTCCTTCAAGGCCACGCGCCATGCATCATCGAAATCCAGCGCCGTGTAACCCGCCACCTTCACCGCCTCGGGAATCTGCAAATGCTCGACCGTCACCGTCTCCGGCGTACGCGGCCCTTTCCATGCCTTCGTCAGCTTCAATCGTGACGTGAGGCTGAACTCCAGCGGATTCAACGGCGACAAAGGCTGCGCTGGCAGAATCGCAATGGTCTGACCAACGCGCCGCCACGTCATGAGGAAGGGCGAACCCGCTGGCACCGCATTGCCGTTGCCGGGTGTGATGATACGCTGAGAAAAAATCGGCTGGCTGATGATGTTCGGCGTGACGAGCCGCTCTTGCTGCTGCGCTGTATTAAGCGTGGCGACATTTGAAATGGACGCTGCCTGGCCAGCACCGACCGGCTTCGACAAAATCGCGTTGAACTCCTCTCCGGCGGGCAGCGTGAGCTTGATCTCATTCACCGGCCGGTCGCTGCGCAGCATGATCTTGCGCTCGATCTGCACGCTGTCCTTGTCCAGCTTCACCACGACATCGACATCGGACTCCAGACGCGGTTTCGACGTGCGCAGCACGAGACGCGGTTGATCGACGCCGAGCTGAAACTCGAACACATCCAGCTGAGTCTGCTTCGCGCCCACAAGATCGAGAAAATCGAGATCAGGGGCAAGATGGAGCCTCGCCACAGCGCGCAGTGGCGGATTCAGAGCCAGCACCGGCAGCTCACCGGCTTCCGCCGCCGAGTTGATCGCACGGCGCAAGCCCACGGTGATGTCATGCATGCCGCCGTCGCGTTCCAAAGTCACGGAGAGCTGCTCGTTCTCCTGCTTCCAGCTCCGCACGGCAGTTCCGGTGACATCGGTGACCTGCGTGTCCTTGCCCGCCAGTCGCAGGGTGACGACCGTCTCGCGCGCATCACCGCCCTGCTGCCGCAGTCCGAAGGTGATGAGCGCCTCCACGTTCGATTCCGTCACCGTGAACACCGCCTGCGCCGTTTCCGAATAACGGCTCGGCTGCGGGGCGATCTGCGGCGGCGCTTCGATCCAGCGAACGCGGAAGGCACGAGCCACGTTACGCGAAATCTGCGACTCGTTGTCGTCGTAGCCGCGATGATCGAAGGCCACCTTGATCCTATTCTCCACGCGTTCATGCGCCGATCCGGCCAGCAACCGCGCCTCGGCGGGTAGTTCCAGATTCAACACGCCGCCAAACGGCACGTCCGGCAGCTCCAGCGTATGCTCGCCCGCTCGCAGCCGCAGATGCACGGGGATCTCGGCCTCAAAGTGGAGCTTCGCCACGCCCGGACCTTTCGCGAAGACGATCAACTCGCGTTCCTTCGCGTCTTTCTCGATGTAGGCCAGCACGTTGCCCTCGGAACTGACGCTGCTCATCGCCAGCGGCCAGGCGATCTTCGTGCTGAGCCATTCCTTCGACGGCAGTTGCAGCGTGAGTTCGCCTTGCAGCTTCACGCTCGCGGCATTCGGCTCCACCTTGCCGTTCAGCCGCAAACCTTCGATGGCGATGAGCTTCGGCGCTGCTGTGGCCGGATCATCCTCGGGTTTGATTTTGCCCGCATCACGAATCAGTGCCTCGTACTGCTCCGGCGAGAGCATGACCGCGTTCGGATGTTCCTTGAGCACCGAGTCGAGGTTTTTCGTCGGCACCCAGAGTTCCTGACGTGTCGGCTCCGCCGCAATGCAGAAGGACGAATGCAAAAGCGTGAGCGCAAAGACGCGCCAGCGTTTTGGAGTGCGCCGGCCCTCCGGCGCTTTCGAACGTTCATTGGCCTGCGCAAAGCTCCAGAGGGCTGGAGCGCTCCAGGACGCTGGCGCGAGATTTTTGAGCACCATCGATGGCGATGTTTTCATCTCACTTCGCGGCTGGAGTTGGATTCGTGGGCGGAACAGGCGGCGGCGTGGTGGGCGCAGGTGGCTTCGTGTGTCGTTTGGTCCACCACGCATAAACGAACTGCCAAGCTCTCAGTCCTATTCCCAACGCGCTGCGGAACAGCCAGGTGAAAGTCAGAATCATCGCGGCCAGCATCGCGGCGAGGAGGACGGGGACGTTGGCGGCGCTCCACAATCCGGTGAGGAGCATCGCCCCGAGGCCGAAGATCGCGAGGTAGCGCAATTTGTCGGTCGTGCTGCCGTTCCAGCAACGCACGCCGGCCAGGAGCGAAAGCAAGAACGCCAGCGCCTGATAAAAGAACGTGATGCGCCGGCCGCGGAAGCTCACGCCGATCTCCGCGGGCGGACCAAGGCGATGCAACACCTCGCGGTGGCCCTGCTGCTGCACCTGGGAGCCGTAGAGCGTGCGCACATCGCTGGCGACAGCGGGCATCTGGCCCTGCTGCGCCTGATCCAGCGTGTCAAGCTGCGGACCGAAGGCGGGCAGCACTTCGTTGACGATGCTTTGCATCATACGCCACGAGCGGTCGCGAGATTCCGGCGTGAGCGGGCCAGTGAAACCGGTGTAATGCCATTCGTTCGGCGGCAGGAACAGCGTGTGCCGCGTCTCCATGATGCCGACATCGGCCACCTGCGGCGCATTGACGGCGACGCTGCCCCACCAGCCAAGTTTTTCGCCGGGATTCGCGCTCGGAGATTCAAACACGAAGCGCACCGGGAAGGCCACGCGTGCGGCGTCGCCGCTGGGCAGGCGCACGAGCATGTCCTCGCTGCCTTCGCGTCGCATCGGTTGCTGCGCCTCACGATTCACGAACACATCGGACTGCAAACGCGAACCCTTCGGCAGGCTCACGACGAGGAACTGCAGATCATTGTTCTTCACCCAGTAAATCACCTCCGTGGTCTGCGCTTTGTCGGTGGCGACGGCGGTGACGAGATCCGCATGCGTGATGACGGCCTGCGGCACGGCAATAAAACTGTTCTTCGCGAGTTCGACGCCGAGCTTGATCGGCAGCGAGCGATACTTGTAGGCGAGGAAGACGCCGGGCCGTTGCAATTCGCCACGCAGTTCACGCGCGTCGATTTCTTCGAGTGTTTCAGGCTCTGACTTGCGGATTTCGAGGCTGTCGGCCTTCACCACGGCCACCTGGCCGGTTTCCTGGAACGCGCCGGGCACATGCACATGCAGCAGATCCATCTTGCCGGTTTTTCCCGCTTCGAGAGCGACGGGACGCTCAAGATTGAGGCTCAACGAAAACGCGCCCTGCCGCTCGCTGCGCAGCACGACTTCCCACAGCACATAATTCGCGGCATCGGGCAAGGTGACCGGCTGCGGCGGTGTGTAGGTCTTGTTGATCTCCTTCACCTGCGGATCGAC
This sequence comes from Akkermansia muciniphila, assembly GCA_945882215.1. GTDB lineage: Bacteria > Verrucomicrobiota > Verrucomicrobiia > Verrucomicrobiales > Verrucomicrobiaceae > Prosthecobacter. The sequence continues at coordinate 43,667 of CAMCWM010000005.1, read as the reverse complement.
GAAGCGAATCTCGCCCGCGACTTCCTTCGGCACGGCGAGCACGAAGCGGTCCGTGGCCGCATACGCGACATCGAACGCGAGCGTCCAGGTGTGGCGCGTCGATTGTTCCTTCACCTCGACGAGTGTCAGCACTTCCACGCTCACCTGCGAGCTGCGGCTTTTCAGGCTCAAAACGGCCGCCTTGGCGGCATCGCGGTAGCGGAAGGCCAGCTCGGTCGCGTTCGCCTCCTGCTGCTGCGCTGCACCGAGCGCGCTCACGTCTTCCTGCTGAAAATCGCCGAGGTCTTTGGTGTTCGGCTCCAGGCTCGAATGAATCGTCGCACCGACAAGCGCCTCGTGCCGCGTGACGTTTTGCGGCGTGAAAACAGGCAGCGTGACGTCATCCGTGGCCACCTTGCGTGTCTGGCGGGCCGTGAGGTTCACTTTGAAGTCACCGGCGGTTTGTTTCGGCAGTTTGATGACAAGATCAGCGCCTTCGAGGTTCCAGGAGTCGATCTGGCCTTTCACGTCGGTCACGGTCCAGCCAGCGGGCGGGGTGAGGCGTGTTTCAAAGATGCCGACGCGGCGCACCTGGTAGTTCAACTCCGCGCTGAGCGTCGCGACATCGCGTTTCACGCTCAAACGCGTGAGGCTGCTCACCTCGACCTGCGGTTTCGCCTCGGCGACATCGAGCGTGAGCTTGTACGGCTGGCGCAAAATGCGGAAGGTGCCGACGCCCGCGTTGCCACCGGCCTGAGTGCGTGCGGCGGAGGTCAGTGTCTTGGGCGTCACATCGAGCTGCGACTCCGCATTGACCACCACCTCGCCATTGGCCTGCGCGGCATCGATGACTTCGAGGTCGGGCACGTTCACTTCAGCCGGAAGTTTGGCCACGGGGCCTTCGAGCTGGAGTTTGAACGCGTAATCATCCCGCAGCGGTTTTTCCGGCAGAATGACGAGCGTTTTGCGGCCAGCGGCGGCGGTTTCGATCTTCCATTCTTTGATGCCCGCACCGGTGACGCCAAGGATTTCCTGATCGGCAGGCAGCGCGATCTTCAATTCGCTGATCGGCGCACGCAAAATGCGCAGCGCGATGTCCGCCGTCGTCGCCACGGAACCCGTGCCGACTTGCGTACTCAGTTTGTGCTGGGCCAGCACGAGCGGTGCCATCTGCGTGACGGCCTGCGCCGCGCCCCAGGCGATGGTTTGCTGCGAACCAGCACCGAAGAAGCATGAGAACTGTGTCTGCCCGGCCGCAGGCTGCGCGGTGAAGGCGGCGGCGGGCGTGAGTTCAAATTCAAGGCCTTCGCCCGGCACGGTGATGTTGAGACGCGACACCGCCGCACGCGGCAGATTCAGCGTGACGCGCGATTTGCCGCCGCTGCGGATGATCGGCGCATAAATTTTGAGCGTGATCTCATAAACGCTTTTTTCCGGCAGCAGGAGGTCGCTGCCATCGGCACGCGAACGCAGCACGGCCTTGCCCGTGGTCGCTTCGCCGATGCCGGGAGCCGCTTTTTCCGTCAGCGGCAGCAGCACCCAGCCTTTTTTGAAGGATTCGGCGGTGATCTTCGCGTCGAGCACCACGCTGTCACCTTCGACGCGTCCGGAGTACTCGGCTTTGGCGATGACGGCCTCGGCGGGCGGTGGTTTCTCGTCCTCCGCCCGTTTGATCGTCAGCTCGTTCCAGAGTTCGAGGAATTCGCGATACGGCAGGAAGACGCCCTTGCCACCGTCCTTGAAGACTTTTTCGAGCTCATCAAACGGCACATAGACGCGGCGTTCACGCTCGCGCACCGGCAGTTTGTCGTTCGGCGGAGCCGGTTCCTGCGCGAAGGCGGAGGCGAAACACGACACGAGGAGGAGGGACAGGAGCGCACGCATGAGAATTGGCGGTTGGTTTGGATTTCGCAGATTTTTTATCAGGAACGATGGCGCATGACGAGAATGGATGTGTAAAGGCCCGGTAAAGCCGCAGTGGCAGCACGCCGCAGACGCGTGATTCTTGGGAGACACCGGTCTTCATCCGCAGTCACAGCCACCACCAAAACCATCGTAACTCCTTAAACATCAGTGCCCGTTTTGAATTTCTATCGAGGGTAGAATGAAACTCAGTTTACATGTGTAAATGCGCTTTGGCGGTAGCCTCACCGCATGAGAGTTGATACCCTTGTTTCCGCCGTGCCCAAAACGCTGGAGAACACTTCCGAAGCCCAATGTGTGCGCCAGATGTACAGCCGCAGACATTGGCTGAATCTCAGTGTCTGGGGCGTCTTGGGGACCGTCACTGGCGGCCTGGAGTACTACCGTGAACAGCCAGCCGCCATCGTGCCGCTCTACTTCAACGGCCTGCACGCCTACGCCCACTTCACGCATCCACCGATCGTTCATTCCATCGTCGCTCTCGCCAATCAACTGGTGGACAAGCCTTACAAGTGGGGCGGCGGCCACCGCGTTTTGTTTGATGACGGCTTTGACTGCTCGGGATCCATCTCGCATGTGCTCTACCGCGCCAAACTGCTGGATCGTCCGCTGACCTCCTCGTCCTTCGCCAATTATGCGCAGCCGGGGCCTGGACGTTATGTGACCGTTTACGCCAATCCAGGCCGCCATGTTTTCATGGAGGTCTGCGGCCTGCGCTTCGACACCACCGGCTCTCGTGCGGGTGAAGGTCCGCGCTGGCGCGTCCCCAGCCGTCACAAGGACGGCTTTTACGTGCGTCATCCCGTCTATCTTTGAGAAGGTCCAGGATTGGGCAGCCGACACAAGCTAACAACGGGTGGAGGGAATGTATCGTCTCTCGGGAGCCACCCTGATAGGCCGTTTCAGGCCATCGCAAGACCCTGCTGTGATCTCTTTGGCCCATCTCTACCCTTGGCGTCATTGCTTCGTCGCAATGGCGGAGAATATCACATAGCGCATGGCTCCGGTGCGGTAGGCCAGCCAGAGCCGCAACATCGTCAGTGCAAAGATGCGATTGTCGCTCTTCGGATCCAGCAGGAAGCGCAGATACCCTGGCCGGCGCAGCACGCCTGCAAGAAATCGCCACGCGCAGATCGGCCAGGTGCGCGCCACCTGCCGTGACACATCTTCGGCCTCGTTCAGCGCAAACCCGGCCTCCGTCATCCAACGCACATACTCATTCTCCGTGCCCAGGCCGGGCATTCGTCCCTCGCGGCAGATCGGCTCGATGAGATGCCGCTGCTCCCATGGTTTGAGCTGTTCCTTCGCCAGCCATGCGCACACCACCAGCCGCCCGCCCGGTTTCAAAACGCGTGCGGCCTCGCGAAACACCCGCTCCTTGTCCGCCATGTGTTCCGTGCTCTCGATGGCGATCAACGCGTCAAAAGCCGCTGTTGGCCGCTCATTGTGCAGCCAGTCTTCCAGCAAGAACGTGGCGGGCAACTCAGCGACCGTCGCCGCCACCGCATAACGATGCTGTGCAGGCGATACCGTGAGCCCTGTGACCTTCACCCGCTGCTCCTGGGCGATGATCCGCGCCGTGTGGCCATACCCGCAGCCCACATCACACAGTTCCATGCCAGGAGAAAGCCGTGCCTTCGCCACCACCGCATCCACCAAGCTCCGCGTCGCCTCATCACTCGTTTCGCGGCCCGTACGCCACAGTCCGTGATGCACGTGATCGCCCCAGATCTCCCGGTAAAACCGGTCGAGCTGGTCGTAATGCCGCGCCACGTCGTCACGCGTCGCTGGCTGGGAGGATGCAATCATGCCAAGGGTGTGTTATTCATGAGCATCCACTCCCGAACGTCACGCCGGCCGTCTTCACCTCGCGATACGGCAGCAGCCAGATGAGCGATTCGTCGTGGAGATCGACCACCTGGATGCGGTTGCCCCACGGATCACGGAAGTCGCAGCGAAAACCCTCGATCAGTTCGATCCCGTATTTCGTCGTCAGTTTCCCGCGCACTTCGGCGATCTGCGCCTCATCGCGGACGAGGATGCCGAAGTGGCGGGCGCTTGCGTCGCGCGGCATGTCTTTGCGCTCGAACATCGCGAGGAACTGATGCTCGCCGAGTTTGAAGAAGGCATCACCCTCGCCCTCATCGAGTTTTTCCAGGCCGAAGACATCGCGATAGAAGGCGACCGCTTGCTCGATGTCGCCGACTTCGATCGCGACGTGATTGCAGCCATAGACTTGCACGCTCATGAGGTTGTTGGGGGTGAATGTGAGATCATTCGCGTCGCGAACCGTTTCGGACGCAGTTACCCAGTCTCGCACCCGGCTTGTTCATGCCTGAAGTGACGATGAGGCAAATGTGAGCGGACAAAACTCATACATCCACCGCCGACCGGAGGCGCGATGTCACATCGCAGTCCCATCTTTCACTCAAACACCTTCACTTATGTCATTTCTCTGGATGCTTCTCATTGGCCTTGTCGTCGGCGCCATCGCCAAATTTCTCACACCCGGCAGGGATCCCCAGGGATGCCTGGTCACCATGCTGCTGGGAGTTGTCGGCGCGATGCTCGCCGGCTTTCTGGGTCGTTCGGCCGGCTGGTATGCGGAGGGTGAGCCCGTCGGCTTTCTCGCGTCGGTGGTGGGCGCGATCCTGGTGTTGCTGGTGTTTCGTCTGATCAAAGGGCGGAACTAGTGGCCGTGCAAAAGCGCCAGCGCCGCCTCACGATGCGGATGAGCCGCCAGTTCCTTCCGCAGCGCCATCAATCTGGCGAACAGCTCCGCGCCCAGTCTTTCCCGCAGTTGCGCATGCAGGGTCTCATCCAGTGCCTGATGCCGCACCGCCTGCTGCCACGGTGCCGTGAAGATCCGGTGGATCGAGTGATGCAGGTTCCCAGCCTTCAACGCTTCCCATTCACCGCCATCCAGCCAGATGCCGCCAGTGCGGGAGCGGTCCACCCGAAACGGTTTCCCATGTCCCACGCGGTAGCGCATCATCACCGTGCCGGATTCCGGGCAGAGCTTCACGGTGTCGTCAAATTCGCTCACCGGCGTGTTGTCCTTCGCTTCCACGCCCTCATGTTCCACCTCAGTGGCGGGCTGCGTGCCATGCCAGCGCCAGTAGTTCTCCGCCGGAATCCAGTGCCCGCCCGTTTCCGGACAGCGAAACGCGATCAAGCCGCTCTCCAATTCGACACGTTCCAGACCTTTGTGGCTGCCCAGGGGACTTTGCATGAGAGATGATCAGATGGTTCGCAGCCATCATCCGCGCAGCCGCGGTCTTGTCAGCCCGTTTCCTTGATGACGTTCACCGGCATCGACAACTTCGTTGCGCTGCCCATCCTTCCGCCCTCATGGCCCGTGGAAAATCCATCGCCTTCGCCCGCATCCGTGCGGAGGTCATTCGTCTCGTCGCGTTGATTCCGCCGGGGAAATTCACCACCTACGGCAGCATCGCCATCCACATGAACGTCATCGCCCGGCATGTGGCCACCGTGCTCAGCCGTCTCACGGAGGAGGAATCTTCCATGCTCCCCTGGCACCGCGTTGTCTCCGCCGATGCGCGAATCAGTCCAAACATGGACGCCGCGCTTTCGCGCAAACAATGCCGCCTGCTGAAAGCCGAAGGCCTGCGCCTCGACAAAGACGGCTGCATCCAGGATGCCGACGCGCATTTTCATCACGTCGGCGTGCGGCGGGACATCCGCTGGAGTGAGGGCTCCTGACCAGACACAACCAGAAGGCCAACGGGCGTGGTGACGGAACACCGCGCGCGCGCAGATGGGGTGGTGTTACTTCTTTTCCGCGTCCACCCGCGCCTTCGCGGCTTCCGCTTCAGCATCGGCCTTGATTTTTTCCGCATCGAGCTGGGCCTGGGTGGCCTCCTTGCTGGCTTCGATGTCGGCCTTGGCGACCTTGGCGGCGGCGTCCGTCTGCTCCTTGCCGTGTTCGGCAGCGGCCTCCGCAGCATCCTTCTGACGATCGAGTTCGGCTTTGGTGGCCTCGGCTTGATTGTCGATGGCTTGCTTTTGTTTGTTGCAGCCGACAACGCTGACGGCAGCGGCGGCGAGAATGGCTAGCAGGATGTTTTTCATGGTAGGTTGGGTTGGTTATGACAGGATCGTCATTGGGAGCGCCTGCGGATGGGTGAATCTTTGCCCACCCCCTCCTCCCGCGCCGTACCCCTCTCGGTTTGCGCCTTGCGGCGGGTGCTACTCGGCGCCTGCCTTGAGCGGCATGGAGGCATTGTCCATCGGCCAGTCGTCCGTGCGGAACGGGCCTGCGGGCAGGCCGGCACCGTTGACCAAATTCACCTCAGGGTTGTTGGCCCAGGCATAACGCACCGCCAGCGGCGCCTGGATTGCCGGATGCGACACGATGACCTGCCCGCCTTCGATGCGCGCTTCGGCTGCCTGCCATTTTTTCGCTTCATCAGCGATGACAAAACCTTTCACGCTTGCGCCGCCATCCACCGTCTTGAGCCCCTCCGCATGTTGGAACTGGATCACCACTTGGTTGCCTTTGATCGCATGACTTTGGTACAGCGGACCGCTCCACGCGATTTTTTCTCCGTAAACCTTCGCCCGGGCCCACAGCGCGAGGCGACGGCCGATCTCCTGCTTGTTCAGGGGATGAATGTTGCCCGCCTCGCCAATGTCGAGATTGACGGTCATGCCGGTGTTGGGTACGGCCAGCGACTTGGATTGCGCTTCACGCAGCCGTGCCCAGGTGGAGGCGGCTCCTGGCTCGGGCTCACGCTTCAGGAAATTCGGCAATTGCACCCAGGCGAAGGGAAACTCATCGCCCCAGCGTGTACGCCAGTCGCGGATCATCAGCGGCAGTTGCGTGGCATAGAGCGGCCCGTTGCCAGCATTTGATTCGCCCTGATACCAGATCGCGCCGCGAATCGCGAAGGGGACGAGCGGGGCGATCTTGCCGTTGAACAGATTGGCGGGACGGTTGGCACTGAGCGGGTCACGACCCACATAGGCTGGCTGGGGCGGCGTGGGTTGTTGCGCCGCCTGTGCCGCCTTCACCGCATCCTGCCACTGTTTCTTGGTGGCTGCATTTTTGGCCAGAGTCTCCGGCTGCTCGAACAAAGCCACACCCTGCCGCCATTGCTCCAGCATCGGTTGCAGCCCGGGCTGCTTCTGCATCACCTCCATGCTGGTCCAGGCTTCAATGGCCGTGCCACCCACCGACGAGTTGATCAACCCTACCGGCACTTTCAATGTCTGGTGCAGGTTGCGGCCAAAAAAATAGGCGGCGGCCGAGAAGTTCGCGATCGTCTGGGGTGAGCAGGTCTGCCACACGCCTTTGCATTGCTCCTGTGGCGCAGTGGCCGTGAAGGACTGCACGAAGAACATGCGGATCAGCGGAAAATTCGCCGCTGCCATCTCCTTCTCAGCGTCCTTCACGCCCTTGACGGTCATGGCCATGTTCGACTGGCCTGAGCACAGCCACACCTCGCCCACCAGCACACCTTTGACCACCACCGTGTTTTTGTGGCCGGATATCACGAGGTTCTGCGGATCATGGGAGGCCTTCAGAGGATCGAGCGTCACCTTCCATTTGCCATCCTTGTCAGCTTTCGTGGTCTTGGCCTGACCTGCAAATTTCACGTTCACTTCCCGGTCCGCATCCGCCCAGCCCCACACCGGCACCGGTTTTTCCCGTTGCAGCACCATGTGATCCTTGAATATCACCGGCAGGCTGACCGCGGCACGCGCGGTGAGCGCCAGCCCGAAAACCAGAAGGATGAGAAGACGCATTTGCACGACAAAGGAGATTGAACACAGGAAAATACGTCCACGGCAAGCCCAAAGCTTCCTTCCGTTCCTGTCTTTTCACTTTTGACGGGCAGCGGACCGGGGTTGCGCGAGGGAGAGCGCTCTACGCAAACGATGCCACCTTCGCATGACGACAGCTTGTACTTTTCATCTGGCGAGTTTTCGGCATGATCCGCCACATGGACGGAGAATTCAGCCCTCAATGGCGTCCCGAGCCGGAGCCGGGCAACGCACTGGAACGCCTTCTGCAAAAAGCCGCCGTCGATCCCGCCATGCACGGGCGCATGATGCGCGCGCTATGGGACAGTGAGCTGCACACGCTCATCGAATACCATCCAGAACTGGCGGGTGCCACCATGGAGCTGAGCAACGGCTCCCCCATGCCGCGTTTTGTTCTCGTGCAGGACGATACCGGCACTTTCATCCCGGTCTTCAGCAGCGAGGCCGTGGCCGAGTACTGCATCACCAAGAACGCGAAGGGCAAAGGCCCGCAGGCTGTCGCCTCCATGCCCGGTGAGGCCTTCTTCATCATGATGGCCCAGTTGAAGCACGATGTGATCTTGAATGCCGGCATGACACACCGCCTCCTGCTCAAGCCCGAGGCCATCGCCGACCTCGTCTCCGGCGAGATGCGCCACTCCCGCCCGTCGCATGGCAAAGAGGAGGCCACCACCCTGCATGGCGTTGAGGCAGACAGCATCCCGCCCGACTTCCGCGACGGCATCCGCCGCTTCTGCGACCGCACGCCCGTCCCCATCGCCGTTTATCTCTTCGTCCTCGTCGATCCCGCCACCGGCCAGCCCGACCTGCGGCGGTGGCGGCTCATCCTGCGGCTGCGCAGCGAGGACAACGACTTCTACAACGACCTCAGCCTCCTCGCCGGCAAGCTCACCCCGCCCGGCATCGAACTCGCCTGCGGTGTCGTCACCGACGACGAGCATGCCCTCGCCTTCCTCAGCAAGAACACCCCGCTCTGGCCGGTGATGGTGGAGGTGGGATGAAGCCCTTTCTCAGACAGTTACACACCGACCCTATTTCCCAGGTTAGACTACAGTTCTGAGACTCGCATCATAACGATGACTCTCTTGGGCCAAGAATCTCTTCAGCTCGCTGAACTGCTCGTCGGACAAATGATGCTGCATGACATGCGGCTCGACAGACAAATCCTCAGCACGCCACCAACGCGGCATGTCCTCGCGTGCCGCTGGATGCTGCGGAATGTGCTCATAGAAACAAACGGCAGCGCAAGTGAGCAGGTCGTCCTCCGCAGTCTGTCCTTGTGGCTGGTCAGCACACCAATCTGAATACTGATAGATGCGCCTGATGAGAGACTCGTCGCGAGGCGACTGCCCGTATGCCCGCTCGAAAGTCTCACGCAACTCAAACCAAAGCAGATACGGCGTGTCGGCGTCCTCGAATCGGGAAACCAACTCCGGGAACATCTCTTCTGCTTTTTGCTTCCAAGGCGGCATGACGTGACTGTAGCCTAACGTCTCGGATCAGGCGACGGCGAGCGCAAGACGTTGCTGACACGACAGATAGCCTTCGAGCCGTTGCCTGCATCCGCTTTGTTCGGCCTCGTCATTGATTGCGTGTGTGTTCATGTGCTTGGCTTAGGCGCTCCGTCCATGCAGCGCTGAGCGGATAGGACGAAGAGGTCAGATGTTCGTGAAGATCAGCCCATTTCTTGTTCTTCCAAAGTGCGTCGGCACGACTGAAGAATGTTCCCTTTGGGTCCGCATCTCTCCGGCGTTGAGCTGCATCTGCCGCATCTTGCTCTGCCTGCCACGCACTCTCCGCAAATCGAACGGGATCGATCAAAAGACCGCCACACTCATCTCGGAGCAGGGCTGAGATCTCCCGTAAGTCATCGAGCTGGGGAGAATCAGTGGACGGGAAATGGCGAGTCCGTGGCGACGGGAGCAATAAATAGTAAGGGACATTGCGGCCATCGAACGAAACCTCCATCCACGCCATCTGTCCGTAGCCGCCGCCGAAAACACGGATAACGCAACGATCATGGGCAAAGGAAACCTCGAAGTCATTCACTGACGAAAAGCCCTTTCTGAAGCCATGGTTCTCAGTCAGAAAAGCGAACCCGTCAGATATGGCAGCATGGAACTCAGCTGAACTTGGAACTCGATCACCCATCGTGTGGTTCATTGGCCGAACGACCCAAGCTCAGCGACCCGGCCCACGGGACGCGTGGATTGCAACAGTGATGCGATGGCCGGGTTCGCTGCAGCGCATGGTTAGGCTTCATGCGAGTTAAATAGCGTGTCTTGATGGGTGCGTAAATAGCGACCAATCCTGTCGACGAGATGCTTATGCCGGGCAAAATACCTGCCGTGAACGTCTCGTGTGTCCGCGTCAATAGTGACCAGTGACATGCGCGAGGCTTCAGGCCGACCGACAGTCTTCAAGTAGGCAATAGCCTCAAGAAAGATTTGCTCGAGTTCAATTTCGTCGAGCAGTCGGAATCCTAGCGCGACTTCCGGATACAGCTGGTCATAAGGCAGCCCCCAAGCATAGTAGCTGTGGAAACCCTCCATGGACACTCCGATATCGAGCGTATGGACCAAGTAGAGGCGGCGCAAGGCGGCAGGCAGTTCGGCGAGCGAGGCGAGATAATCATGCTGAGCGCCCGCCGTCCGAAGATGCTCGCCCACCATTTGCAGGAGCAACTCTGCGGCTGCCTCGTCGGTTTCTGTGCTCTCAAGCCGAAGTTGGAAGGTGGTTTCGTCGAGACTCATGGCCGATTGACGCCTAACGTTGTTTAGCCACACTTAATTGTGGGCGAATCTGATTCGCCCACAGTTTTGTCGCATCACGGGCCGGGCGGCGGGGGGGCAGGGGGCTCCGGCTCTTCTCCGGACGACGAATTCTCCAGCAGGTGCTGCATCATGTAGAGGGCCAGCTTCTCCGGCTGGCGGGGGAACATCTCCATGAGCTTGACGAGGTTGAGGTAGAGCATGAGCTGCAAGTTTTCGCGGGCCAGCTTCTTGCCGTCTTGAGTGGTGGTCTTGCCGCCGGTGGAGGATTCGCTGGCGGTGTAGATCGTGACCCAAGCCGTTTTCAGATTCGTGGCGGCGGTGACGAGTGGCGCACCGAGATCGGCCTGATGGGCGGTGATGGCGGTGACGAGGGTTTGCAGGTGGACCTCCACCTGATCATCGCGGCAGGAGCTGAAGATGCTGCGGCCGCTCGGCACGCACTCCGTCACTTCAGGGGAACCATCGCCATAGTGGGCGATGACGGCGGCGACGATCTTCGTCACGGCGGCGGGCAAGGTCTTGCGGAAGTTGTCCTTGGCCTGCTTGCGCGCCATGCGGATGCCGAGTTTGCCCTGATCATCGGTCACGCAGTCCTCGACCTGCGTCAGCGCCTGGCTGGTGGCGGTGATGCGGGCGGAGAGTTCGCCCCCGCTGTTGTTGGCGGTCATCCGTTCCAGATGATCCGTGGTGAAGGCGACGAGCTCGGCGACGCTGATGTCCTTGTCGTCGAAGGGATTGTCGAGGAAGCGTGACAGGTTTCTCATGGAGCTGCTGGGTTGAGCATCCGGTGAATCAAAGCGCACACCACTGTCGAAAAACGCGTAGCCGTAGCGAGCCATGATTCACGAGTGCAGGTTGGAGAATTGCGGGATTTAATGAAAAAGCAGCGCAAGCGTCAATTCTATTTTCCAGCCCATGACCTATGTCATTCAGGATCAAATAACAAATGGCATAAGAAACTTGCTAGAAACGTCCTCTGACCACCGCAAGCCACGAAAACCGCCTTCGCCGCCACCCCAGAATTTCGGAACTGCCGGGAAACCGCTCCAGAGCCCTCTCTGGAAATCCGAAGTCGCGAAAAACCGCTTCGGCGGTCGCTCTGGAAATCAGAGGGGCCGGATAAGCCTTTCGGCAGCTCCTCTGGAAATCCGAGCGACCGAAAAACCCTTTCGGCGGCACCTCTGGAAACCCGAACCGCCGGGGAAACGTTTCGGCGGCAGCTCTGGAAATCCGAACGACCGAAAAAGCCTTTCGGAGGCCATTCTGAAAATCCGAAGGGCCGGGAAAGGGGTTTCGAGGGCATGCTCTGGAAATCCGGGGTCATGGGAAAGCGTCTCCTAGAGTTGCTGAAAGGCCCTCTAGCTTTAGTTTCGTGCCATGTTGATCTACCGTTATCTGAAGAGCCATGCTCTAGAAACCATTCGTGATGGCCTGCTGAAAGTCTCCCGGCTTTCCGAATTCAATGATCCATTTGAAGGTATGTTTGGAATGCCAGAATCATTCTCGGCTAAGGAAGCCAAGGCCTACGTTGAAAAAGAAGTCAAACGCCCATCAATCGAATGCTCGCCAAGGCTGTTTGGTTTAAAACCGCATTTGCCTTCAGTGACTCGCGCATACGTCGTGGGCTATCCAAAAAAGCGGCAAGAAATGTTGCAGGCCTGGAGCAAAGGAAGAGATGAATTCATTCATGTTGTTTGCTTCACAAGTTCCAAAGTTTCGGCCCGAGACGAGGTCGTGATGTGGTCTCATTATGCGGACAATCATCGTGGCGTAAGGCTGGGTTTTGAGATCACGCCTGTTAAGACGCGCACGTATGCCCTTGAAGCCGTAAACTACACAGATGAGAGAATACAAATCGCTCTCGATGAAGAACCAGACACAACCGGCGAAAAAATGTACGCAGCTCACAAGACCAAGAGCAAGGCTTGGGAGTACGAAGCTGAATACCGATTATTGATTCACCGAGAAAGATGCGAGAAGGGGCCTGGAGCATTGGGCTTTCGTTATAGCAAAAGTTGGCTGCACTCGGTCGATTTCGGAGCTGCTTGTGATGAGTCAAAGATAATAGACCCAATCACTGACTTTGTGCGCACGTCCCAACGGTCTATCAAATTGCGAAAAGCTCGTTATCACGAAAGTGATTTCGCATTGGTTTACGACGAGATCAAAGTCTAGCTATTGCGTTTCAGCATCACCGCCAACAGCGCGATGTCCGCCGGATTGACCCCTTGGGCTCTCGCGGCCTGGCCGAGGGTGGCGGGGCGGAGGGCGGTGAGGCGGTGCTTGGCCTCGGTTTTGAGGCCGGGGATGGCGTGGTAGTCGAAGTCGGCGGGGATGGTTTTTTCCTCCATGCGGGAGGTCTTGGCGACCATGTCTTCCTGGCGGGTGATGTAGCCGGCGTATTTGACGTCGTTCTCGACCAAGGACCAGACCTCGGGGGTGAACTGGGCGTGGATCTCCGGGGGCAGGGCGGCGGGGGTGTTTTCGGGCCGACGCAGCCATTTTTCCAGGGTGATGCCGTCGAGCCGGGCTTCCTGGAGGAGGACGCGGGCGGCGGCGAGCTGGGTGATTTTTTCCTCGGTGTGCCGGACGCGGAAAGGGGAGGCGAGGCCGATGGCGGCGGCGAGGGGGGTGAGGCGGAGGTCGCAGTTGTCCTGGCGGAGGAGGAGTCGGTATTCGGCGCGGCTGGTAAAGAGGCGGTAGGGTTCGGTGGTGCCTTTGGTGACGAGGTCGTCGATCATGACGGCGAGGTAGGCCTGGCTGCGCTGGAGCAGGAACGGGGGGCGGCCGGTGGCCTTCAGGGCGGCATTGGCTCCGGCGATGAGGCCCTGGCCGGCGGCTTCCTCGTAGCCGGAGGTGCCATTGATCTGCCCGGCGAAGTAGAGGCCGGAAATACGCTTCGTCTCCAAGGTGGGGTGGAGCTGGGTCGGCGGGCAGTAGTCGTACTCCACGGCGTAGCCGGGGCGGACGATCTCGGCGTTTTCGAGGCCGGGGATGGAGCGGATGAAGTCGTACTGGACCTCGAAGGGCAGGGAGGTGGAGACGCCGTTGACGTAGAATTCCCGGGTATGGCGGCCCTCGGGCTCGAGGAAGATCTGGTGCCGATCCTTCTCGGCAAAGCGCACCACCTTGTCCTCCACCGAGGGGCAGTAGCGCGGGCCGACGCCCTCGATCTTGCCCGAATACATGGCCGATTTGTGGATGTTCGCCCGGATGATGTCGTGCGTCTGGGGCGTCGTGTAGGTGATCCAGCAGGGGATTTGTTCCACGTGGAACTTTTCGGGGGCCCAGGAGTTGAGGGTAAACTGGTTCGGACCGGTGGAGGGGAGGGGGGAAGAAGGGTTATAAGTTAGAGGTGATGGGTTAGAAGGATGGGGGCCCTTAACCCCTAACTCTTCACTCCTAACCTCCTCCGCTTCGTCTTCTCCCAACACTCCCGAGAGGTAGCTGAAGCGCGGAGCGGGCTCATCGCCGGGCTGAAGTTCGCACTTGGAGAAGTCGATGCTGCGGCTGTTGAGGCGGCAAGGGGTGCCGGTCTTGAAGCGCTGCACGTCGAAGCCGAGCTGGCGGAGGCTGTCGGACAGGGTGGAAATGCTGTCGCCCATGCGCCCGCCGGCTTGGTTCTGCTGACCGACATGGAGCAGTCCACGCATGAAGGTGCCGGAGGAAATGACGACGGCCTTAGCCCGGTAGATCATGCCGAGGCTGGTGCGGATGCCGGTGATGGCGTCGTTTTCGACCAAGATCTCGGCGGCGTTGCCCTGGTGGAGGTCGAGGTTGGGCTGGTTCTCGATGAGCCACTTCATGCGGAATTGGTAGGCCTTCTTGTCGCACTGGGCGCGGGGAGCCTGGACGCTGGGGCCCTTGCGGGCGTTCAGCATGCGGAACTGGATGCCGGTGGCGTCGGTGTTCCGGCCCATGACCCCGCCGAGGGCGTCGATCTCGCGCACCACATGTCCCTTGGCCAGACCGCCGATGGCGGGGTTGCAGGACATCTGCGAGATGGTGTCCAGATTCTGCGTGAGGATGGCCGTCTGGCAACCGAGCCGGGCCGAAGCCATCGCTGCCTCCACCCCGGCATGGCCTGCGCCGCAGACGATGACATCGTAGTGCTTGGGGTAGGTGTAGAGGCTGGACATGGAATGACGAATGACGAATGATCCCGAGCGGTGCAGGGGAGAGAGGATAGCATGTGGGGCAAATTGTTCCATGTGGAACGCGGATTGCTGGGAGGGGTTGAACAATCCTTTGCGTCCGTTGGGACGTTGGCTAGAATGAATTTTCCACTCTGTCTGAACATGTCTAAAGCCAAAACCCCCGTCGCCGCGCACGCCGCCGATCCCATCAATCAGAAGCTCACCGCAGCCGACAAAGTGGGGCTTTACCGCCAGATGGTGCGCATCCGCCGCTTCGAGCAGGTCTCGCTCCAGCACTACCAAGCGGGTCGGATGGGTGGCTTCCTTCATCTCTACATCGGCCAGGAATCCGTCGCTGTCGGTACCGTTTCGGTCATGGGACCGAACGACCACGTCATCACGGCGTATCGCGATCACGGTCATGCTTTGGCCGTGGGCATGGGCATGAACGAGTGCATGGCCGAGCTCTTCGGCAAGGCGACCGGTTGCTCCCGCGGCAAGGGCGGCTCGATGCACTACTTCGCGCCGGAGAAGAATTACTGGGGCGGTCACGGCATCGTGGCCGGTCAGACGCCGCTGGGTCTCGGCCTCGCCTACGGTTTGAAGTATCGCGGCATCAAGGGTGCCGCGCTGTGTTTCCTCGGTGATGGTGCGGTGAACCAAGGTGCATTCCATGAGTCGCTCAATTTGGCCGAACTCTGGGATCTGCCGGTGATCTATGTGATCGAGAACAATGGCTACTCGATGGGCACCAGCCAGCAGCGCTCCTCCGCTTACACCGACTTCCTCGCCAAGCGCGCCGAAGGTTACGGCATGGCCTGGGAGCAGTTCAATGGCGAGGACGTTTACAGCGTGCGTGCCGGCGTGGGCAAGGCCATCGAGCGTGCGCACAACGAGTCGAAGCCGAGCATCCTCGAAATCGCCACCTACCGCTGGGAAGGCCATTCCGTGGCCGACGCCAACAAGTTCAAGTACCGCACCAAGGAAGAGGTCGAGAAATTCCAAAACGATCACGACCCGATCCAAGTCTGGAAGCGCAACCTTCTCGCCGAAGGCGTCGCCACCGAGGAAGACCTGAAGAAGATCGACAAGGAAGCGCAGAAGGAAGCCGAGGACTCGGCCGAGTTTGCCAAGGCCAGCCCCTATCCCGAGCCGGAGAGCATCTTCGAAGACGTTTACTGGGAAGTGGACAACAAAACCGAAGCCGGCCAGACCGGACGGCATTTCTTCAACGACTGACCGAGGCCAAATACCGATCCAAGTCTTTCATTTCGAGGGCTTTGCAGTCGTTTCAGCAGTCGAGGTCACGGTGTCTGCCATGGTGGTCAAAATGACCGCATGCTTGTCGTAGGTGGCCTTGGAACTGGTGAGCTGAGTCACATAACTCAATGCCTCAGACAGCGGGATGTTCGCCAGCGAGAGGGAAAGCTTCCGCTGCCCCAATTCCTCGCCTTTGACGATCACATTCGGCACCACCTTGCCGTTGCTGGCATTCTTCGTGAGCGCCCGCAAACCCTCGATCGCCTCGGCCAGCGTCACATCCGCCATCTCCACCTTGGGCAGGATCACAGTGGCGTATTGATCTTTGAGCGTGGTGTCCACCTTTCGATGGTTGGCTTGGATGTAGGCCAGCATGCGGACGGTGTCCGGGTGCTTCGGGTTCGCTGCCGCGACCCGCGTCAAAAGCTGCTGCGCTTTGGCGAAGTCGCCTTGATAAAAGGCCGCGCGCCCCTGCTGATACACCGCGTTCAGATCTTCCGAGTGCGCCGGAGCCGTGACCAAAAAGAAGGCCGCAACGAGTGCGGCCGCAGAAACAGTAACCTTCGTCCCAATCGTGTGTGTTTTCATAGGATGGTTTGGATTTGAAGCGATTTCATCAGATCGCCTGACGCATGTCAAGATCGCGCGTGCCACGAGGCTTGATGCCGCCCGCATCCTGCTCCATCGGTGACACATGCCGCCGCCGAAAAAACCCACCGCCAGCCAGGTGAACGTACTCATGGGTACGGATGAGGCACGCGTGAAAGAGGCCGCGCTTTTGCTCGTGCGCAGCCTCACACCGCCGGACGCGGGCGACTTCAGCAATGACATCATCGATGGCACTGCCGACAACTCTGAGCACGCCGGCACCATCTGCTCCAATGTCTGCATGGCGCTGCAAATGCTGCCGTTCTTCGGCGGCACGAAAGTGGTGTGGCTCAAGAACGCCAACTTCCTCGCGGACTCCGGCCCTGGCCGTGGCCAGGATGCGGTGAACGGTTTCGAGCGCATCTTGGACATCGTTGAATCCGGTCTCGGCAGCGACGTGCGTTTCGTCATCAGCGCCACCGGGATCGACAAACGTCGCAGCGCTTACAAACGCATCTCCAAGATCGCCAACTTGGAAGTCTTCGACAAACCCGACACTTCGAGAGCAGGTTGGGAAGGACCCGTGCTAGCCGTCGCCTCACGCAAAGCCAAAGAACTCGGCATCACCTTTGAAAGTGGCGCGCTCGAACTCCTCGTGCAGATGGCAGGCGATGACACACGGCAGATGGAGAACGAACTCGAAAAGATCGACCTCTATCTCGGCGAACGCCGTCGCGCCGGACTCAAAACAGTGCAGAACATGGTGTCCATGAGTCGCGCCGGTGTGCTTTGGGATCTCGGCAACGCCATCGGCAAACGCGATCTGCCGCGTGCGCTCGAACTGCTCGGCACGCTCATGTATCAGGGGCAAAACGCCATCGGGCTGCTGCTCGCCGCCATCGTGCCGCGCGTGCGCAGCCTGCTGCTCATCAAAGACCTGGGCTCACGCTACAAGCTGAACAAGTTCAACTACACCGGCTTCTGCACCTCGCTCGAAGGCCTGCCTTCATCGGCCACCTCGCATCTGCCACGCAAGAAAGACGGCACCGGCTTCAACGCCTATCCAATGTTCCTCGCCATTCCCGAAACCGGGAACTTCTCGCTCGAAGAACTGCACGCTGCCTTCAAAGCCTGCCTCACCGCGAACACCAAGCTCGTCACTTCCTCGCTCGATCCCAAGCTTGTGCTGGAGCGTCTGCTCGTCGGCATGCTCGCCAGACAATCCCGTTGATTCATGTCCACCTCCACCATTCTCACCTGTCTCGCCATCGGCGTTGTCAGCGGCGTCATCGCTGCACTGTGCGGAGTCGGCGGCGGTGTCGTGATGGTGCCTGCGTTCGTGTTCTTCCTCAAACTGCCGCAGAAGACCGCTGTCGCGACCTCGCTGGCCATCATCATCCCCACCGCATTGATGGCGACGACACAGAATGCACGTTCGGGTTTCGTCGATTGGAAAGTCGCCGCCATCACCGCGATCTCCGCCTCCATCTTCGCTTACTTTGGCGCTGGCTGGCTCAAGACGATGAGCAACGAAACGCTCACGCGCATCTTCGGCACCGTGCTTGTCATCTTCGGCCTGCGCATGCTGCTGGCGGGGAAGGCCTGAGTTCTATGGAGCGCGAGTATGGCGAAGCCTACTCGCCACTTGTCCCTCCCGGCGCTTTCGATCCGCCACACCACATCCACGCCGTCCTTTGTCTGCCTTCCACGCAGAAGGAAAGTCAGGCGAGTAAAATACTCGCGCTCCCACTCACCACACCAACGCATCAAGGAAAAACGTCGCCACCATTCCCAGGGCGACGATCAAGCGCAGCACCAAGCCCACGCCTGTGCCCAGCAGCGATCCCCACGCCGATTTGGCCGCTGGTTGCAGCCGTTTCTTCGCAAAGATCAGCTCAAACGCCACACCACCGATCAGCGGACCCAGGATCAAACCGAACGGCACAAAGAACATCCCCACGATGCCGCCGATGAACACCCCCGCGATGCCCCAGCGGCTCGCGCCAAACCAACGTGCGCCCATCGCCCCGCTGACAAAATCAATCACATAAGACAACACCAAGCCGAGCGACAAAAGCACAAAGCCCCAGGCGCTCAGCGCGGATTCAGGCCGCAGCAAGGTGTGAACGATGCCGGCGATGAAGATCAAAAACGGCCCCGGCAAAAACGGCACCACCGAGCCGATGATGCCCACGATCAGCAGACAAATCGTCAACGACCACACGCCCAACATGTCCCACGGCATCGCCGTGAAAAACTGCGCCGTCGCATTCCAGGCGCTGGTGAACCACTCACTCATCACACCACCTCGTTTTAGATTCGACCGGCTGCCGCACACTGCGCGGCCAGTTCAGTCCCGCACGCGGCCAGCCGAGATAGATCAAACCCACGCAGCGATCCTCCGCACCGATTTGCAGCCACTCCGCGAACTGTTTCGTGCCCAGCAACGGCGGCGTTGACCAGTAGCAGCCCAAACCGGCCGCCGTGGCCGATAGCATCAAGTTCTGCAACGCACAGGCCACCGCTTCGATCTCCTCGACCTCCGGAATCTTTGCTCCGCCGCGTCGTTCCATCACACACGCGATCACCACGGCCGCGAGCAACGGGTTCTCACCCATCTTCTTCATCTTATCCTCGCGGAACTCATTCGCCGGCGTCGTCTCACGATAAATCTGCTGCATCGCCTCGGCGAGCCGCTGTCTCGCCGCGCCTTGATGCATCACAAACTTCCACGGCTCCGTCAATCCATGCGTCGGTGCCCACGTCGCATCCTCCAGCACCTGCGTGAGCAACGCACGCTCCACCGTCCGCGTTGCATCCATATCGACCGGTTTGATCGAACGCCGGTGACGGATGAGTGCGCTGAGTTGAGAATGCGTGGCGATGTCAGACATGAACGCGTGACCCTTACACCATCGGCAGCAGTTTGCTCAAGGTGAGTGTCACCAGCAGGCCGATGATCGAATCCGCTGTGAGCTGAAGCGACCAGGTGCGCAGTGTTTCCTTCTCCGTCATGCCACTGAGACGGGAGACGACCCAGAAGCCGCTGTCATTCATCCAGGAGCAGAACATCGCGCCGAAGCCGATGGACGTGAAGAGGTAGAGCGGATGACAGCCGAGATCGGCTCCCACCACCATGGGCGCCATGATGGAGGCGGCGGTGAGCATCGCCACCGTGGCTGAGCCCTGCGCCACGCGCACGACCGCGGCCACGACCCAGCCGAGCAGGATGAGATTCAGGCTGTAGTTCTTCGCCAGCTCCGCCACCGCACCGCCCACGCCTGCAACCCGCAGCGCATAGCCAAACGCACCGCCGGCACTGGTGATGAGAATGATCATGCAGGCCGTCTCCAGCGGCGGCCCCATCAGATCCTCGATCTTTTTCAGGCCAAAGCGGCGCTGCTTCGCCAGCACACCCACCGAGATCGCCGCGCCGATGAGTAACGCGATGTTCTTGTGGCCGATGAAGTCCACCCAGGCGCGGATGCCGTTGAAACCATGCTCGCCACCGAACGCGTTCACCATCGTCAGGCCCCAGCCCGCGCCTTTGGCGGCCCCGGCATGCGCCAGTTCAAACACCGTCGTCAGGCTGATGAGCAGGATGGGCAGGATCACCGGCGTGATGCTCCAGAAGAACGACGGCAGCTCGTTTTCCGGCTTGGCGCTGACGCCTTGCAGATCCTGCAACGAAACACCGCCCGACTCACGCAGTGGCACATCGGTGCGCGCATTGAGCCACTTGCTGAACAGAAAGCCGAAGAAGCAGGTGATCGCGCCGATCACCAGTCCGCCCACCAGCGACTCGCCCACATTGAGCTTCAGGCTCTCCACCACCGCCACCGGTCCCGGATGCGGCACGGTCATGGAATGCGT
The DNA here is from genome assembly GCA_945882215.1 of Akkermansia muciniphila. Classification (GTDB taxonomy): domain Bacteria; phylum Verrucomicrobiota; class Verrucomicrobiia; order Verrucomicrobiales; family Verrucomicrobiaceae; genus Prosthecobacter. Next base: position 23,347 of record CAMCWM010000005.1, on the reverse strand, counting down.
CACCGTGCCGCCGCAGCAGATCGCCATCAGGTAGAGCGTGTAATCCTTCCCCGTGCGCATGCGCAGCGCCATCGCCAGCGGCACCATGAGCATGAACATCGTGTCGAAGAAAATCGGCGCGCTCAGAATGAAGGTGCTCCACAGCAGCGCCCAGCCCGCCCGCTTCTCGCCAAAGAACGCCAGGAAACGCCGCACCACCTTGTCCGCGCCACCGCTTTCCATCAGGCACATGCCAATGATCGCCGCGAGGGCAATGGAGATCGCGATGTCACGCGCCGAGTCACCGAGTCCCTTCGACACCATCTCCACCGCGCCCACCAGGGCGGGCATCGTCTTCACCTTGCCATCCTTCTGCACCACATCCCACGAAGCATTCCCCGCCAGCAGGCAGGCCAGCAACGCCGCCAGGATGAGCGCCAGAAAGGGATGCATGCGCAGCTTGCTGATCGCGATGATGATGAAGGCGACGCTGACAGCGAGAACGACGAAGGGCCAGTAACTGGCCGAGGTGGCGGCAAGGAAAAACATGGCCGCGATGCTGGCGGGTCTTCGCAAGATGATCCAGCCGAAAATGAGGCGGCCCGGCATCAATCTGGCCAGGGCTTGGATTCTCAGCGCTTGGCAATTCACCCCATGGCGGCCATATTGCCAGCATGTCCACGTTAACCATTGAGCTCGATCCCGGCCTCGCGCATTGCCTTGAGGATGTGGCGCGTCGAGAAAAGAAGCCGGTGAGCATCTGGGCAAGGGAACGGCTTGCCAGAGCGGCGCTCGAGGAAACTTCCGAACAAAACGGCTATCCTGCCGGCTGGTTGAAGTTGTTCGGCTCCGTGTCCGATGATCTGACCTTTGAAGCACCAGCAAGAGGCGAGTCACGGCCCGTGACAGCCCTGAGCCTGGAATAACTCACGCGCATGGCCTGGTTTCTCGACACAAACATGGTGGTGTTCTGCCTGCGTGGAAAATCCGCAGAGGTCATGCGACAGCTCAATGCGACGCCTGCCAGCGAAGTTTTTATTCCTGCTCAAGTGCGGGCCGAGTTGCTTGTCGGCGCGGCCAAAAGTGCCAGAGCCGCGCAAAACAAGTCGGCCGTTCTATCATTCATCGCGCCCTTCACGGTAGTGTGGCCGGATGAGCAGACGGCCGATCACTATGTCTCCATTCGGGTGGATCTCGAAGCGAGGGGCCAAGTCATCAGCGAAGCGGATTTGTGGATCGCCGCCACCACTCGTTCACAAAATGGCATCCTGGTGACGAACAATACATCCGAGTTCCAGCGAGTCAGCGGAATGCCGGTGGAAGACTGGTCCAAACTGTGAAACCCGCCCCGCTTCGCTTGCTGTTTGTGCTGCTCGTCATCGTGGCGGGCTGGTTTGGCGTGTCGCGGCTGGATTTCGATGTCGATCCGCTCAGCCTGCTGCCGCAGGAGCTGCCGGGACTGCAAGGCACACGTTTGTTGCGCGAGCAGAAGCGCGATCTCCTGCTCATCGCCGTTCAGGCCGATGATCCCGCACTTGTCGAAGTCACGGCAGAAGCATTGGCCGAACATCTCGCGTCAAAGCCGGAGCTCTGCGCCAGCGTGCGCAGCAAATCACTGCTGCAATCCGATCCCGCGATCATCGCCGAAGTCGTCGCTTATCTCTGGCTCAACGCGCCGCCGCAAGAGATCGCAAAACTGACCGCCTCACTCGATGCGGCGTCACTCTCGGCCCTGCTGACGAAAGCGAAGGAAACGGCGGGCACCTCGCTCGATCTGCAAAACGCCACCATGAGCGGTTACGATCCGCTGGGACTCGCACGCGGAGCCATGCAGCTCCTCAGCGGCGGCGCGGACATGAGCAGCATGATGAGCGATGAGTTCAGCAGCGCCGACGGCACGCTGCGCCTGCTGTTTGTCACGCCGCCCGGCAAAGCGCTGGCTGATTATCGTGCCGCGAACGCCTGGCTCACGCAGATCAAGCGCGAGGTGCGTGAGCACTGGCTGCCGCAGCAGGGCGAACTCACCGGCGTGAAGATCGGCTTCACCGGCGATCCCGCATTTCAGGCCGAGATCGCCACCGGCATGGAAGGGGACATGCGGCAGTCGATTGGCGCGGTCACGTTCATTGTTGGCTTCTTATTCTGGCTGCTGCATCGCAGTGTGAAGCCGTTGTTCTGGCTGCTGCTGGCGATCCTGTGCGCAAACTTGATCACGCTCGGCACCGCGGGTGTGATCTATGGTGCGCTCAATGTCATGTCGATGGGCTTCGCGGCCATCCTGACCGGTTTGATCGAAGACTTCGGTGTCGTGGGCCTGCATGTGGCGCGTGAGCATCCGAGCGAGGATTTTGCGAGCATCCGTCGCCGTGTGCAGCCCGGGGTCGCGTGGTCAGCGGTCAGCATCGCGGGCATCTTCGCCATGCTGGGCCTCAGCCAGCTTCCAGGTGTCGCGCAACTCGGTGTGTTGTCAGCGCTCGGCGTGTTGATCGGCGCGGCGGTCATGCTGTTTGGCTTTTTGCCGCTCGGCATGAAAGCGGGAAAGATCGAGGAGCATCAAGGCTCCACCAACATCGCTCTTAAAATGCAAAGCGTCATGGGCTGGCTCGTCGGCATCGGTTTGATCGCCTCGACGGTCGTTTTGATCGTCCAAGGCCTGCCCAAGATGGATTTCGGCTCCGCCGTGCTGCGACCGGACAAGAGCGAGGCCTTCGATGTGTTTGAGGACATCGAAAAACGCATGATGGACGCGAACTCCGAGCCAGGGCGCAACATCCCGCTCATCTTCGCCGCAAGCGATGCCACCGCGCTGCGTCAGAGCATCATCAACGCGCAAGGCGTGCTGAAAACCGACGAGGTCGAAAGCCACATGCTGCCGCTGGCGCTCGTGCCTGATGCCGAGGCGCAGAAAGCCAATCTCACCGCGCTGCAATCTCTCGCCCAACGTGAGGAAGACCTCCGCCAGGCCCTGGATGCCGCCGGATTCACCGAGGTGGCGTTCGCACTCACGCAGAACGTCTTCAAGCAGTGGCGCGAATGGACCACCACCAAGCCTACGTTGCCGCTGTGGCCGAAGCCCGTCGTGCTGGAAAACCTTGGCGGCATCGTCTCCAAGCACGAGGAACACGGCTGGATGGCGCTGGGGTCGCTCCGCCTCGCCGCAGGCCGCGATGTGGAAAAAGCCGCCGTGCTGCATGCGCTGGAGAAAATCCCCGGCGCACATCCCGCAGGCTGGGCCTTCCTGCGCACCTCGTTGGAGCCGCTGCTGAAGCGTGAGATCCTACGGGTCTGCGTTCCGACCGCCGTCATCGCCATCCTCCTGTTCTTCCTCGTGTTTCACGGCTGGCGGGAGCGTGGGTTTGCCTTCCTCGTGCTCGCCTCCAGCGGCTGGATTTTGCTCGGCGGCATGAGCGCGTTCGGCCTCACTTGGAATCTCATGAGCGTGGGCGCAGTGCCGCTGTGCCTCGGCCTCGGCCTCGATTTCACCATCCATGTGATGCACGCGCTGCGGGAGCCGGGCATGACGCGGGAACGCGTCGCCGCGCTGGGCCGTTCGCTCGCTTATTGCGGCCTCAGCACCGGCCTGGCCTTCGGCGCTCTCGCCACCGGCAGCAATCGCGGTCTCATCACCCTCGGCATGACCGCGATGATCGGCGTGCTCACAGTGCTGATCACGGCCGCTTTTGCCCTCCCTTGGGTCTGGTTCCGGTGGAAACGTTGAATCACATGGACGCCGTCACTCCCAAGGCAGCTCCCCGGGCTTGCGCCGCTTCCACAGACCATTGGCGGCAATGCCTGCCACCGCCACCAGGAGCATGATGACCACAATCAAGGTTTCCACGTTCCAGATGCCTTTGAGCGGCTTCACCAGTTCGGTGAAAAAAGCCATCACGCTGTAGAAAAAATCAATCAGTGCGGAGAACATGCTGATAAGCGTTTCCATGACTCAAAGTTGCGATGCGACAACCCTTCGATCAAAACCTTCGCAGTGACGATTCACTCACTGACTTTTCGGTAACATTGGGTCATGACGGTGCCGGACCGTCCAGCCATGAATTTTCGCTGGCGCAACCTCCCCGACCGGCTACTATCCGCACACTCTCGATTGAGATGGTGGCCGTAGTTCAACGGTAGAGCCCCAGATTGTGATTCTGGTTGTTGCGGGTTCGAATCCCGTCGGTCACCCCAATTTTTTCACTGGAGCGCAGCTGTTCCAGCGGCTTTGATCGCCGCCACGCATGGACACGCTGGAAACCATTCTCGGTCACACTTTTCGCAATCCCGCGCTGCTCCAGCTCGCGCTCACGCACGGCAGTGTCGGCTATGAGGCACAGCGGGCACAAGCCGACAACCAGCGCCTCGAATTCCTGGGCGATGCCGTGTTGCAGCTCACTCTTTCCCATCTGCTCTTCCAACGACTGCCACAGGCCGATGAAGGCGTCCTCACGAAGGCACGTGCGCAACTGGTCTCCACCAAGGCGCTCGCACGCATCGCACGCCGCATCGGACTCGGCTCCCATTTGCGCATGGGCCGTGGCGAAGAGGCCAATGGTGGCCGCAATCGTGACTCCACGCTCGCGGATGCCCTGGAAGCCATCGCCGGGGCCGTTCACCTCGATGCGGGCAACGACGCAGCACAGCGCTTTGCCACACATCTCTTTGCCGAGGATCTCGCTGCGCTGCATCACGGCCCGCTGGACATCAATCCCAAAGGCCAGCTTCAAGAAATGATACAATCTGTCGGCACTGCACCACCACTCTACGAGATCATCGCGGAGGATGGACCTGATCACGCCAAGAATTTCCTCGCCACCGTCTCCTGGCAAGGAACCCTGCTTGGACGTGGCAGCGGCCGCAGCAAAAAAGACGCCGAGGTACAAGCAGCCCAAGCCGCGCTCGACCAGCCCACCCTTCACGAACTCCTGCGAACAACTCGTGAACAGGTGGGCGAACAAACCCGCCCAGGTTGAGAGCAAACGCGAACAACCCGAGTTGTTGGAGTCCGCTCACAATTCATGCCGGATCCATTCACAGCCCAACTGCCTGTGGAACCCTTGCCGTTGCAGGGCAGAACGCGGTTGTTAGGCTTGTTCGCAGTCCTTACGGATATGAGTATTCAGCCAAATAGATATCCACCAGTCATAAGAGTTGGGAACAACTCCGGTTTTCCCTGACTTTGAACTGGAGAACCGTCACTTCAGTGGCCAGAACAGCGGTACCATGGTCAGCACCACGAGGAGCATGACAAAGGTGAGGCCGCCGCCCACCTTGATGAAGTCGGCGAAGCGATATTTGCCAGGGCCATAGACGAGGATGCAACTGGGCTCGAAGGGCGTGAGCACGGAGGCGGAGGCACTGAGCATCACGCCGATGGCGAAGGCACGCTGACTGGCTCCCATCCCGGCGGCTGCCTGCATGGCGACGGGCAGCACCACGAGCGCCGCCGCCGCGTTCGACATCGGTTGCGTGAGCAGGATGGTGAGCACGCAGAAGCCTGTGAACACAGCGAAGACGCCCCACGGTTGTAGCAACCCGGTGATGGCATTGGCGATCATGGCTGCGGCACCAGAGCTTTGCATCGCCTCGCCAAAGGCCATCATGCCGCCAATGAGGATCAGCAGCCGCCAGTCGATGTTGGCGTACGCGTTCTCCAATTTGATGCAACGCGTGAACACCGCCAGCAGCGCCACGATGACAAAGGCAATGGTCGCCGGCACCCACTCGAGACTGCTGACAAGCACGGCGAGCATGAATGAACCGAGCAGCATGAAGCCGCGCTTCCGTGTCTCCGAGCTGAACTGATGCTGGGTGATGACGATCATCTCGCTGCCTTCCTCGAAAGCGCGGAAGCGTTCGCTGGGTCCTTGGAGCAGCAGCACGTCACCGGCATGAAGTTTTTCGTCCGCCATGTGGTGCATCAGCCTGCGATCACCACGCATGAGAGCGAGCACGGAGAGGCCTGTGCGCTGACGGAATTTGTTCTCGCGCAGGGAGCGGCCCACGAAGCCGGAGCGCGGCGTGAGCACGACCTCAGCGACTTGCGCATCCCGCATGTCGATGCCTGAGCTACGCAGCGTGACATCCTCAAGAATGTCAATGCCTTCGATCTTCTTTACCTTGATCAAGTTCTCGACTTTGCCGGCCACGAGCACGACATCGCCTTCCTCAAAGCGGAGGTTTGGCCCCGCATCGAGTGGTTGGTCGTCACGCTGGATCTTGATCACCTGAAATTCCAGGGCGGAAAAATCCGAATCGAAGGCCGCCTGCCCGATGAGCGGTGAATTCGGCAGGACGACCACCTCTGCGAGGTACTCACGCATGGCATCTCCACTCGCGGCAGTGGCGGCGTCACGCTCCGGCACCAGGCGTGCGCCAATGAAAACCATGTAGAGGATGCCCGTGAGCAAGATCACCAAACCAACCAAGGTGAACTCAAACATCCGAAACGGCGGCAGGCCCAGCTTCGTGATCGCGCCACTCACTGCAACATTCGTGGAGGTGCCGATCAGCGTGCAGGTGCCGCCCAGCAGCGAGGCAAAGGCCAGTGGCATGAGCAGACGTGACGGCGGAATGCGCAGCTTGCGCGCCAGGCCCATGACCGGCCCCACGAACACTGCAGTGACGGTGGTGTTGTTCATGAAGGCAGACACACCGCCCACAACCGCCATCATGAAGGCCATCAGCCTTCTCGGCTGCGTGCCGAAGGTCTGCGCCAGCACCCCTCCCATCAGGTCCAGCACCCCAGTCTCACGCAACGCGGCACCGATCACAAAAATCGCCGCCAGCAGAATGATCACGCGATTCCCAAAGCCGGCAAAGGCCTGCTCCGCCGTCAGGATGCCGCACAGCACCAGCACGCACAGCATTGTCAACGTCACCAGATCCACGGAAATTTTTTCGGTGGAGAAGGCGATGACGGCGACGACGAGCAGCCCGATGACGATCCAAGGATCCATTGCAGCATCATTGGCGCAGGGAAATGCACGGCTCAAGGAACAAGCCACGACAAAAAAGATTGGCGTGATGTTTTGGAAGCATCTCACAGCGGAATGCGTTATTTCGCGCCCTACCTTCATGCGTTTCATTCCCCGCCTTTTCATTGCCGCAGCCACATTCAGTTTCAGCGCCTTTGCGGCACCGCGTGCCGAGCATGTTTTCATCATCAGCCTGGATGGCGCTAAACCTGCCGTCATCGCCGAAAGCGAGGCACCCACGTTGAAAAAAATCGCCGCCGAAGGCGCGGTGACATGGCAGGCGAGCACGATTTTCCCCTCGATCACGCTGCCCTCGCACACCTCCATGCTCACCGGCGTCGGCCCGGACAAGCACAAGATTCTGTGGAACGGCTACACCCCGATCAAGGGATTCGTGAAGGTGCCCACGGTCTTTTCTTTGCTTCGTGCGGCTGATCCCAACGCGGTTTCCGCCATGTTCGTCGGCAAGATGAAATTCCGACACCTGTGGCTGAAAGGTTCGCTCGACGTCTTCGATTTTGGCGGTCCGCAGTCAGCGGCTCCGATCGCAGGCGGACAGGAGGTCGAGAAGGACAAAAAGCCCTCGCAGATGGTGGCGAAGCAGGCCGTCGCTTGGCTCAAGGAAAACAAACCGCGCCTCGCGTTCATTCACTTTGCCGACATCGACACCGCCGGTCACAAAGACGGCTGGGGATCACCTCAACAAAAAGAAGCGCTGAAAGTGACCGACCAAGCGCTCTGGCAGGTCTGGCAGGCCATCAAAGACGCGGGCATCGCCGATTCCAGTGTCATGCTTGTCTCCGCCGACCACGGCGGCCACGACAAGACGCATGGCCTGGACATTCCAGACGATATGATCATCCCCTGGGTGGCCTGGGGCAAAGGCGTGAAGAAAAACTTCACCATCACCGACAAGGTCACCACCTACGACACCGCCGCCACGGCGCTCTGGCTGCTGGATGTTCCCCTGCCTACGGAATTCGACGGCAAACCCGTGACGAGTGCGTTTGAGTGAAGCGTCAGACCGGGAAAGAATTCCCGTCTGTTTGGACGCTAGGTCTTGCCAAACCGGAGCCTACTTCCTAACCTCGCGCCCACTATGAGCGAAAAATCACCTGTGAACTGGGCACAACTGGAGGCGAAGCCGGAATTCCGTGCGCTGCTGGCCCGCAAATCGCGTTTCATCATCGGCTCCACGATCTTCTTCGTGGTCTATTACTTCGCGCTGCCGGTGCTGGTGGGTTATTTCCCGGAGATGATGAAACAGGAAGTGCTGGGCCGCCTGAACTGGGCCTACCTTTTCGCCCTGTCGCAATTCTTCATGGCCTGGGCGCTGGCCTTCATCTACACCCGCAAAGCAGCCCAGTGGGACATCGAAGCTGCTGCCATCGTCCACGGTCATTGACCGCTTTTTGACCGTCTTGACCATCTCTTGACCCCTTGACCTGACTTTCTTTCCCCTATGACCATCGCTGTTTGGATGTTTCTCGCCTTCGTCGTCGCGACGCTCGGTATCACTGTTTGGGCTGCCAAAAAGAACACCGGAGCCAGCGCGTACTTCGCTGCGGGCCGCAGCATCACCGGCTGGCAGAACGGACTCGCCGTGGCGGGTGATTACATGAGCGCGGCCAGTTTCCTCGGCATTTCCGGGATGATCGCCTTTTTCGGCTACGACGGCTTCATGTACTCCGTCGGTTGGCTCGTGGCTTATCTGACGGTGCTCATCGTCGTTGCCGAACCGCTGCGCAACGCGGGCAAATACACCATGGCCGACCTTTTGGCCTACCGCCTCACGCCGCGGCCTGTGCGTGCGATGGCCTCGCTGAGCACGATCACCGTCTCCACCTTCTACATGGTCGCGCAGATGATCGGCGCGGGCACGCTGGTCAAGCTGCTGCTCAAAGACCTGCCGTGGATCAGCACCGAGTGGGCGATCATCGGCGTCGGCGTACTGATGGTCGTGTACGTCGTCTTCGGTGGCATGTTGGCCACCACTTGGGTGCAGATCATCAAGGCGATCCTGCTCATGACGGGCACGATTTTCCTGAGCATCTTGGTGATGAAGCACTTCGACTACAGCTTCACCACGTTCTTCGAGGCCATCGCCAACCTCACCTACACCGACAAATCGGGCGTCCAAGTGACCAAGAATTTCCTCGAACCTGGCATGAAATTCGGTGCCGATGTCACCAACGGCTGGGGACCGCTCGATCTCATCTCCCTCGGCCTTGCGTTGGTCTTCGGCACCGCCGGACTGCCACACATCCTCGTACGCTTTTACACCGTGCCCGACGCCAAGACCGCCCGCGTCTCCGTGGTGTGGGCCATGGTCATCATCGGCACGTTCTACATCCTCACCACCTTCCTCGGCTTCGGCGCTGCCACCATTCTCACGCCCACGAACATCGTTACCGACAACATGGCCGCTCCGCAGCTCGCGGAAGCCCTCGGCGGGCCGATTTTCTTCGCCTTCATCAGCGCCGTGGCCTTTGCCACCATCCTCGCCGTCGTCGCCGGCCTCACCATCAGCGCCAGCGCTTCTTTTGCGCACGATTTCTACTCCAACGTGCTCCATCACGGCAAAGAAAACCGTCCCGGCCAGGAAGTGAAAGTCGCCCGCATCACCGCTTTTGTTGTGGGTGCCATTTCGATTTTCCTCGCCATCAAACTGCAAAACGTCAACGTCGCCTTCCTCGTTGGCCTCGCGTTTGCTGTCGCAGCCAGTGCCAACCTGCCCGTCATCGTGCTGAGCATCTTCTGGAAGAAATTCAGCACCACGGGAGCCGTCGCCGGTCTCGCCGTCGGCCTCGTGAGCAGCATCGTGCTGATCATCCTCAGCCCCAGCATCATGGGCATCGACGGCCCCGAAGTCGTCGCCGCCAAACGCCACCTCATTCAGGCGAACGCCATCTTCCCGCTCACCAATCCCGGCATCTTGAGCATCCCCCTCGGCTTCTTTGCCGCCATCATCGGTTCCTTGATGAAGCGGGAGCCCGAAGCCGAAGCTAAATTCGCCGAACTCAAGGTCCGCGCCCACACCGGTCTCGGCTCCGAGAAGGCGACGGCGCATTGATGAGTAGATTCGACTGGCAGTCGAATTTCTGGTGACGCTTGGCTTCGATTAGCAATCGAAGTTACGTCATGTGCAGCACGGACACGGCTGCACGAAATGGACCGGCGCGATTTCCTTGAGCGTGAGATCCATGTTCACGCTCTGTTCCCACTTCGGATGCTTCATGCGATGGCCGAACGCACAGCCCGCAGGCGGGTTGATCGGTGAAGGGACATCGCCGCGCAGGAGTTTCCGCTCGCGACGCTTCGTCGGGTCCGCGATGGGAATCGCGTCGAGCAGCGCCTTGGTGTAGGCGTGGCGTGGATTCTTATAAAGCTCGGCTGCAGGGGCGATTTCGACGATCTTGCCGAGATACATGACGGCGACGCGATCACTCATGTGCTGCACGACACTCAAATCATGCGCGATGAAGAGGTAGGCGAGGCCGAAGTCTCGCTGAAGCTCCAGCAGGAGGTTCAAGACTTGTGCCTGCACGGAAACGTCGAGCGCGGAGACGGGTTCGTCGCACACGATGAGTTTCGGCTTCAAGGCGAGCGCCCGGGCGATGCCGATGCGCTGACGTTGACCGCCGCTGAACTCGAAGGAGTAGCGATGCAGCGCATCCGCCGGCAAACCGACACGTTTGAGCAGCTCAGCGGCCCATTCGCCGCGTTCGGCGCGCGTGCCCATTTTTTGAATGATGAACGGCTCCTCCAAGATCTGCCCGATGGTGTGGCGCGGGTTCAACGACTCGGCGGGATCTTGGAAGACCATCTGCATTTCACGGCGAAGCGTGCGCAACTGGCTCTGCGACTGCGTGGAGATGTCGTGGCCGTTGAAGTTCACGATGCCAGCCGTTGGTTTGAGCAATCGCACGACCGATTTGGCCACTGTTGACTTCCCGCAGCCGCTTTCGCCGACGAGGCCGAGCGTTTCGCCAGGCTGGAGATCAAAGCTCACGCCATCCACGGCCTTGCAAGTCGCCTTCTTCGTGTAAAACACGCCGCCGCGCACCGGGAAGTGCATCTTGAGGTTCTGGACGGTGAGGAGGCTCATGACACGGACAATTGAGAGGCAAAACACGCGCAGGCTTCGACGCCGTGGCCGCTGCCACAGTCTTTCCAAGGCTGGCGGGTGTTCAAAACGCTGTCGTCGTGCTTGTTCGGGCAGCGGGAAGCAAAGCGGCAGCCAGCGGGCATGTCGCGGAGGCTGGGGACCATGCCGGGGATGACGGGGAGATCGGTCTTTGGCGGGTGATCGAGCTTCGGCAGGCAGCGGATGAGGCCCTGCGTGTAGGGGTGCAATGGTTTGGCAAAGATCTCATGCACCGGGCCGCGCTCGGCGATGCGCCCGGCATACATGACGGCGACGTCGTCGCAGACTTCGGCGATGACACCGAGATCGTGCGTGATGAGGATGACGGCCATGCCGGTTTCGCGTTGGAGACGTTTGAGCAGATCGAGAATCTGCGCCTGCACGGTCACATCGAGCGCGGTGGTCGGTTCGTCGGCGATGAGCACCTTCGGATGGCAGGAGAGCGCCATGGCGATCATCACACGCTGGCGCATGCCGCCGCTGAGCTGATGGGGATACTCGTTCACGCGTTGATCGGGCGCGGGAATGCCAACCCATTCCATGAGTTCGACGGCACGCTTGAGCGCTTTGTCGGGCGACATGGGCTCGTGGAGCTGAATTGCCTCAATGATTTGCTTCCCGACACGCAGCACGGGGTTCAGCGCGGTCATTGGCTCCTGGAAAATCATCGCGATGTCGTTGCCGCGAATCTTCCGCATCTCTTCGATGGGCAGTTTCGTCAAATCGCGGCCTTCGAGCAGCACTTCGCCACCGAGGATGCGTCCCGAAGGCTGTGGCAGCAGGCGCATGAGGCTCATCGCGGTCACGCTTTTGCCGCAGCCGCTCTCACCGACCACGCCGAGCGTCTTGCCGGCTTCGAGCGTGAAATCAACATCATCCACGGCCGTGAGCAGGCCGTTGTCGGTCTGGAAACCGACACGCAGATTGCGAACTTCGAGCAGGGGTGCCGCCATCACTTGGTTCCTCCTGATTTGAGGTTGTGATCGAAGACCTGGTCGGTCTCGGGGAAGGTCTTTCCGCTGCGGATCGCAGCCTCGGTTTCACGTTTCACGTCTTCGTCGATCCAGTGGAGGTGATTCGACATCGGCAGCTCGCTCACGGCGACGTTGAATGTCTTTTCCGGCCACTTCACCCAGCGCCAGTAGGCCACGCGGTAATAGTTCTGCTCGTAGCCGGGAATCCAGGCCGCTTCGTCATGAATGATCTGATCCGCACCCCATGATGCCTGGCGAATCTCCTCAATCGTCGTCGCGCGGCGCTCGTCCTCGCAGAATTTGTCCATGCGCGGATCGGCGAAGCTGGTGAGGTTGTTGGTGTTCGGCTTCGGTGTCTTGCCATCTTCCATGAAAGCGTCCTTTGAGTGCCAAGCCTGGTAGTGATCGGGAATCGGCGGCGTGACGCTGAAGGCCACCGACGCGGCTTGATGTTTCTTCTGCGTGGCTTTTTGGAAGTAGGACGTGCTTTCGAGACCTTCGAGCTTGTATTCGAGGCCGGCTTTGATTGCCTCTTCCTTGAGACGCTGCATGACCTTCTGCACGATCTCGGTCTTGCGATGCAGGATCGTCACGGTGAGGCGTTCGCCTTTGTCGTTCACGAGAACGCCGTCGTTGCCGAGCTTCGTGTAGCCCGCCTTGGCAAAATGCTCGCGGGCGAGCTGCACATCGAAGGGCCGCGCTTTGAGCGGTGGATCGCCGATGAGCGGGAAGCCTTCGCTGAAAGTGTTCAGTCGCTGGAAATCGCCACGCAGGTCGAAGTCGATGACTTTTTGGTAGTTCGTGGCGTAGCTGAGGCCGAGGCGCACGTCCTTGTTGTTCAGCGGCGGCACGGCGCAGTTCAGCCACAGGCCGGCGTGGGATCCGGGCCAGATGTTGTAGAACTTCGTCTTGTGGATGTAGCCTTTGTGAACTTCGGGAATCTCCAGCTTCTCATACCAGTACTCCGGGATGCCCATCATGAGCTGCTCCACGTCGAGCTCGCCCTGGCGGAAGAGTTCCAGCACCTTGTCCTGGAGGCGAATCACGCGATACACGATGCGGTCCACGTTGAAGCGGTGCTTGTAGAATTTCTTGTCCCGCGCCCACCAGTTCTTCACGCGTGATAACGTCACGCTGCGGCCGAACTGGATGTCCTCCTCGTGAATCACATACGGTCCGGCGCTCGGGCGGCAGCGCCATTGATAGCGCTGCTCAAAATCCGGCCCGAACTCGCGGTAGAAGTGCCGTGACATCGGCGAGGTGCTCACATAATACGGCGCGAGTGGCTTTGGATCCGTGAGCGTGATGGACAGCGTGCGGGCGTCGTAGCGGGCGATGTTTGAGTAGTTTGTGCCATACCACTCGTTGCCGAAGGGGTTCTTCGGATACTCGCTGAGCTGCATGTAGAAGTGGTTGAAGAAATCATCCGCCTCGATGGGCGTGCCGTCGGAGAAGGTCGCGTCCGGGTCGATGCGGAAGTAAACGGTGCGGTTGTCTGGCGAGACGGCCCACTGCTTCGCCACGCACGGGATCACGCGGCCTGTTTCGGGATGCAGATTGATCAGCGACATTTCCACGTCGTCGTATTGATAGCCGCGGAAGGAGCCGTTGCTGTTCTCACCGAGCACACGCAGCGTGGCCGGGAAGGAGAGGATGTAATCCCGAATTGTGCCGCCCTTCTTCGCGTTCGCATCACCGATCTCCGGCTCGTTCATGCCGTCCTCCCACTTCAAATCAGTCGGAATGTCCTCCGGCTTCGCAAAGGTGAAGTACTCCGGTTTCTTCAACCGCTCGCGCACTTTGACCAGTTCGGCCTCCAGCTCGGTTTTTTTGACCACGTCGGCCTCTTTGGCGATTTGAGTCGGAAGATCCTTCTCCTGGCTCTGCAAACCCTCCAGCACCTTCTTGTTGTAGAAGCCCCAAAACGCCTCGCGCTCCTTCGTGCCGTCGTAAGGCGGGAAATCGGCCGCATACAGCGCCCCGCCAAGCAAGGTGGCGAGCAAAACTGCGAACAGCGAACTGGAAACAGAGAACTTCATTGGTAAGTCGTGAACTTCTTCGGATCAAAGGCCTCCCGCAGCGCCTCGCCGACGAAGGTGACGAGGAGGAGGATGAAAACCATCGCGGCGAACATCGAGGTGGAGATCCACAGCGCGGAGAGATGGTTCACGCCGTCGTCAAACAGCCAGCCCCATTGCGGGTACGTCTCCGGCAGGCCGAAGCCGAGGAAGGCGAGCGCGGTGATGGATGAAATGATGCCCGCGACACTGAACGGCACCTGCGTGACCACGGTGGCGAGCATGTTCGGCAGCAGGTAGCGCGTGAGGATGCGCCAGGTGCTCGCTCCTTGCAGGCGGGCGGCGGAGATGTAGTCGCGCTCCTTCTCCTTGTAGGCCAGCGCACGCAGCGAGTAAGTGAGGCTCGTCCACGAGAAGAGGCAGATCACAGCCAGCAGGATGACGAGATTCATCTCCGCCACGGTGATGATGCTCACCACGATCATCACGATGTAGAGGAAGGGCAGTTCCTCGATGATTTCGATGATGCGCTGAAAGGTGATGTCGAACACGCCACCGAGGAAGCCCATGAGCGAGCCAATGATCATGCCGACACCGTAGGTGAAGGCCAGGTAGAGCACGATGGCCTTCAGATTGACCTGCCAGCCGCCGTAAATCTGCGCCAGCACATCCCAGCCCTTGCTGTCCGTGCCGAGATAATGGCTCGCCTTCCACAGCGGCGGGATTGGTGGGTAAATCGTCACTTCATAAGGTGTGACCGCCGCCTTCTCAAATTCCTCCTGCGGCATCTCGCCCGTCCATTTCTCGCGATCCTTCACGCCCGCCTTGTAGAAAGCCGAAAACGCCAGCGCACCGTTTTTCGCGTAGCCTTGCGACTCGCCATCGGGCACGCCCTTGCGGAAACGCGTGTCCGTGTGCTTCTGCGTTGGCGCATCCACATACGAGGTGCGTGCGCGGCCGGAGTACGGCTCCGCATCGCCGGGTTTGAACCACTTTCCATCGCGCTGCTCCAGTGTGATGGATTGCAGCGTGTCTGAATCGAGCACCGGGTCCCACGGCACGAGCGGCATGAGCACAAAGCCACGCTTCTCCTTGCTCAACTGCTGCTTTAGCTCGCGATAACTCACCTCCTGCTCGCCTTGGAGGCCAAAATCCTGCGCTTGGTAGCGCTTCGTCACAAAAGCCGGGAAAGTCGTCTTCCCATCGCAGCGCACCATGAGCGCCCGCTTGCCGACGATGATTTGATCCAGCATCGCCAGCGCGATCAAGGCCAGCAGAATGCGGAACGACCACCAGCCGCGTCCGATGCTGCGGAAACGGCGGAAGCGCTGCAAGGTGACCGGCGTCCAGCGGATCTCACGCGGCAGGAACAGCAACCCCAGCACGCCACCGACGATCAAGAGCGCCGAACTCGCCCATCCAAACACGCGGCCATTGCTGAAGAACCACGACACCGTCGGAATCAGCAGTCCGCATAACTCGCCGAGGATCGCGAGAGCGCCGAGAAGGATCGCGGTGATGGAGAGCTTGCGGTTCATCACTCAAATCGAATGCGCGGATCGAGCCGGGCGGTGATCATGTCGGAGAGCACGTTGCCGAGCATGAGCAGCAGCCCGCCAACCGTGACGGTGCCCATGACAATGGGGTAATCCTTTTCCAACAAAGCGTTGAAGCCCATGAGGCCAAAGCCGTCGATGTCGAAGATGCGCTCGATCAAGAAACTGCCCGCCACGAGCACCGTGAGCGCCTGGCCCATCGTGGCGGCGGCTGGAATGAAGGAATTCCGCAGCGCATGGCCGATGACGGCCTTTTTGAACTCCACGCCCTTCGCCACAGCGGTGCGCACATAATCGCTGGCGAGCTGATCGAGCAGGTTGTTCTTCACCAGCATCGTCAATCCGGCGAAACTGCCGACCATGTAGCAGCACAGCGGCAGGAAGGCATGATGGAAGAGATCGTAGATTTTGCCAAAAAAGCCAAGTTCCGCGAAATCCACGCTCACAAAGCCCTCCAGCGGGAACCAGCGCAGCCGCGCGGCAAACAGCACCATCAGAAACACACCGAGCACGAAGCCTGGAATCGCGTAACCGAAGAAAATGAGCACTGAAGTGGCTGTATCGACCGGCGTGCGATGTTTGATGGCCTTCAGCACGCCCAGCGGCACGCACACCATGTAAGTGAGGATGATCGACATCACGCCGTAGAAGAGCGAGATCGGGAAACGGCGCTTCATCATCGTCCAAACCGGCTCCGAATAGCGTGTGGAGTCGCCCAGGTTGCCCTGTAGCACGCCGGCGAATTTCGGTTGGTAGATCAGCGCCACATACGGCTGCGGTTTGTCGAGCTTCTGGCCGGGATTGGCCTTCTCCCACTCCTGCTTCTGTTTTTCCGGCGTGATGATGCGTGCCCGCCAGACCGAGGTGTCCACTTCCTTGAGAGGCACGATTTCCGCCTCATCCTTCGCATTGCGCTTCACCGTCACCACATTCGCCGTGCCGGGCAATTTGACCTCGGTTTCCGATTTACCTTCCGCAAAGTCGGCGCGGGAACGATTCGTGTCTTTAGGCCAGGCGCCCAGCCACGAGGCGTAGGCGATGAGGAAGGGTTTATCGTGGCCGTACTGCTCCTGGAGCTTCAAAAGCTGTTGCGGAGTCAATCCACTCGACTGCTGCCGGCTGCTGCCGCCGCGCTGGCCATCGCTCTTCATGCGCGCCTCCAGCAGCGCCTGCTCCATCGGCCCGCCCGGAGTGAAGCGGATGATGAAAAACACCACCAGCGTCATGCCGACAAGTGTCGGCGGGATGAGCAGCAGGCGGCGGATTAAATAGGCGGTCATTCAGGTCGGTGAAGCGGAAACCTCCGACAGTACGTCTGTGCGCACAAGGATTTGTGTGCGATTTGCGCGTGTTGACAGAAATGCGTGCCGCGTGGATGGCTTGCGCCGCATGAACCAACTCACTTGGAGCACCGGACTGCGAATCGCGCAGATGATCATTGTGGTGCTGGGTGCCGCAGGCTGCGCGGACTCTTTCGCGGTAAAAAACGAGGCGGTGCCGGCGGAAATGCAGAAGCAGCTTCAATCGCAGGCGGTGCCGGCTTCGGAGTTGAAGGTGACCAAAGCAGGCTTGAGCGTGCGCACCCACAGCGTGCCGCCGCCCGAGGGCGTGCTCAAAGTGCCGATGTATTACGAGAACGGCATCCCACACATCAAAGTCAGCCTGAACGGGCGCAAACCGAAGAAGTTCATGTTCGATACCGGGGCGACCTTCAGCGTGTTCGATGCGGAACAAGCGGTGGAATATGGGTTGCGGACGGTGCCCCAAGTGCGGCCGACCATGGCGGGCGTGCTTGGCAAAGAACCGGGCATGGCGGCCTTGATCCCCACGGTGCAGATCGGGCCGTGGAAGCTGGAGAACCTGCCTTGCATCGTGCGCATGCAGCGCACCGCGTGGGGAACCGGCATTTTGAAGGAACATCTCGGCGTTTCGGTGCTCGGCGTGCACCTGGCGGCGAATCACTGCAAATACCTGACGCTCGATTTTTTGAAGGAGGAGGTCGAGTTTGGCTTTACCCGCAGTTACCCAGGCCAGCAGCGCAAGCATCTGCACAAGACAAGCTTCAGCATGAAGAGCGGCGTGCCGACGACGGTCTTGAAGTACGGCAAGGTCGCGTGGGAAGCAGTGGTCGATTCCGGCTCTGTCTTCGGTGTGCAGCTTGATCAACGGGTGGCCCAAGTGCTCGGTTACAAGGATGGTGGCTGGCATGTGGGTGGAAACTACCTGATCACCGGCGTTGGCGGTGCTCAAACGCCGGATCAAGCGAAGGTGCGGGTGCTGGAGTTCATGGCGCTCGGCTTGTTCGGCTCGTACTACCCATTTGCCGAGGTGGATGTGATGCCGGGGCCATCGCGTCTCGGAACCTACCTGCTGGAGGACTACCGCGTGACGTTGGATTTTGAACGCAAGCTGCTCTGGATCGAGTGGGGCTGAGGATGAGTAATTCCCCGCCTGAAAAAGGCGATTTTTTGCGACGGAATCGCAACAGGACAAGCCATGCACACAAAAGTTCAAAAAAATCAAGATGACGGTTGCAAACCTGTTGCCGCTTCCCTATTCTGGGAATCCTTGTGAAATTTTTCACAAGCTCATCTGCTGACATTTTCTATGGGTAACTTTTTTCCGCGTTGGACCAACTGGCTGCCGCTCAAGGTAGCCATTGCCGTCGTGTTCATTGCCTTTGGCGTGAGTGTCGGCGTCGCCTATTACTTCACACCGAAATACACACGCGTGGGTTACGAGCCGACGCAGCCGGTGCCTTTCTCGCACAAGATTCACGCCGGACAGCTCGGCCTCGACTGCCGCTATTGTCACAGCTTTGGCGAAGTCTCCAGCCACTCGAACGTTCCGACGAACCAGACCTGTTTCAACTGCCACGGCCCGGGCAAGGGCAACATCCGCAGCAATTCTCCCAAGCTGGAACTGGTCATCAAGGCCAACGAAACCGGCAAGTCCATCCCGTGGGTCAAGGTGCACAAGGCGCCTGACTATGTGTATTTCAATCATAGTGCCCACCTCAACCGCGGCGTCTCCTGCGTTTCCTGCCACGGCAAGATCAATGAGATGGAAGTCGTCCGCCACGACCAGCCGCAGTCCATGGGCTGGTGCCTTGACTGCCACCGCAACCCTGAGAAGAACCTGCGTCCGCTTGAGCACATCACCAATTTAAACTTCAAACCCTCCGATCTGAAGCGCGCCGATTTCTACAAGGGTCTGCTCGACAAAAAGGTTCCAGCGGGCGAAATCGCCACCGTGATCGCTGGTGAAGGTGCCAAGGCCGACGGCCTTGAGCAGCTCCTCGCACTCGCCGAAAAAACTTACGGCAAAGAAGTGACTCAGACTGAAGTGGGCACCCAGATCAAGAAGCACTGGCAGATTCAGCCGCCGGAATCCTGCACCGCCTGCCACCGCTAACCCCGCGACCCTTTTTTCCTGACACATGAAACGCATTTGGAAGCATCCCGAGGAGCCGCAGAACGCCAAGCGCTACGTGCGCAGTGTCTCCGAACTGGATCGTCGTGAAGATTTTCTCAAGAACCTGGGTCGCGAGTTTCCTGCTGGCGACACCTTGACCGAAGAAGAACGCGAAAGCGGCCGCCGTGAGTTTTTGAAAATCATGGGTGCCAGCGTGGGCATGATGGGTCTGGCAAGCTGCCGCCGTCCGCTGACCACGATCCTGCCGTACACCCAGCATGTGGAGTGGATGATTCCGGGCAAGCCGCTCCTCTACGCCACCACGATGCCGCGCAGCGGTGGTGCCACGCCTCTCGTCGTCACCACACACGAAGGCCGTCCGACACACGTCACGGGCAATCCGCTCCATCCGCTTGGAGGCGGTGTTGACAGCTTCGCCCAAGCTTCCGTGCTCGATCTTTACGATCCTGAGCGCTCCCAGAAGCCTCTTGGCGCTGGCAAAGAGCTCTCCTGGGCCAAGGCGAACGATTTGATCGCTGCTGCGATCGCGGAAGCCAAAAAAACCTCCGGTGCCAGCCTCGGCATCGTCGCGGGTGCCACGACTTCGCCGACTTATGTGCGTCTGCTCGCTGAAGTGAAGGCCGCTTACCCACAGGTGAAACTGTTTCAGTACGAAGCCGTCGGTGGCGAAGGTTTGGCCGCAGCGAACAAGGAAGTCCTTGGCGCGGGTGTGAAGCCCTTCGTGAAGCTCGGCTCCGCGATGCGCATCCTCTCGTTGGACTGCGATTTCCTCGGTGTTGACCCGGTTGCAGGCGAACCGATCGCCGCCTTCACGAAACATCGTGCCAAAGATGCCAAGACGGCGGACATGAACCGCCTCTACGTCCTTGAAAATCGTTACACCCTTACCGGCGGCATGGCCGATCATCGCAAGCCACTCGCGGCCAGCTTGATCCCGGTCGCTGCGGCGGTAATCGCTGAAGCGATGGGAGATGCTTCTGCCAAAGCGCTGGCTGACACGGCTCCTGCCGGCCTCAAAGAGTGGATCGCCCCGGCGGTTCGCGATTTGATCGACAACAAGGGCAAGGCTGTTGTTCTCGCGGGCTCCCGCTATGGTGCCGAAGTTCACGCACTCGTCGCCTCGATCAACAATGCTCTCGGTGCCTACGGTTCGACGATCGAACTGCTCCAGGACAGCCCGGCCCCCGAAATGGGTGGCTTTGCCGAGCTTCAGGCCGCTGTTTCCGGTGGTCAGATCAAGACTCTCGTTTCTCTCACTCCTGCCAGCCTTTACTACGACGCACCGGACGCCGAGGCGTTCGCGAAGCTCATCACTGAAAAAGGCGTGAAGCTTGTTCACGTCGGCATGCTCAAGAACCACACGGCACGCCACGCGGCACTGCACATCCCGGCGGCACATTATCTGGAAACATGGGGCGATGCTCGTGCCGCTGACGGCACCTACTCCATCGTTCAGCCGATGATTGCTCCTCTGTTTGATGGTGCGAGCAAGATTGAAGTTCTCCTCGCTCTGCTGGGCCGCAAAAAACTGGGCCCAGTCGAAGTTGCAGCCCCTGCCGCTGCTCCTGTGGCAGGTGCGGCCCCGGCCCCTGCGGCAGCTCCGGCCGAAGACGCTGCATACACCGCAGTTCGCGACACTTTTGCCGCTGTCTCTGGTGGTCTTGACGAAGCGAAGTGGAATTTCACCCTGCGCGACGGCTTCCTCAAAGGCTCCGTCTTCGCCAAAGCCAGCGCGGCTCCCAATGTCGCCGCTGTTGCCGGAATCGTTGCCAAGGCCAAGCCTGCTGCGGCTCCGACGGACGATTCGCTCGAAGTGGTGCTTGTGGCTGACTCCAGCGTGTTTGATGGCCGTTACACCAACAACGCCTGGCTTCAGGAAGCTCCCGATCCCGTGACGAAACTCACTTGGGACAACGCGGCGTGGATCGGTTCCGTCACGTTCCGCCGTCTGGGCCTCAAGGAAGGCCAGAACGTCAGGATTTCCGTCGGTGGCGCTGAAATCGAAATCCCGGCAATTGAAGCTCCCGGCCATGTTTCCAATTCCATCACTTTGCCCCTTGGCTACGGCCAGAAGGGCGTCGGCACTGTCGGCAGCCAGCGTGGTGTGAACGCTTATGTGCTGCGCAAGCAGCCCGGCGCGTTTGTCTTGGGCGGTGCGAAGATCGAAGTGCTGCCTACCGTCGCTGAACTCGCCATCACGCAGGATCAAAACACGATGGAAGGCCGCGCGGTGTATCGCGAAGGCACGCTCGACACCTTCAACAAGGATGTGGCGTTTGCGCAGAAGACCGGCATGGACGGCCATATCCCGGAAAACATTTCCTTCTACAAAGGCCAGGTTGGCGTGCGTTCCGAAGAGAACCCAGCCGGTTTCGATTACGAGAAGCAGCATCAGTGGGGCATGACCATTGATCTCAGCAAGTGCATCGGCTGCACGGCGTGCATCGTTGCCTGCCAGAGCGAGAACAACATTCCCGTCGTCGGCAAAGACCAGGTTCGCAAAGGACGCGTGATGCAGTGGATCCGCATGGACCGCTATTTCGCCGTTTCGAAGTGGGGCAAGAACGAGGTCGCTCAGGAAAGCACGTATGCCGTCGATGATCCGACGCCCGAGCAGCTTGAGAACGCCGAGATGGTGCATCAGCCGATGGCCTGCCAGCAATGTGAAGCAGCGCCGTGCGAAACCGTCTGCCCTGTGAATGCCACCGTCCACACCGACGACGGCCTCAACGCGATGGCCTACAACCGCTGCATCGGCACGCGCTACTGCGCCAACAACTGCCCTTACACCGCCCGCCGCTTCAATTGGTTTGACTACAACAAGCGCAACCCGCTGATCGACACAACCGTGCTCGGCATGAAAGTCGGCAATCTTTACGCCGGCCCGCTCGGCGAGAAGAAGGAAGATGAAAGCCTCCGCCTTCAGCGCAACCCGAACGTCACCGTCCGCATGCGTGGTGTCATTGAGAAATGCACGTATTGCGTGCAGCGCATCGAGACCGCCAAAATCCTGCAGAAGCAGGTGCAGCGCGATTCCAAGAACTTCCGCGTGCCCACCGACAGCGTCAAAACCGCCTGCCAGCAGTCCTGCCCGGCTGACGCCATCGTCTTCGGTGACCTGGCCGATCCAAAATCCGCCGTCGTCAAATCGAAGGCCTCCCCGCGTGATTACCAAGTGCTCAAATACATCGGCACCCGCCCGCGCACGAGCTACCTCGCCCGTCTGCGCAATCCGAACAAGAACATGCCCGGCGCGGAAGACATCGCCGTGTGGAGCAACAATCAATTCTAAACCGGACACATGGACGCTTCCGCCCCAGCCTCAAACACCCCGCGTATCCTCGACCGTGAGCCGTTGGTTCTCAACAACCGCTCCTACTCATGGATCACGAATCGCATCTGCGGCATCGTGGAAAACAAGCAGCCCGCCCTTTGGTGGCTGCTGTTTATCCCAAGTGTGATCCTCACGGGTGTCATGGTGTTCTGTTTCACCTACCTCATCTCCACCGGCGTCGGTGTGTGGGGGCAGAAACAGCCAGTCGCCTGGGCTTGGGACATCACGAACTTCGTGTTCTGGATCGGCATCGGCCACGCCGGCACGCTCATCTCCGCCATTCTCTTCCTCACCCGTCAGAAGTGGCGCACGTCCGTCAATCGTGCTGCGGAAGCCATGACGATCTTCGCCGTGATGTGCGCGGGCTTGTTCCCTGCCTTCCACGTCGGTCGTGTGTGGATGGTGTGGTTCCTCGCGCCGATCCCGAATGCCAACGCCATCTGGCAGAACTTCAAATCGCCCCTGCTGTGGGACGTGTTTGCCGTTTCGACGTATTTCTCCGTCTCACTCGTGTTCTGGTTCCTTGGCCTCGTGCCGGATCTTGCCACGCTGCGTGACCGCTGCCGTCCCGGCCTGAAAAAATTCCTCTACGGCCTGTTTGCCCTCGGCTGGCGCGGTGGCAACCGCCACTGGAGCCACTACGAGACTGGCTACATGCTGTTGGCCGCTCTTTCGACACCACTGGTGCTTTCCGTGCACTCCGTCGTGTCCTTCGACTTCGCCACCTCCGTCGTTCCCGGTTGGCACACCACGATCTTCCCACCTTACTTCGTCGCTGGCGCCATCTTTGGTGGCTTCGCGATGGTGCTCACTCTGATGATCCCCTGCCGCCGCATCTACGGTTTGGACGACCTCATCACGCCGAAGCACATCGACAACATGGCGAAAATCATCCTGCTTACCGGCACGATTGTTGGTTACGCCTACTGCATG
>CAMCWM010000004.1 GCA_945882215.1 Akkermansia muciniphila | reverse complement strand
ATCGAGAATGATCCAATCGACCTCCGTTTTGGCGCGCTCGATCCAACTGCGATAGCCATCAAGCAATTCGTTCGTGGCATGGGCGGGCAGATCGCAGCCAGGGAGGAGGAACAGATTGCTGTGGCCATAGCGCAGGGCTTCGAGATTGTTCGCATAGGCACCGTAGCCCTGAACGGCTCGGGGGAACCACTGGTGCAGCGTGGGGGAGGACGGATTGCACTCCATCATGAACACGCGACGGCCCTGATGGCAGAAAGCGGCGGCCAATGCGGCAGAAACGAGGGTTTTGCCTTCGCCAGAGCCAGCGCTGGTGATGAGAACGACGCCAGCGGTGGTACCGCGGTTGATCGCCTGCTTTTCGAGCGTGCTGGTGAGCTGATGCAGGGCGCTGGAGGCACCGATCGGCTCGGGCTTCAGCAACTCCGAGAGCATGGCCTCCGGCGTGTTGCCATGCACATACGGCAGACGGGCCAAAATGGTCGTTTCACCATCGGCAGGTTTGATGGCTGGCATGTGGCGTGTTTGGGGCCGCGCGGACTGAGGCGGCTCCATTATGGGCAAAGCAGGAGCGGCTGGTGAGGAGATGGCGAAGGGCGAGGCGAGCGGTGCAGTCTGCTGCGCCGGATAACCATAGCCGTAGGCCGTCTGCTGCATGGGGTCCTGCATCGCGGGGTTTTCGACTTTGGGGCCGAAAAGTTTCCGCACATGATCGTCAAAGATGCCCCAGCCCAACGGCAGGCCGATCAGAGAAAGGCCAAACAGCATGACTGCGGCCACGGCGGCGATGGGTTTGTTCGGTTTCACCGGCTTTTCCGGTACCATGGCCACATCCGCCACGCGCAACAGGCCGCTGTCGCGGAACTGGCCGGTGAGAGCGGCCTGACTGCGGCGCATCTCGATTTTTTCATACAAATCGCGGTCTAGGCGCACCTGATCGCGCAGCAGGCTCTGCTGCACGTTCTTGCCGTTCACATCCAGCGCCACGCCGCGTGCCTCGTCAAGCTGGCGGCGATAATCCGCGATCTGGCGCTGCTGGGACTCGACCTCCGTCTGAATCATGCTGACCACCGCGTTCACCGTGCGATTCAGCGCGGCACGCAGGCCGTCGATCTCATTCGCGAGGCCGATCATGCGTGGATGCCTGCGCCCGCAGGTCGCCTCCAGCGGGGCGCGTTCGGCGATCTTGGCATCCAACTGCTTGCGGATGTAGGCCACGTCAGCGTTGTCGGCGAACAGCCTCAATTCAGTGAGGTCACGACCGGCTTTCTGCGCCGCAGCAAGGTTGTCGAGGTCGCTTTTGGCCTTGGTGAGCTTCAAATCGGCCTCGGTGATGGCGGCGTTGAGCTGGCGCACCTTGTCGTTGGAGACATCCTTCGTGTCCGTGTCCTCCATGATGCCCTGGCTCTTGCGGTATTCGGCGAGTTTCTGCTCGGACAGTTGCAAACGCTTCTGCAACTCCTGCGATTTCGTTTCGAGATAGCTGGAGGCATCGGCGCTGAGCTTGCCCTCCTGGTCTGCAACGTAGTGGATGTATTCCTCGACGTAACGGTTCGCAAAATCAGCCGCGAGCTGCGGATCGCGGTCGCGCACCTGCACGCGCAGGACGTGGGATTCCTTGAGCGGCTCCACGCGCACAGAGGCGAGCATGAGGTCGATGAAGCGCTCACGTGGATCACCCGGTTTGCCGGGTTTGTAGAGGCCGACGAGTTTCAGCAGCTCGTCCTTGCGACTGAGCGAGTTCGCCTCGCGTAGCAGATATGGATCACGCTGAGCCGCCGGGAAGTGCTCGTAGAAGTGGCTGAGGAAGCGGCGGGAGAGCAGTTCAGTGCGGTGATTGTTGATCAACTGCGGCGCGCTCAATTCCGTGACACCACGCGTGGACATGGCCTCGAAGTTGAACACGTTCGCGTCCTGGATGCGCAGCAGCAACTGGGACTCGGCCTCATATATTTTCACCCCCATGCCGAGGTAATAAAACACGAACGCACCAAGCAGCAGCCCCAGCATGGCGCCACGCAGCCAGCGCTTGCGGATGTAACCGAGCACGTCCGCGATGCTGATAAGCGGCTGCACCTCGAAATCACGCGGATTGATCGGCGGCAGGAAGGCGCGCGGATCAAACACCGGCGACATGCCCGGATACGCCGGCATGGTCATGGAGGGGGCCATCGGCATCAGGCCGCGCGAGGGCGTGAGGGCAAGCATCGCCCCAAAACCGTGCTGTGGCGCGGCGTTGGACGGCTGCATGCTGTAGGAAATGGCCATGGTCGTGGAAAATTAAGCGGCTAGAGGAAGGGCGGATTCGTGGTGGAGGGCGGATGTGCGTGGCGCGGACTCGTGCAGGTGCATGGCTTTCAAGATGATCTCGTTCACCAGACGCACATCGAAGACCTCCGCGGCGAGCCGGTGGCTCGCACGGCCCATGCTCGCGATCTGATCCGGCCGGGTGAGGAGCCATTCCATCGCGCATTCGACGGCGGCGACGTTCTGCGGCTGGCAGAGGAAGCCGTTCTCGCCCTGCATGAGCATCTCGCCATCTTCGCGCTGCGTTTCACCCTCGGTGGTGAGTTTGACACATTCACGGGCACCGACGGAGTTCGTGGTGATGACCGCACGACCGGTAGCGAGCGCCTCCAGCGTCGCATGTGGCACGCCTTCGCGATACCACGTCGGCAAAACGAAGACATGCATCGTCTTGAGCAGCGCGGCGACATCCTTGACCATGCCGTGATGAATGAGAGTGCCTTCCGCGACCCAGTCATGCACCTCATGTTCCGACACACGGTTCGGATTCGGGTCAAACGGGCCAACGAGGTGAAATTCCGCATGTGGGAAGAGCTGTTTGATACGCCGGGCGGCCTCGGCGAAAACGCGCACGCCTTTGCTGATGAGCAGACGGCTCACAAGCACGAAGCGGATGCGGCCCGCTGCGATGTCCGCGTCGTTTTCGAGCGGAGCATGCGCGAATTCATCCATGTTCACGCCGGAACCGGCGGTGACATGCACGGGAACACCGGCAGGAAGCATGTTCATGTCGGTGAAGAGCTTCAAGTCGTCATGATTTTGCATGAAGATGACATCCGCGCGCTTCAGGGCGAAGCGATGCAGCGCCTCGGAGATGAAACCGAGGATTTTC
Source organism: Akkermansia muciniphila (assembly GCA_945882215.1). Lineage (GTDB taxonomy): Bacteria > Verrucomicrobiota > Verrucomicrobiia > Verrucomicrobiales > Verrucomicrobiaceae > Prosthecobacter. The sequence goes on along the minus strand of CAMCWM010000004.1, from coordinate 81,122 downwards.
TGCTTCCACGTCACCGGTTTGACGAAGGTGAAGCCCAAACCGGGCAACAACGCGTAAATGCGGCGGATGCCGGCCAGACGGGCGATCACGCAGCCATACACGACCGATTTGATGGTGTAGGCGAACAACGCGTCCGGTTTCTCGCTGCGGAAGAGACGCCACAGGTCCCACATCGTCACGAGATCCTTTAGCGGATTGATCTTGGAGCGCGCCATGCGAATGGCGCGATGCCTGCCGCCGAGACTGGCGACGAATTCCCGCACATGCGGGTAATCTTCGGCGGCGGCGGTGACGAGCTCACAACCTTGCGCGGCGAAGTCGCGGATCAGATCGCCGCGATGATAGACGAGCGTGTTCGCATCGGCGGTGAGGACGAGGACTTTCATACGGCGGGGTTCTCCGGGCTGGAGTTGATGAATCTGCGCCGTGCCGCGCGCAAGGTGTTGAACAACGTGGCGCGCAGGCTGGCGGAGTTGTGCGCCTCCAGATCGAGCAGCCAGCGCGTGGAGTCGCTCCACTGTTGTTTGTACTCGTACTCGCCCGGCAGCATGTCGAAGGTGCTTAGCCCGGAACGGATCGCCTGCATGACACAGGCACCCACGGCCAGTCTTCCGGGTGAGATGCGCGCCAGCGTTTCATCCCAGCCCATCTGGTATTGGAAAAACTCCCCGCGTTCGATGAAGCCGTAGATGGCGGCGATGATCCGGCCGCGGGACTCGAGCAACGGCATGATCGCCCGGCCCTTTGGCAGCCAGACTGATGCGATGCGGCGATGCAGCCTCTCCGCCACCGGAGTGGCGAAGGTGGAGACTCCCGGCGGGAAATTGACCGCATGCAGACGGCACAGCTCGTCAAACGCCTGCGCATGCGGCACGCGGTCGCCTGCCCGGGTGATGATGCCGTCATGCTCCGTGGTGAAGGTCCGCCACTTCCGGCGCTGTGTGCCGCGCCAGTTAGCGCTGTGCCGCGCCTCGACTTCCTCCCATGTGGACGGCAGGGTGATGCAGCGGCAGGCGTTGCGGTTCAAAACGCCGGCACGGATGAAATGCTCCTCCAGGGCGACGAAGATGTGCGGCGTGTTCGGGGACTCCTGCGGCAGGAAGTTCAGCCGTACGAGGTCACATTCATCACGGAGCAGGGTGAACGCCCGGCAGAGAAGCGGAGCGAGTTCGTCCTCGCGGCCCGCAGGCACGATGAAATCCAGCCTTTCGCCATGCGCGGGGCCAAAGCCGCCGAGAAAGCCCAGCGTGACGAGATGACGGCGGGCGCGGTCGTCCTCGCGGGCGAGCATGAGTGGCGCAATGGCCTGCGGGATGCCTTCGGCGTCCCGCAGCACGGAGAGCGCGAGTTGCGCGCCCACGCCGCATTCCTCCCACCACAGACGCATCCAGTCCCAGCGGACGAAGGGCGAGCGGATGGCCATTTGATCCACCAAAGCATCCCAAAACGGCTCGAGGGCGAGGAAGCCGGCCTCATCACGCACGAGATCCAGCGTGAGGGCGGCGCGGCGCGGTTTGGGCAGCGTGCAGGTCATGGCGCGCCTCCTTTCTGCGCTGCGGCGGTCTGTTTGCGATGATGCGCGGCTTCGATCATGGCGCCGAGTTGATGCCGCGCGTCCATGAGTGTGCCGGGATTGTTGTCCCAGTCGCCAAAACCGCGCGCAAAACTCGATGTGAGGCGACGCGCATCTTCTTCGAGGCCAAGCTGGCGTGCCAGCATGAGGTAATCATAGTCCTCCACGGCTTCGCGCAGCCATTTCAAGCGCATCGAGGCCACAGGCGCATGCCGTCCGTGGCGTTTCTCCGTGGCGGGGTAAATGTAGGAGCCGTCGCCGTTGTAAACCGCGCCATCGGGCGTTTTGAACGTGCCCGCGTCCTTCCAGACATCGACGCCTTCAGCGGCAAAGAGCGTATCCCAGTATGTGAAGCCGGTGATGCCGTGCTTCGGCAGCAGCCAGCCGATGATGCGATGCGCCAAAGGCGGATAATCGAGCGCCCACACGGGCGGGAAGCTGCTGTGCAGTTCCTTCGGTCTGCCCTGCTGCTTTTCCCATTCATCCGGCATCTGCACGAGCGCTGCATAGGCCCAGACTTCATCACCAGCCTGACGGCGCACGGCGATGTCATGCCTGCCGCCTGCCCACTCCATGTCCTTCCACACTTCGCTGAAATGCGGCACCCAGATGTCCACGGCGCGGTTGAGCGTGCCCCAGGCGGTTTTTTCCGACGTGGGCTGCTCGGTGATGAGCAGCGGCACGCGGATGCCGTGCTTCTCCTCGACCTCGTTGAAGAACTCTCCCCAGCGGCGCACGTTCTCGTAAGCTGCGGCGTCGTTCGGCTCATCGAGATCGCCCATGATGACATAGCCGCGTGACTCGCAGCGGATTTTCGCCAGCAGCTTCATCCATTGCGAGACGTAACCCATGGCGGCTTCGCGATCTTTGCCGAGCGGGTCGTTGAACGGCCATTTCGGCCAGATCGGCAGGCCGATGGTGCTGCAATGACGGTGCAGCAGGTGCTTTCTCAATGCGCGTTCGACCTTGCCCTCGTCGAGCTTGCCGGTGCTGGCATCGGGATAGCTACCGTAGATTTGATCGACGCTGAGACGATGCTCGGCGAGGAGATCGTAGTATTCGTTGAGCAAACCGACGTGGGTGAGCGAGGGCGTGTTGTTTTGGTACTCCAGGCCATGCACCTCGGCGATGCGGCGCACGGTGGTCATGATGGAGGTGCGCAGCTTGGGTACGACGGGCAGATCAAAGTCCCACACATTGAGCGTGTAGGCGGCGATGGCAGCGGAGCCGTCGGAGAACTTGAAACGCACCTCACCCGTGTAGGCGCCCGAGGCGGCGGTGTAGGGCACGAAAACATCGACCCAAAACGGCTGGTTCACGATCGCGGAGCCGCTGATCTCATGCGCGGGCATGTCGAGCGGCACGAGCGCGTCGGGATAATCGCCCGGAGGCAGTGGAGCCATCGGGGTGGACTTGGAAACGCGGACGTAGTGCTCGCGCAACACTTTCGGCGCGGGCAGCAGCATCTCGGAATCGTGTTTGGCGATGCCCGTGGCGATGATCTCGATGTTTTTGAGCTGCTCCGGCGTGGCGGAGACGATGATTTGCAGCGGCTCCCATTCGCCGCGCGCGGCGTGCAGAGTATGCGTTTGCGCCGTCGGCGGTGTGCCCTCGCGGGAGATGCGTGTCATGCCGTCGCAGAATGACACCCTCACCGGCTGGGCGAGAGCGTGGGCGGTCAAAGCGAGAAGCAGGAACGTTGTCTTCACGACCGCACCTCCAGGAGTTGCGCGTAGGTTTCCGCATACTGGTGGGCGGCCTGCACGATGGTGAAACGTTCCAGCACGCGCTGGCGTGATCGTTTGGAGATCTCTTCGCGCGCGGCGGGCCCCAGACGCAAGGTCTGTTCCCAGGCACTTGCAAGCGCCGCAGGATCGCGCATCGGCACGACCTGGCCGACTCCTTCCAGCAAGCGCGCGCAATCGCCCACATCGGTGGTGACGCAAGGCACACCGCAGGACATCGCCTCAATGACGGTCATCGGGCAGGCCTCGGTGCGCGAGGAAAGCGAAAACACGTTCAGCGCTGGATACAAACGCCACGGATCGGGCCGGAAGGATTCAAAACGCACTTGATCACGATGCGGCAGTTGCGCGAGGAGTTCACGCTCTTCGGCTCTCATTTCGACCTCCACGCCGCCACAGAAGACGAAGTGCGCCTCTGGAACGCGCTTTTGCAAAATCGCCGCCGCGCGCAGGAAGGTCGGCAGATCCTTCATCTCATGAAAACGGCCGACGTAGCCGATGACAGGGACGGCGGGAGACAGCCTCAGTTCAGCACGGGTGTCGAGCGCGGCATCGGTGTCGGGCACGAAGCGATCGGCGTCGATTCCGTTGGGGATCCAGCGCATCTTGGAGCGTGGATAGCCGATGGCGGCGTGATCTTCGATGGCCGTGGCAGAGCAGGAGATGATGCGCGCCGGGATGAAGCGCGAGCTGAGCGAGAGCGCACGACGGAAGAGCGCGGTCTTGCTCCTGCCGTCACCGGGATTGCGATGGATTTCGCGACAATGAATGCTCCAGACGATGTTTTTGACACCTGCAAACCGCGCTGCCCAGCCGCCGACGAGATCAGCGTGATGCATCCACGTCTGCACGATGTCCGGCCGCTCCGCACGCAGGACGGCACGCAGTCTGGCCAGCGTTTCGCGGTGCAAATACGCGCTGCCTTCGAGGTCATGGACATCGACACCGGCCTCATGCAGCCGCTTGAGATGATGTGGCCAGGGCTTGGCATTGATTGCGACGACAACGCTGCGGAACTGCGCCGGGTCGAGCGATTCTGCGAGGTTCATGAGCATCGCCTCCGCGCCACCGCCGCCGATGGTGTAGGCGAAGTGCAGCACCACCGGGCGTTTGTCACGCGCAGGAGCAGGCAGTGATCTCGCGGGCACAAAAACACGTGCTCGCTGCCGGCCCGGCAGCAGCAGCGTGTCACTCGTGCTGAGCGTGATCGTCTTCATATCATCGACATCGCCTTGAGGCAGCTCCGCCTCCAGTCTTTGAGCGTTTCAAAAGCCCCGGACACGGTGGCCTCCGCTTCCCACACGGATTCCGGTGATCCGTAGCGTGGGAGCTGGAAAAGAGAGACATCGTTGTTCACACGGCCGGAAATGGTGGTGCAGGCGGCCTTGAAGCCAGCCTCACGCACCAGCAGCATGGTTTCTCGGGTGAAGTCGTCAGCACTGCCGTTCGGGTAGGCAAAAGTGGCGGGCAGATCGCCGATCTCCGCCCGGATGCGGTCACGACAGGCGCAAATTTCAGCACGCATGGCCATGGAGTCGCAGCGTGCGAGAATCGGATGCGTGTGCGTGTGCCCGCCGATGTCCACATGGCCGCTGAGGGACATGTCACAGGCCATTTCCCAAGTCATCGGGCGCATGGGAGTGGGGAGGTCTGCCGGGGTGGGAGAGGAGACTTCAAGCTCCTCCTCCAGGCGGTCCACCTCACGGAGCAGGTCCGTGTCAGGGAGTTCCTTCAGTTCGGGCATCAGGCGCACGAGGGACTGCTGGCGCAGCTCACGTGTGCCAAGATAGAGACGGAGCTTCTTGTTATTGATCTTCCAGTCGATCAGTTGCTTCCGCGTGCGTCCCAAGGCCAGATCCACCCGCTGGAACCACAGCATGTCCTCGCCATCCAAAAACCCCGTGGCGACGAAGATCGTGGCGTGGAGATCAAACTCCTTCAGGATCGGATATGCCAGTTCGTAGTTCGAGGCGTAGCCGTCGTCGAAGGTGATGATGACGGCGTTGTCAGGCAGCCGCGCCCGTTTCATCCGAGCCTCAATGAGATCCGCCAGTGAAACCACCTTGTAATCCGCTGCCAGCAAGGCGCAGATGCTGCGAAAGACCGAGACCGGCAGGTGCAGTGACCAGTCCAGGATTTCTGGATCACCGGCGTCTTCGCATAAGCCGTGGAATGCCAAAACAGTGGCTTCCGAGGAACGACGTGTCCGCGCGAAGGACGCGAGGCCGCTGCCAACGAGGGCGGCGGCTTTGATGGTGCGCGAGTGAAGGGCTAGCGGCATGATCCAAGAGACGGCGGAGGGTTAAAGGCGTCAGCCGGAGTGGCTGGCGACAACTGTGGCTATGGTGATTTAGAAATAATGGCGAATTGCCACATTTTAGGAGCCGATTTGTTAAATTCAATAAAATAATCATAATTACCGTATCATTCTTACGCTTTCCTTACTTTCGACCTTTGACAGTAAAAGTAACAAGGCCGGAGGGGTGACCTCCGGCCTTGCCGAGTTAGAAAATGTCGTCTTCCAGGCCTCAGAGCGGCCTGATCCAGATGTTCCGAATGCGCACAGGCGGTTCGTTCTTGTGATCCTGAATGCGGATCGGTGCCTTCTCCGGGAATTCGCCGGTGTAATCGGTGATCTGCTTGTGCTTCGTCGGCCCCATGATCTTCGTGTGGTTCTGCACGCAGATGCCGTTCACGAAGGTCGTGATGTAGGCAGGTTCTACCACCTTGCCGCCTTCCAGCTTCGGAGCGGTGAAGACGATGTCATACACCTGCCACTGCCCGGCGGGACGCACGGCGTTCACCAGGGGTGGTGTCTGGCCGTACACGCCGCCGGTCATGCCGTCGGCGTAGGTGGGGTTGTTGTCGCAATCCAGCATCTGGGTTTCGTAGCGGTCCATGAAGAACACGCCGGCATTTCCCTTCTTCTGCGAATTGCCCTTGGTGTTCGGTTCGCTCATCCATTCGAGGTGAAGCTGACAGCTTGCGAACTCCTGCTTCGTCCAGCAGTCGCCGCCGGAAATCATCATCACACCGCTGTCGATCTGCCATGGGCAGGGGATGATTTTTCCGGTTTCCTTGCCCTTCGCGTCCTTCTCCTTGGCCTGGAGGGTGTCTGTGCTGGTACCGTCGAAGATGATGATCGCATCCGAAGGCGGCGCGCCGGGCTTCTCGCCAGGAGCCACGGCGTTCGGGCGTGGGCGATCGATGTCATGCACCTTCCACTGCGTGCCAGGAATGACCGGCGTGTCCGAGTAGCCGATGGGCGAGGGCTTTTCAGCCGCTGGAGCAGCCGGTTTGGAGTCCGCAGCGAAGGCGGTGAGGCCGGTCAGGGCGAAGGTGAGAGTGGAAGCAATAATTTTCATGAGGGAAGCAGCAAACGAGAGGCCGCAGGCGATGTTGCAGCACAAGCGGTGAAGTAATGGGAAAAACAGGTTGCCAATCGCTTGAGAGAGCGGACTCTGTCGGCCCATCAAATCGCGGGATGGAGCAGCCCGGTAGCTCGTCAGGCTCATAACCTGAAGGTCGTAGGTTCAAATCCTACTCCCGCAACCAATTTCAAAACCCTGTAACTCAATGAGTTACAGGGTTTTTTGTTTCACTGCTGCTCCACCTCAAAATAATCATCCTCCGCGATGTTCGGGATGCCGACGACGAGGACGCGCATCTTGCCACGGGCACCGTGGACGACGCCGGGCGGAATGTGAACGAGGGAGCCTTTGCTGACGGGTTGTTCGACGCCGTCGAGCATGACGGAGCCGCCACCGTCGAGGACGTAGTAGAGTTCGGTGGAGCGTTTGTGGTAGTGGAGTTTCGCGCCTTCGATGTCCACGGCATGCGCCCAGGCGGCTGGAGACAAATCAACGTCTTCGCGGCTGATGAGGCGGTCGCGCCAGCCGCAGGTGCTGCGTTCACGTGGCGTGTGGCCTTCGTGACGGATGAGAAGCGGGCCGGTGGCGGACATGATCGGAGTGCTGCCGGATTGAAGGCCGGTGCGGTTGAGGCGGGTTATTGGCCGTGGCGATGCGATTTGATCTCCTCGGCGAGGTGCACGAAGTCGCCTTTTTCGCAGAGGCGGACAAAGCCTTCGGTGAAGCGCTTCAGCTCATCCCACACGCTGCGGATGTGCTCCGCCTCCTCAATCGTGATGCGGTTGTCCGAGGCGGCCTTGCTGATGGCGGTGAGGAGATCGGCGAACTGCTGCACGATCTCCTGCGTGGCGGGCATGAGCTCCATGCCGCGCGGGCCGCCACCGGCGGGGTTTTGCACGAAGACGCCGTTCGCCTTGTGGCAGAGCCACTGGATGAGCTGCGGATCCTGCGTGATCTCGTAGAGCTGGCGCACGCGGTCGAGCGGGTTCGCGGTGCCGCTCCCCTGCATCTCATCGGGCTGGGACCATTTGTAGGCGAGCGAGAGGGACACGCCCATCTGCGCGGCCACCTCCTTGAAGCTGGTGCGTTCGACGGCCTTGCTGATCACATCATGGGAGTCCATGCACGATTTGTTTCAGAAACCGGGAGGTTTGGCAAGCAGCATCCTTGCCGTTCTGGCGGGGTAAATGTCACTAAAACAGCGATCTTTTCGACTTGTGGAGGAAAGCGCCAGCTGCGTAGTCTGCCGCCCTCATGAAAATCTCATCACTCCTCCTCACGGCGGCCGCTTTCGTGCTGACGTCCTGCCTTGAAGTCAAATCCGTCCTCAGCATCAACAAGGACGGCACCGCCACCATCGAAGAAACCGCGATGCTCGGCGCGCAGCTCCAGGCCATGATGGCGCAGGGCGGCGGCGGCGGTGGAGCCGATTCGATGAAAGACCTCGTGCCTGACAAGGCAAAGGCCGAGGAGCGTGCGAAGCAGCTTGGCGAAGGCGTGACGCTAAAGTCACACGAGGACGTGAAGACGCCCGACGGCCGTGGTGGCGTGAAGGTGACCTACGCGGTGGCTGACATCCGCAATCTCAAGTACACGCCCTTCGGCGCGAAATCGAAAGAAGGGAAAGAGGAAAAGCCCGCCACCTTCACGCTGGACGGCTCCACGCTCACGATGACGCTGCCAGTGGACAAAAAGTCCGACAAGCCGAAGTCCGACAAACCAGCGGTACCGAAGGAGCAGATGATGGCGCAGATGGCCATGATGAAGCCCATGTTCGCCGGCATGCGCATGACCGCCGAGATCAAGGCACCAGGCGGCATCGCCAGCTCCGACGCCACTCACCTCACCGGTGACACGATGACGGTCCTCGACATGCAGATCGACAAGCTCATGGACAAGCCGGAGAACTTCATGGGCTTCATGGAATCCGCCGAGAAGAACCTCTCGATGGCTGAGGCCGCTGAAAAGTTCAAAGGCGTCGAAGGCATCAAGATCGAAGGCAAGGGCACCGTGAAGATGGAGCTGAAGTAAGCCACATCACCGATCCACCGATTCAACACGCAGTGGCCGGAGCATCACGCTCCGGCCATTTTGTTTGAGATGTCAGGATCGGCATGAGTTTTCGTTTGCCGCACCGTCCCGACGCCGGACAGTCGCCCTTCATGATCTCCCAGCTTCTCGATTTCGTCCTGCACGTCGATAAACACCTGCAAACCTTCGCCATGGAGCACGGGACGCTGATTTACGGACTGCTGTTCGCGATCATCTTCTGCGAGACCGGTCTGGTGGTGATGCCGTTCCTGCCGGGTGATTCGCTGCTGTTCGCCGTCGGGGCGCTTTCCGCGCAGGGCTTCATGCGCATCGAGTACATCATCCCGCTGCTGATGTGCGCCGCGATCATCGGCGACAATTTGAACTACTGGATCGGACGCAAGGCCGGCAGTTGGATCGTGGGCCAGCGCTGGTTCAAGCGTGACTACCTCGCCAAGACCGAGGCGTTCTTCGTGAAGCACGGCGGCAAGGCCATCATCCTCGCGCGCTTTGTGCCCATCGTGCGCACGTTCGCGCCCTTCACCGCCGGTTTTGGCCGCATGGATTACCGCCGCTTCCTTTGCTACAGCCTCGGTGGCGGCCTGGTCTGGGTGCTGAGCTTCACCATCGCCGGTTACTTCCTCGGCAGCATCCCGGTGATCAAAAACAACCTCAAGCTGGTGTTCCTGCTCATCATCGTCGTCTCCGTGCTGCCCATCGTGATCGAGGTGCTCAAGCATCGCGCGGAAGCGAAACGCGCGAAGGAACGCGGAGAAGGGGAAGGGTAGGAGTAGAGGTTACGTGTTAGAGGTTATGCGTGATGTGTGCTTCACACACGCCTCCCATAACTCTTAACCCATAACTCTTAACCTGATCTCCCTCACGGCACCCTCGCCCCGGTGATCGGATTGATGTAGTAGCCCGGATTGCCGCCGACGCCGGGCACGTACACCGGCTGCTGTGACACGGGAGCGCCGTAATACGGCTGATTGGGCATGTAGCCGGGAACCCCCGCGCCGGGATACACAGGCATGCCGCCGATGGATTGATAGCTCTGCACCCCTCCAGAGGATTGAATCACGGTGCTGGTGCTGCGTGTGCCAAAGGGGCCGGATTCATTCTGCTGATACATGAACTGGTTGCCCTGCGGCATCGCCGTCGGGCCAGAACCGGGCGCGTAGCCGCCTCGGGGCACCGGTGCGCTGCTGCTGGCTGTGGTCGTGCGGGTCGGCGGAGGGGTCCGATTGGATGAAGGGTAGTAGTAGCTCGATCCGTCCTGCGCAGTGGGTGTTTCACAGGAAGCAAGCACAAGGAGGCCGAAGCCAAGCACACAGAAACGTGTTTTCATGCCTGCATCGTAACACGAACGTCAATATCCGCGGGTGGAAAACTTTGCCAGCGCAGGCAAACGCGGCACAATGCGCCGCATGCAGCCCGTCGTCGTTCAGCATCCTCTGGCGCAGTGCCATCTCACGGCCATTCGTGCGGTCAGCACGCCCTCGCACGAGTTTCGGCGGCATCTGAATCATCTGGCACGCATGCTCTTCCTCGAAGCCACGCGTGAGCTGCCCGTGCACGAGATCAGCGTGCAGACGCCGATCACGCAGACCCACGGCGCGCAGCTCGCCCGGCCGCTCGTGTGCGTGCCCATCCTGCGCGCCGGCCTCGGCCTGCTCGATGGCATCCTGCCGCTCGTGCCGGAGGCCATCGTCGCCCATGTCGGCATCAAACGGAACGAAGAAACCGCCCTGCCGCAGCCCTACTATGCCAATCTGCCCGCCAACCTCGGCGCGGCGGACGTCTTCCTGCTCGATCCCATGCTCGCCACCGGCGGCAGCGCGTGCGAGGCCGCGCGCCAGCTCAAGGAAGCCGGCGCGCTGCGCATCGTCATGATCTGCGTCGTGAGCTGTCCGGAAGGACTCGCCGCCATGGCACGCGCGCATCCCGACGTGGCCATCGTCACCGCCGCCATCGACGACGGTCTCAACGAGCATTGCTACATCGTGCCCGGTCTCGGTGACGCGGGGGATCGTTACTTCGGCACCTGAAGTTTGCCCTCAAACGCGCACGATTTGCCCCGGTCACAGCGTTTTCTTTTTCCCCATGCCCATCACCCTTCCCCCACTGACCCGCCGCGACTTTCTGCAACGCGGCACCGCCGCCGCGTTTGGCGCGCTGGCCACGCAACTGCCTGCCGTGGAGATTCCCGAGCAGGTCTGGGTGCTGTTTTCAGACACACACGTCGCCGCCGATGAAGCACTCAACGTGCGCGGCGCCTGCATGGCGGAAAATCTGCGCCGCTGCGCCAATCAGGTGCTCAAAATTGGCCAGAAACCCTTCGGCCTCATCGTCAATGGCGACTGCGCCTACCTGGAAGGCATCAGCGAGGACTACGTCACCTTTTTGCGCTGCATGCAGCCGCTGCGGGAGCAGTCCATCCAGATTCATTGCACCCTCGGCAACCACGACCACCGCACCAACTTCCTCAACGCCGTCATCGGCCCGCCGCCGCCGAACGCCGAGCGGCCGATGAACGTGCCGGACAAGCACGTCGCCACCGTCACCAGCGCCCAGGTGAACTGGATCCTGCTCGACTCGCTCGACCTCGTGAACAAAACCCCCGGCATGCTCGGCCCGGCCCAGCTCGTCTGGATCGAGCGCGAGCTGCGCAACTCACCCGACAAACCCACCTTCATCGTCGCCCATCACAATCCGATGCAGGCCAGCATGGATGAGAAGAAAAAAGGCGGCTGCCTGCAGGACAGCGACGCCTTGTTCGATTTGCTCGCCTCCTACTCCAAGGTGCAGGGCTTCATCTACGGCCACACGCACACCTGGTTGAAGACGAAGCATGAGAAAACCGGCCTCCCGCTCATCAACCTCCCCCCCATCGCCTACACCTTCGATCCCAAGCGTCCCAACGGCTGGGTCATCGTGCGCATCAACTCCGATCGCGCCGAGTTCGAGCTCCGCGCGCTCAATCCCGCGCATGACGAGCACGGGCAGAAGCAGGTGATTAAGTTCGTATGACAGGCGCGGAACGAAGTTGCCTGCTCAGCGGTTGCTTTCCGCGCACGTGAAGAAGCTCGTGCGGGGCTGGGTCGAATCTGCCACCTAAACGCCACTCTGGCCGTGGGAGATGGCGCTGGGGCCGTAAAAAGGTCAATGGCCACTTCGCCCTCTAGCGCAAAACCATCTCCCTCGCCGTCTTCTCCGCCACCCTCCAGTTCAAGGTCGAAGGCAAACCCTGCGCCAGCAGGTCACCACGCGGTTGATTTCGATGAAACCGGCTGCGGCGTTTAGGCCAAGCGATAGACTCACCGCTCGAAAATCCAAACCTTTCGCACGATGTCTGTTCCGTTTACCTCGCCGACCACGTCTGCGTCCTCAATCTCTGAAAAGCCTACACCCCAGGCACGAAATAACGCTTGAGTTACAACTTCAAGGCAAGTTACAGCGTAACCTTCGGGATAAGGTTCGACTACGCAGCGTGGCCAATTTTGATCCTGAATAGACAAAATATGCGGAACGTGATTTGACGCGAAAATCAAATCTTCGCTCTGTACAAACTCGTCAAACTCTCTGGGGCTGACATTATCATCATCGTCTGAGTCGTATGTGATGTCACCGTGGCAGTAAACTCTAACTCGATTAAGTGTCTGAAAATATTCTTCGAGTTCGGATGCATTGAAGCGCTCTTCTTCTGAATGAGCAACGCTTAGCTCGCCCGGGCCAACGCCAAAAACCAGTAAGGCTTGGGCTGCCTCCTCAGGTATATGACGATTATTTCTTTTCAGTTCCTCCAACCTCAGCAGCTGATCTCTGGCCCAACTCTGTAAGATCTCACGCGACGCAATTGGCAGAGCAGCATTTCGCACAACGGTCTGCGATTCTCCAACAAACACGCCTCTTATTTCATTGAGCCAACATGCCCGGAAACCACCCACGGCAACTATTCCATTTCCTGTATAAGTTTCACCAATCGCGGCTCGTCCATAGATTCGGCCTTCTGAATCAACCAAAGGAGTCAGAGGCGCGAGCGAAGCGGTGTGCCTCCAATGTTTTATTCTCCATCTTTCATCGAAACGTGAAAGCAGGCGGTCCTCATCAATTGTTTGCCAATCGTTGGCACGTATTGGCGTCGATTTAGTACCAGACGGCTCTTGAACTTCAACATCCACATCCAACGCCGGGCAAATCTGACAGATTAAGCGGCTCACGTGTTCTGGTTCGAACTTATGATCTGCCCCTCCTGTCAAATTCGATGAACCACGCAACTTAACGCGAATTCTTGTTCCTGTTCCATTGAGCATTTCAATCTCAGTTGGATCACGAAGGATCGGACGAACTCGCAAGCCAGATTGAAACTCCAAGGTTTGCGATTCGGAAGATGCTGCGTCGTAGCGACAGCTCGTAACCGTTACATGATCGCCCAGCATGAATACTGAGAAGAATCCAATGCCATATTTCCCCGTTGGGTTGACCCCTTTTGCCAACAAGCCAGGAAACTCACGTCTGATTGCCTCACTGCGCCAAAATGATTTCCCGAAATCCAGTAGTGCACCCGTTAGCACACGAACAGACATTCCGATGCCGTCGTCTTGCACGGTGAGCCACCAATCATCAGCTTCTTTAGCGAGGCTGACCCGAACTGTTCCGCTCAGATCCTCATTTTTTAGTGCCCTTTTCGCTTTGATTGCATCCGAAGCATTTTGGATCAACTCACGCAGCGGTGCAGCCGGGTCGTCACCATACAGTTTTTTTCCTCCGAGGAGTTCTACGAGGGCAGGCACGTCTGAAACTCGAAGCTCGGTATTAACAGGCCGCCAGTTTTCGGTCACAATCAGTTCGGCGATTGTTTCGGGATAACCCGCACCCTTTACTCCTTTTAGAGCAAACGGCCTCATGTTCATTGAGTCCAATAGATCATTCGCTGATCGAAGTTCTTCATCTACCAGCATCAACATATCGTAGCACAGCCACCAAGATTCGGCGTCATTCAGCGTGAATGGACTGCCTGTGTAAACGAGAAGCTGTTTGTCTGCGGAAGGCTTTCCAAGTTTGTTCTGAAACGACCAATGCTTTTCCGATTCACCCTTGGGTTGTAACAATGTCATTAAGAACCCAGGTGCGCGGCGGCAATCTATTTGTGAAGCATCCGCCACTCGCAAAAGACAGGCCAGCTTATGAGGCTCTACAAACCATTCGGCAGGGACATCGAGACCAGCATTCACCCTTTTTTGAAGTTTTGTGACCAGTTCAGAAATTGGCCACCAGTGACTAGCTGCGATTTTCCCAATGATAGGACCATACGTGTTTCTCAATTCCTGATCTTGAATCAAATATTGAGGTCCTGAACTAGCTGTGGTCCACTGGATGAGTGGAAGTTTTTCGGCGCCGTGTGCGTGAAGGGCGCGCAAGACTTCAGCAACAGCTTGAGTTTCGATTTCGCTACCAGGATTTTCGATGTCTCCGATCGAAGGAGACTCTCCTGTCTTAAGATGAAGCAACGCCGCAATGGTATCCTTCCATTGTGGAGTAGTTTTCAACTCCGAAATGCCTCTTGGATAAGCCGCCAAAGACATTGCCGCATCGTGCAATAAGAGGGCGACGCCAAGCACAAAAGCCTCGGCGGGGTTAAGCCTGTAGTTGTTACCGGCAATCAAACTAGCCGTTTCCCAGAGCGCGTCGATGTGTGAGATGTCGTGAACAGTCAGTCCGGGCACGTCACGGGGGATTTGGGCCAACAAATCTGCCACTCGCTGGCGGATTTGCAGAAAGCTGAGGCGCAGTGCCTTTCGCGCTTCGCCATGGCCCTTGGGAGATTTGCTTCCCAAACTAGTGAGCCACAGCGGGGTTTTTTCAAAGGCGTGCATACCTTTACATCAATGAATTATTTTGAATTGTCCAATGTCCCTCGCGCAGATTTAGGTCTTGGTTGGAGCACTCGTAGATTCAGCGGCTAGCTTTATTCCATGAGATTCTGGATCGCCTTCAGCTTGCTTTGTGTCGGACTCTTTCTCCTCCCGCTGCATCTCCCTGCCAGCGTAGGGATGCTGATGCTCGCGGCGCTGGTGCAGGGTCAGCGCTAAAATGGCCTACCTCCCACAGCAGGGCGGTTTCTGCTTCCAGCACGGGTGCAATCACGCGCCGGATCTCCGCCAGCGTGAGGCTGCCGCTGCAATAGTCCCAGGCGTGGCCGGTGCGGGCGATGTCGAGCGCGCTGATGCCTGCCTGGCGCAGCTCTGCCGTGCGTGGCACATCGAAACAACCGGCTGCGACGTAGGCGGCGGCATCGCCGGGCGAGAACCCTTCGTCTAGCCACTGGCGGGCGGCGGCTTCATGGCTGCCGATGGCGGCGGCCATGGCGGTGAGGTCTTGAGCGCTGCGTTTCATGGCTGGATTCTGGCATAACCTCCACCACTGTTCAAGCAAACAGTATCACGGTAGAGTCTGGCACTCACGACCGGCGTGCTGCGATGCTTTGCGGACAGCGGCTAACACCCTCACCATGAGCGACTTTCCCACCGCCGCCGACCTTGGGCGCGTAACCAGAGGCCTCCTTTTCATCCCGCCAAACCACGGTTTGGTGGCGTCACATCACGGTTGGGTGCGGCCAATCCTGGAGTTGGTGGCACCAAACCCAGGATGGGTGGAGCCATGCCACGGTTTGATGGCGTGAAGCCACGGTATGTTGGCGTCAAACCCAGGATTGCAGCGGCCAATCCCAGGCTTGGTGGCGTCAGACCACGGTTGGGTGAGGCCATGCCACGGTATGGCGTGGTGAAACCCAGGTTTGGCGCGGCCAAACTTCGGTGTGGTGGCGTGATAAGCCGGATTGGTGCGGCCAAACCCAGGTTTGGCGTGGTCAAACTTCGGTTTGAAGGCGTGATAAGCCGGTTTGGTCTGGCCAAGCCTGGGTGTGGCGGCATGAGAAATCGGCTTGGTTGCACGGCTCTTAGGTTTGGTGGCGCAAATATTTGATTTTTGGCGCTGCCGCCTGGGCAACGCCTTCGGCGGCTAGGGGTAGGGACACGCTGTGCCGTGTCCGACTTCAAGACGGGGACGCGGCGCAGCGCGTCCCTACCAGTCCGATTCCAGGCAGTGAGAGGAGCGCGGACGCTCCCGTCCGCTTAACACTGCGGACAAAGCCGATGAGATCGCGGCCACCAGCAACAACAGCAACGCGGTGGCCACGCTGGGGATGACGGTAAGCGATCCGCCGACGCAGGGTGAGGTGCAGCAAATCGCGGACAAGATGGATGAGCTGATCCTGGCGCTGAGGAGGTAGGGGTGGGGCGTGGGCACTCCTGCCCGCTTCTTTCCAAACAGCGGACGAGAGCGTCCGCGCTCCCTTCAAAGCGATGCTGCCACATTCACGAGCTGAAGCTCATGACTACGTTCACTCATCCACACCGGCGGCGTCCAGGGTGCGCATCATGGCGTCGAGGAACTCCTGGGCGGCGTCGATCGGGAGGATGATCGTGTCGCGGCGGCCGCGCACGTCCTCGGTGATCTTGATGAACTTGCCGCGGTCGTTCTCCTTGAGATCGAGGAAGAAAATCTTCCGGTCGGTGACAATCTTTTCGGAATGCAACGGCGGATTGGGTGGTGGACGCCGCTCGTCTTCGAATTCTGTGTTCCTCATGCCAGTAACCTCCGCTGCCTGTACGATTCGCTGTGCTGTTGTTTCGGGGTGAATTTCGAGCCCGATTCTAGGAGCCGCGCCTTTGTTGTCAATGCTTCTCGCGATCCATCACCTTTCGCGCCGCCTGCAAAGCTCCGAGCGTCCAGATGACCGGATAAAGCTGCTCATGATACCAGAGACGGGCGAAGTAGAGGCCGATGGGAGCGGGTGGAAAGTGGGTACCATGACGCGTGGCGGTGAGGAGCCAGGCCAGCGAAGGGCGAAGGGTGGAGGGCGGAGAGTCAGAGAGACTGAGCGCATGCAGGGCGACGGCGGTTTCTTCGATGCTGGGAGGTGTTGTGGCATCGCCACCGAAGGAGCCATCGGCTTTTTGGGCGGAACGGAGGTAGTCGAGGCCGGATTGGATCAAATCACCGGCCTGAGCGGCGAGCCGGGCGTTTTCGCCGAGGTAGTGGACGACCTGGGCGGTGCCATAGACGGGATTGGACTCGTCATGCGTGTGCTCATTGCCGAACCAGAGCGGCAGCCAGGCCTTGTCAGCGGTGCGCACGCGCTGGAGATAGCGCAACGCGCGTTGTGTGGCCTGAACGATGCGGGTTTGAAGCGGCGGCGGAAGTTCACCATGCCACGTCCACCATGCGAGCAGCGCATGGGCGGTGATTTCGGGCGTGCTGCGGTCAAATGGCAGCGCGCCCCAGCCACGGCAGAAGGTGGGCATGCCGCCATCGCGATTTTGCAGGTCGAGGAGCCAGGTGATGCCGGGGAGGCAATGACGAATGAGGAATGACGAATGAGGAAGCTCGGGGTCGCTCAAAGAGAGAGTTTTGAGCGCGATGAGAGCGCTCGAAGTGTCATCGGCATCGGGCACGCCGCCGGGAAGGTCGGTCCAGGCCCAGCCGCCGGGCGGGGCGTTGGTGAAGGGGTGGATTTCGCGGTATTGCTGGGACAAGAGCGAAGAGCGAAGGGCGGAGGGCGAAGAGACTGATCCATCCAGCGAGCGAATCGCCAGTGTCGTACCCCAAGTGGCGAGATTGGTGTCGATGGGCCAGCTTCCATCGTCGCGCATGGAACGAGTGAGAAATTCGACGGCCAGCGGCAGGCAGGGATGATCGAGCTGCCCGGCACCGGCGAGCGCCATGGTGACGAAGCTGGTCAGCGGCGTGGCCTCCAAATAACCGCCGCTGGATGGCTGCAGCGTTTGCAACATCGGACGAATGCGCGGCCAGGTGAGCGCACGCATCCAGCGCAGCGGATTCCACCACGCGGGTGGCGCATGATGAAACCGCGCATGGCCGATGGCGATCAAGGCGGGCAATGCATAGCTGACGACGGGCAGGCCGATGGCGCCAAACCAGGTGCGCGGCAGCGCGGCGAGTTCGAAGGGCAGCGCGATGACATGACGCCATCCGTTTTCCCCCAACGTGCCGCACAAGGTGCAGAGCATGAGGATCGGTACGGAGAAGGTCTTGTCCTTGCCGTAGCGGGCGATGACGGCTTTGGCGATGGCTTGTGGTTCGAGCGATCCGACGTGCGTGATGATCCAGTCGTCGGACGCGGTGCTGTGTGTCCCCGCCAAATGCAGCGCGCTCCAGCAGAGGAGTGTGGTGGAGAGATTGCTTTTGCTGAGCGTGGTGTCGCCCCAGCCGCCGTCGGCGTTTTGATGATCGCGAAGCCATTGCGCGCCCGCAGTGATGCACGCGGCGTGTTTGTCGCGATCCACGAGCGAAAGCGCGACGATGGCGGTCGCTGTGGAAAGCGCGCTGCTGGAAAGATGGCCTTCCCAGTGGCCGCGAGCGTGACGCAGCGACTCCAGATGCGCGTGGGTATTGGCGATGGCGCTGTCGAGGGCGTCCATCATGGCACCAGATCTCAGGCTTCGAGTTTCAGCTCAGGGCGGGCCTCGATGGCCTTGGTGATCGAATCCCAGCCGCCGGGGCGCTGCTGCTGAAACATGTGGAGATACAACGCGACCTGCTTGGCAGGATACGCAGCGAGCAAGGCGGTCACCGAGGCCTCGGCCTTGTCGTCAGCGATCACTTCGGGCAGTTCGGTGACCTCGCCTTTGCCGTCATGCGCGATCGCGGCGGCATCCAGGAAGGTGATGAGCATCTGCGCCTGGCCTTTGAGCAGCCAGATCTGGAAGATCTGCGCGGTGACTTCCTCGTTCGACTTGGTGTTGAGCTGCTCCAGCAGCCACTCGGCCTGTTTGGCGCGGGATTTCTCCAGAATGAAGGAGGGGCGCAGACGCCTGGCCGGCGCGAGAGATTCGATGACGGCCTTGTAGGCGGCACGCTGCTCGGTCTGCAGGTAGGTCATGATCTGCATGCGCAGCTCGGCACCGATGGCTTGAAGAAGTTGGTTGGGTCGCATCTGGTTTTTGGAAACGGGGGCGCTCTGCTACCATCGCGGCACTGGAGTCGCAACCGTTTTGGCTCTGGAGGCTCAAAGCATGCGGATCGTGAGCGGGAAGCGATACACCTTCCCCTCGGCGGCGCTCACGATGCCGATGATGGTGAGCACGATCATGGCAATGGCAATCACCGGCAGCAGCACGAACCCGATGAGCACAAAACACAGCAGGAAGGCCGCGAACGCGTAGATGAGGTAGCTGATCTGGAAGTTCAGCAGCTCACGGCCCTGGGAATCGAGGTACTGGCTTTGCTCTTTTTTGATGAGCCAGATGATGAGCGGGCCGATGATCGGAAAACCGACGAGACAGAGCACGTGCATGACGATGCCGAGGGTCTTTTCATCCTGAGTGACGGCGGACGCAGGCAGGGCGGGAGGTGGAGTGGGAGATTCCATGGCGGGGAGATCGTAGTGCGAAGAACGGAGAGTCCAAACAAAAAACGCGGAGCCAAGGGTGCTGGCTCCGCGCTGGGAAACGAACTTGGAAGTGCGTTTTACGTCTGGTTAAACTTCCGGCAGCTTGAACTCCTCCACATAGTTCTCCGTGGCGAGCTTGTTGGCTTCCTCGGCAAACTCACCGGTGAACTTCTCGCTGACGGGATCGAACTCAAGCCAGGGGCCAGCATTGATCTTGTCCACGTTGAGGTCGATTTTGTTGTCCACGAGGTTCTGCACGAAGTGCTCGTAGGTCTCCAGACCGGCCTTGTCGTTCTTGATGCGCTCCCTGACCTCATCGACGCTCGCGACCTTGCCGAGGCGGTAGGAAATGTTGGCCAGATGGGCGAGCGAGGCGGCGTGGAAGCCGTGGGAGACATGCAGGTTGGAATTGATGAGTTTCCCTTCGCGCACGGACTTGATGAAGTTGAGCATGTGATCCGCGCCGTCATTGAAGTTGTCGAACTTCATGACGGTGTTGCCCTCGTTGTCGTAGGCCTTGGCCTCGATGACGTAGCCGCCCTCGCAATGGATGACGTTGCCGACACGCGCGGCCGCGGTCTTGCCATTCACGCGGTAAACCGGTTCCAGTCTCCAGTCCATGTCCTTCAAGGGAAGGCCGCGATTGTCGAAGAGGAACGGAGCGGGCTGGTAATCGTAAAAGGCCAGTTGGTTGTTGGCGGTCTCGCCGTCGTCCTTGTAACCCCAGCGTCCACCAAAGCTCATCACGCGCTTGGGCAGCAGTTCCGGGTTGCCCAGCGCCCAGCGGCCCACATCGGTCTGATGCGGACCTTGGTTGCCGATGTCGCCGTTGCCGAAGGCCCACTGCCAGTGCCAGTCATAATGGAACTGCGTGCGGTTCACCGGGCCAACGCCGCGTGGACCCGCCCACAGCTTGTAGTCCACATCCACGTCCTGCGGCGCTCCGGCAGGGTTTGTCTTGACGTTGCGCAGGTCGTGGAACGTTCCTTTGACGACGCCGTCCTTGGCCTCGACCGGCGCGGCCACCTTGCCGATGGAGATGCGTGACTTGTAATTGAGGCCGCGCGAGAGCGTGACCTTGCCGATGTGGCCTTCCTTGACCCAGTCCATGGCCTGCTGCCAACCGGGGCTAGAGCGGCGCTGCATGCCATGCTGAACGACGAGGCCCTTCTTCGCGACTTTCTCGGCGGCATTCAGGAGTTGGCGGCCTTCCCAGATGTTGTGGCAAACGGGTTTTTCCACATAAACGTGCTTGCCTGCGGCCATGGCAGTCATGGCGATGAGCGTGTGCGTGTGATTCGGCGTGGCGATGGTGACGGCGTCCACCTCGGGGTCGAGCATGAGCTTCCGGTAATCGGTGTAGGCGGTGACGGTGTTGTTTTTCTTCGCCTGATTTGCGACACCTTTAGCGAGCACGTTGGAATCGACATCGCAGAGAGCGACGATGCGCACACCGGGGATTTCCTCCAGGCTCTTGATGTGGCCCGCGCCACGACCGTTGAAGCCGATGACCGCGACACGCACATCACCATTGGCGCCAATGGGCGCGGAGAAGGAGCGGGACGCGACGAGTCCGGCTGCGCCGGCGACGGTGCCGCGAATGAAGGTGCGGCGGGAGGTTGGGTTTTGGTTAGTTTGCATGGAATGGAGATGGTTGGAGCGATCTGAACCGCACTCTGGCGAGCACAGCCACGGATTTTACAAGCCTAGCCAAAACGCGAGGAGAAAGGCAACCTTTCCTTTCATCCTGCGGCAGTTTGTGATTTGTGGCGGGCGCGGGGTCTAGCAGCTCACGGCTGCGGTTTTGGCGCGGGAAGCACCGGAGCGTCCGGCTCGAAGTCGAGCACGTCCTGATGCGTGCGCAGAGCTTTGCGGGCCTTGTCGAAGAACGAACCGAGATCCTCGGCGTTCATCTGCTGCTTGTCGTCGATGTAGGCGTGCAGCTTCTGGATCTGCGCGTCGGCATCGAGATTCACCGTGCCCATGACCTTCTGCGCCTGCGCGTAGGTGCCGGAGAATTTGCCCTGCGCCTGTTCAAAGGCCTCTTTGGCGCCTTCCTGACGCAGAAACTCTTTTTCGGCCTCACGGAAGTCTTTGCTGAAGAGGCGTTTGAAAAATCCACCCTTGGGTTTCTCGATCTGCTTCGAGGCCTGCGCTTCGAAATAGGCCGCGAGCTCTTGGAACTCCTGCATCGGTTTCTGATACTGCTTCTTCAAATAGCCGAGGCCGGTGGTGATGATGGTGAGCTTCTCCACCTCGGCCTTGGAGAGCGTCTGCCCGGCCTTCACCTTGTCCTCCAGCAGGTCGATGTATTGCAGCGTGGTCTTGTTGCCTTCGAAGATGTTTTCAAACTCCTTCGCGGCGGTGGCCAGACGCTGGCGCTCGCCTTTGCGCAGCGCGTCGATCTTCTTTTCATGCTCGTCATTGAGCGCGGTGATCATCTTCTGATGCTGATCGGCCTGCGCGCTGAGCGTGCGCTGGAATTCAGCCTCCTTGGCTTTCAGGGCGTCGGAGTGCTCCGTTTTGATGGTTTCGATCTCCGCTTTCAAGACCGTGAGATCGGAGCGGGACTGGAAAAGAAACCAGCCCAGCACACCAGAGGCGAGGAAGCTGAGCACGAGGAGTGCGGAGAGATTTTTAATGGCAGTCATGGTGGGATAAGAATTCGTGAGACGTGGATCGAGTGCAAGGGCATTCCATGCGTCGGATTTGTGCCATGCCTCATGGCTCTTGCACGTCTTCGCTCTGTTCATCAAGCCGGAATCCTGCTAGGGCTGGTGGAAATCCAGCGTCTTGTCTTCTCCGATGAGTTCTCCCCCCCGCCCCACCGCCGTCCGCCATCAAATCCTCGCCACGGCGACCATGGTGGCCTTTCTGATGTATCTGGACCGCATCTGTCTGGCGAACATCCTCAGCTCGGACTCGTTCCAAAAAAACATCCACCTCGACCAGGGCCAGATCGACGGCATCAAAGGTGCGTTCTTCTGGGCCTACGCGCTGTTTCAGGTGCCCGCCGGCTGGTTAAGCGACCGATTTGGGGCGCGCATGCTGATCACGATCTACATCGCGGCGTGGTCGTTCTTCACGGCGGCGACGAGCTTCGCGACGGGATTTGGCACCTTGTTCGCCGCACGCCTGCTGTGCGGGCTGGCGGAAGCGGGTTATTACCCCGCCAGCAGCGGTTTGATGACTCGCTGGGCGCACATCGAGTCTCGCGGCTTCGCCAGCAGCGTGATCTCCTGGGGCGGGCGTGTCGGCGGCGCGGTGGCTCCGGGTTTGACTGCGTTTGTGATCTTGCAAGCCGGTGACTGGCGCTGGGCGGGCTGGCTCTACGGGCTCGTCGGCATCCTTGTGGCGGCGTGTTACTGGAGAGTCTTTCGCGATCATCCTCGCCTGCACCCGCAGTGCAATGACGCGGAGATCGCCCTCATGGCCGAGGGCCGGGGCGATTTTCAGCCCATCAAGGATCCGCCAAGACGTTTTCCCCTCCTTGCCGCATGCCGCAGCAAAAACCTGTGGCTGGCTAACGGCGTGCAGTTCTTCACCAACATTGGGTGGGCCTTCCTCATCCTGTCGCTGCCGGATTATCTCAAAAAAGTGAAGCATCTCGATGATGGCATGACCGGCCTCATCACCACTGGAGCGCTGACCATTGGCATTCTGGCGCTGCCGATCGGTGGATTGATGACTGATTACATTTCGAAGCGCCACGGCAGGCGGCTCGGACGCATGCTGCCGATGTCGCTGACGAAGTTCGGCGCGGCGGCGCTGTATCTGCTCGCTCTCCAGATGGACTCGGCCTGGGGCATGGCCATCGCATTCGGAGCAGTCACCTTTTTCGCCGATCTCGGCCTGCCGGCGATGTGGACCTTCATGCAGGACATCAGCGGGAAGTGTCAGGCGCAGCTCTTCGGCTGGGGGAACATGTGGGGAAACTTCGGCGCGGCCATCATGCCCATGCTTTTCTCCGCCGTGCTGAAGGCCTTTGACGTGAACCACGACTTCCATGAAGGCGTGTGGCTCTGTGCGGGAGCTTTTGTGCTCGCCGGGGTCTTTGCCCTGTTCGTGAACGCGGAAAAGCCCGTGACGCAAGAGAGTGCGTAAACGCCTCTCGCCACATCACGGGCTCGAAAAGAGAAATTGCAGAGCTGGGGCTTACCAGCCTTCGCCGCCGCCGTCGCCACCACGGCTGCCACGGTCAAAACCGCCGCCACCGCGTTTGCCACCGCCACCACCACCGCCGTAGCCGCCGCGACCACCGCCGCCGCCGCCGCCACCACCGCCGTAGCCGCCACGGCCACCGCCGCCGCCACCACCGTAGCCGCCACGGCCACCGCCGCCACCACCTGCCGGGCGTTCTTCACGCGGACGGGCTTCATTGATGGCCAGCTTGCGGCCCAGGAATTCCTGGCCGTTTTGCGCATTGATCGCAGCGTTCATGGCTTCTGCGGAGTCCATGGTCACGAAGGCAAAGCCACGCGGACGGCCGCTTTCACGGTCCATCGGGAGGAAGACTTCGGTGACGCCACCATACTGGGAGAACAGCTCACGAATGTCTTGTTCTTGAGCGGCGAAGGGCAGATTGCCCACATACATCTTGGTATTCATATCGTTGTTGAGTGCAGTCGTCTGCCTCGTGCCAGTTTCAGTCCCGAACTTTCGGTAAAATGAACACCAACGGATTCAAAATCACCTGATGAACGACTGAGCCTGACCCTTAACAGGTGACTTGCGGCGTTTTATCGCCGGAAAAGTGCCAAAGGCAAACGAATCTTTTTTACGGCGCCATCCGTACAGCGCCATCCGGACCACTGCCAGAACGCGAAATGATCTGGAGATAAAACGCCCCTGCTGCGAGGCATCCATGCGCTTCATGGCTTCAGCCTGCCTTCCACATAGGTGAGGATGCGGCCCACTTTTTCGGCGTCCTGGGCCTCCTTGGCTTCCTCAAACGCCTTTTTCGCCTGGATCAAATCACGCACGAGAGGAAGAGAGACCAATTGCTGCGCCGAGGCCTGCACATCCTCGTAACGCTGCCGCAGCGTCTCCACATCCGTGCTGCCCGGCTCGAATTGGGTGAAATCGATCACATCCGCCTCGGCTTCCAGCTCCTTGAGGCCGGAATCCTCGATCAGCTTGTCCAAGGCGGCATTCGCAGCAGTGAAATCGCCGCTTTTGATCAGCCCCTCTATTTCGCCGCCCCGTTCCTTCATCACCTCAGTCGGCGGCACCCCCAGCCCTTCCAGCGCTGCCTTGAGCTTTCCGGCCTTCTCCATCAGCTTCGATTCCGAACCGCCACGCGCAGCCATCTTCGGCGGGGCGAGTTTGCGGGCTTTTTGCAGTTGTTCCGGCGTCAAAACATCGCGCACACCGATCAACGCGCGCAGTTGCAGTTGTTTCACGGCGGCTTCGGCCTCAAGCAGCCTGGCGAGCTGCGCGCTCGCGGTGTCAGCGCTCGTGGTGGCGTCCTGCAACAGATGGTTCAGCGTCTTTTGCTGCTCTTTGACCGCTTGTTCGAGCGGTTCGGCCTGCTGGCGGGCTTCGCTGAGCTGACCGTTCAGTTTGGTTTGCTGATCTTCGGTCAACGCGAGCTCATCGCGCACGGAAGCGATCAGATCGGGATGCAGCAGGCCGCTTTTCAGCCAGTCATCGGCATTGATAGCATGCAAGGCGGCGGCAGAGAGCAGAAGGAGAGAACAAACGATGATTTTCATGGAATGTGGATGTTGAGGTGGGTTGGCAGAAGAAAATCGGAGGGCGCTTCAAACGTCGTGAAGGAGGGCTCCAGGCTCGCGAACAGCTCTGCGGGCGGCGAATCGAACAGCGGGGGCAATACCTCGCTCAATTTCGGCTCCGTCGGAGGTGAATGAGTGAAAAAGAGCGCGGCGAAAACGATGCAGGCCGTTGCCAGCGCCACGGGAATCCAGCGCCGCGCATGAGAAGACTGCTTCATGGGCGCACGCAGCAGTTCATCGCGCCAGGCTGGAGCGTCTTCATGATCGCAGCGGCGTTGATGCGCGAAGATCGCGCGAAGATCGTCATCGGGCGGCGGGTTCATGAGCGGATTGGATTTGAAGCAGCGAGCGCAGGCGCGCCTTGCCGCGTTCGTAATGCTGACGCGCGGAGCCGAGGCTCACGCGCATCACGCTCGCCGCCTCTTGGATGGTGAGGTCCTGGTAAAACACGAGATGCAACACCTCCGCCTGCCGCGCGGGCAGTTGTGCGAGGCAACGCCGCAGCTCCGCGTTGCGTTCGTCCTTCTCGACCTGCCGCGATGGTGCTGGATGGTGTTCTTCGACGAACAAGGCTAGCAGTTTGCCCACCAGCGACTCGCGGTAGCGCTGCCGCCGAAACTCTTCGTGCGCGGTGAAGCGGATCACGCCAAACCACCACGTCTTGAAGCTGGAGCGACCATCGTGGGACGCGCGTTCTTGGGCGAGTTTGAGATACGCGTTTTGCAGCACGTCCTCCGCGCGCGCATGATCGCCCGCACAGCAATGCAGCGCCCAGCCAAAGGCGTCGGGATGCAAGGCTTCGAGTTGGTCGGCAACGGCGCGTTCCATTCATTTCCCGCTGAGTGACGCGGGCGTGGCGCATGTATGACACGAAAGCGGGAAAAAGCAGGAAGCACGAACCCTGTGCGCGAAAAACCTCCCGGCTGTTTTGAAGCTTGCCAATGCAGATTTTCGCTGAAAAATCAGGGTTGGTCATTCCACGCTGCACCATGAAACGCGCCCTTCACCGCCTGTGCCTCGTTGCGTTCTTCGCGCTGACCGCTCATTCCGCCCGAGCAGCTGTCGCCTTCACCAATATCGGTGCCAGTTATTCCACGTCGGGAGCAAGCATTAGTCCGCGCTTCACGCAGGGTTACGCTTTCACTTCCTCGGTTACCGGTGAGCTCTCGCTCGTGAGTATCGCGATGACCCTGCAAAACGGCACCAATTCGCTCTTCGACCTCGAACTGCGCGCGGACAATGCAGGCAGTCTCGGCTCCACGCTTTGGACGGGCTCCGGGAATGCCCTGCCCAACGGCACCACCGATCAACTGGTGTCCATCGCGGGCGATGGCCCTGACGCAAACTTGGTCAGCGGCCAGACCTACTGGCTGCTGGCGTCAACCAGCACCTCGGATCTCGGCTGGCGTTTCAACACCGTAGGCAGCACGGGACAGACCTACACCCATGATTCGGTGGGTCCTTCAGTAAACTATTTTCCGAACACCACGCGAGGGGCGTTCGAAATTCAGGTTAATGTTCCCGAGCCTTCCCGGTTCTTGCTGCTGGGATCTGGATGTCTTGTGGTTGCCCTGCGTCGGCGACGAGTGCGGCAGGCTTGAGAAGTCTGAGCCGACTCGCAGCCAAAGGCATATGCGAGAGCATAGCCGTCCAAGATTATCTCGCCTTCGGCGTGGCTTTTGCGGTAGCATTCCCTGAATTTTTTCTTCACGCGCCATGCCTGACGACCCTGCCTCTGCGACACCGACGAACTACCAGCGCACGACAGGCGGTCATCTCCGCTGGCAGCCGCCGACGCCCGAGCAGTTGCAGGAAATGCTCCCCGCTTATGAGATTCTGAGCATCCTCGGCCAGGGTGGCATGGGCGCGGTGTACAAAGGCCGGCAAAAGTCGCTGGACCGCACCGTCGCCATCAAAATCCTGCCACCGGAGGCTGCGGAAGACGACATGCAATTCGTCGAGCGCTTCAAGAACGAGGCGCGCACAATGGCGAAGATGAATCACGCCTCGATTGTGCATGTGTACGACTTTGGCGAAACGAGCGACGGCCAGCTTTACATCGTCATGGAGTTCATCGACGGCACGGACGTGGCGAAGATGATCCAAAGCCAGGGCAAGCTGCCGGAGGACTACGCGCTCTCCATCACCGCGCATGTGTGTGATGCGCTGGGCTACGCACACAAGAACGGCATCGTGCATCGCGACATCAAGCCCGCCAACGTGCTCATCAACATGGAGGGGCAGGTCAAAGTAGCCGACTTCGGCCTGGCGAAGGCCACGGACGCGGGACAACTCGGCCTCACAAAGACGAACATGGCCATGGGCACGCCTGACTTCGTCTCCCCGGAGGCGCTGATGCCCGGCGTGCCGCTGGATGGCCGCGCGGATCTCTACGCGGTGGGCGTGATGCTCTACAACATGCTCACCGGCACGATCCCGCGCGGTGCCTTCCGCATGCCGAGCGCCACGCTGCAAACCGACGCGCGTTTCGACAAGATCATCGGCAAGGCGATGGAGATGGACCGGGAGCTGCGCTATCAAACCGCGCTCGATCTACGCCGTGATCTCGACGTGATCCTCACCACACCAGCGGCGAAAACCGGCATGCAGACCATTCCCGCGCAGCAGGTGGCGGCACAGCAATCACTGCCGCAGAAGCCGATGGGAAAAACACCGCAGCAACGGAGCGCGGATGCCCCCATCCGCAGAGAACCCGCCGCCAAATCTGCACCGCCCCCCGTTCAAAAATCCAACACCGGGATGATTTACGGTATTATTGCGGCAGTCGTGGTCATCGCGTTGGCGGCGTTCATGCTCACGGGCGGCGGAAAAAAACCTGCGGTCGCAGCGGTGACTGCAACCACGGAAGAACCGCCCAAACCCATTCCCCCGCCTTCTCCTTCGAATACCAAGGCCAGCGCCACACCCGGCGAAGTGCTCACCTTCGGTGGTCATCGCTATCAGGTGCTCTTGGAGCCGCTCGCCTGGCCCGCAGCCAAAGCGAAAGCCGAGTCCATGGGTGGACACCTCGCCACCATTACCAGCAAAGAGGAGGCTGACTTTGTGACTAAAACCATCGGACCAGGCCTGATCGGCCTCTCTGATATCCCCAGCAGGCATGGCATCATCCTCGGCGCCTCGTGGTCGGCGGCCAGCAACTCCTGGCAGTGTGACACGGGTGAGGCCTTTGACCTTGAAGCGCTGGCGGCAAAGCGCTTCATCCCCAAGAGGGCGGACGCCCGGCTGATCTGGTCCTACCGTGGCGAACGGTGGGACTTTGTGGGGAATAGCATCCCGCTGTTCTCCCTCGTCGAGTGGGACGACGATGGCTCCAAGCCAGCGCTCGCGATGCCTGCTGCGGCGCGGCCGGCCCAGGTTGCCACGCCAGCCGCTCCCGCGGCTGTCAGTGTCATGCCCCCGCCTGCACCGGTGATGCGCGCAGTCGCTTCAGCGCCCGCACCACCCGCCGACCCGCGCCTTGCCCAGCTCGCCGCAGGATTCAAGGCGCGTTACGAAGCAGACGCTGAGAAACCCTACCTGGCTGCCGTCACCGCCCTCAACCAAAGCTACGTCGCCAACGGCATCGGGCGCGCACGCGCAGCGGCACAGCAGAAAGGCGCGTTGGAAGAAGTCACCTCGCTGGACACGGAGAAGCGGCGGATTGAAAACAACGAACCTCTGCCTCCGGCCGATCTCGATTCCTTGCCGGTGAGCCTCAAAACCTTGCGCACCACTTACCGTGCAGCGCTGGGCAAGATCGAGGCAGATCGAGCGCAGAAAGCCGCGCCGCTCTATGACCTCTATCTGGGTGCATTGGACGCCTACATCGCGGAACTCACAAAGGGGAACAAGATCGATGAGGCACAGAAGGTGAAGACGCTCCGTGAAACCATCGCCACGCAAAAACCGAGAACCGATGCCGGACCGGCCACGGTGACGACGGGAACTCCCACGCGTCCTGGGACGAGCCGTCCCGGCACCAAACCAGCGCCTTCTAATGGGGATTCCTCAGATGGCGGTCGTGGCAGCCGATGGTACGACGCCGCCCGCTGGGTGGTGTCCGTGGGAGGGAGTCTGAGGGTGGACAAGAATGGCGAGTCATTCATCGTGAGCAGCGAGGATAAAATTCCGGCAGGACGGTTTGCCGTTCTGGAAGTGCACATCACGGGCAATCCTAAATCCCAGGGCATTCGGGACGACGACTTCACGCGGTTTTCGGGTCTGAAGGAACTCACCGCCCTCAATCTTACCAAGATACAGGCCACGGATGCAGCCTTCGCCTTTATCCCCACCACACCTAGCTTGACTCGTGTCGTGATCAGTGCCCTGCCGGTGACCGATGCTGTCCTTGCCCACTTGGCACCGCTGGCCAACCTCACCGATCTGCACATTCAAGACACACCCCAGTTTACCGGAGCCGGCCTGGGCAAGCTGGCTTCTCTTCCCGTGCTAAAGACGGTTTGGTTCAGCAACAGCGGCCTCAACGATGCCGGGGCGAAAGAGCTGTTGGGTGGGAAAAACCTCGAATTTGTCAGGCTCGAAGGCACTCCTGTCACAGACGAGGGCATCGCTGGCTTTGGAGCACTCACGAAGCTGACGCACATCAACCTGAGCCGTTGCATGAAAGTGCGCGGCACCACGCTGGCCGGATGGGGGAGCATGCCATCCCTGAGAGAGCTCTATCTGAGCGGATGTCTGCTCAGCGCGGACACCTACCCGGTCATTGGCAAGTTCGCCAGCCTCGCAACACTCCATCTCGATAGCATTACCGCTTTGAATGATGCGACCCTCCCGGCCTTGGCGCCCCTCACGAAGCTGACCACCCTCGGTCTTGGTCGGACCAGCGTTACCGGCAGCGGCTTCACTGCGCTGCAAGGCTTGACGGAATTGAAGACCCTGCATGTGGCTGAAGAGGCCCCCATTTCGGCAGAAGGTCTTGCCACCATTGTCGCGACATTCCCAAAACTGGAGGAACTGAGTCTTGGCCAGGGTGCGCAGTTGAATGCCGCTGACTTTCGCTCGCTCACGAGTCTGAAGTCACTCAAGGCCCTCAGAGCAAATCTGCCCGCTCTGGATGATGCCGCGCTGGCAGAAATCGCCCGCATCACCTCCCTGGAGACTTTCTACGCCCAAGGCACCGCGGTCAAACTCCAGGGGATCGTTGCGCTCAAACCGCTAAAGTTCCTGACCAAGCTTGGCGTGCCGCTGTGCAAAAACATCGACGACAGCGCCGTCCCGGTCCTCAAAGATTTCAAAGGGCTCAAGGAATTGGACATCCGATCGACCGCCATCGCTGAGGCGGGTATCGTCGAACTGCGAAAGGCCCTGCCGGGCTGCAATGTGATCAAGTAAGGGTGTTTGTGCCCCAACGCGGCACGTTACCGGCTGATCCTGACAAGTTGACATAACCCGCTCACCACGGATGCCGTCCTACTCCTCCAAGTTTTCCTCGCCTTCGGCTCGGCATCTGCGCTAGCCTTTCCTGAATTTTCATTCAGGCCATGCCCGACGATCCTTCCACCCCTCAGCCGACGCCGACGAATTATCAGCGCACGACAGGCGGTCATCTCCGCTGGCAGCCGCCGACGCCCGAGCAGTTGCAGGAAATGCTCCCTGCGTATGAGATCCTCAGCATCCTCGGACAGGGAGGCATGGGCGCGGTGTACAAGGGCCGGCAGAAGTCGCTGGACCGCATCGTCGCCATCAAAATCCTGCCGCCGGAGGCTGCGGAGAACGACATGCAGTTCGTGGAGCGTTTCAAGAACGAGGCGCGCACGATGGCGAAGATGAATCACGCCTCGATTGTGCATGTGTACGACTTTGGCGAAACGAGCGACGGCCAGCTCTACATCGTCATGGAGTTCATCGACGGCACCGACGTGGCGAAGATGATCCAAAGCCAGGGCAAGCTGCCGGAGGACTACGCGCTCTCCATCACCGCGCACGTTTGCGATGCGCTCGGCTACGCGCACAAGAACGGCATCGTGCATCGGGACATCAAACCGGCCAACGTGCTCATCAACATGGAGGGGCAGGTCAAAGTGGCCGACTTCGGCCTCGCCAAGGCCACCGACCCTTCGCAAATGGGTCTGACGAAGACGAACATGGCGATGGGCACGCCCGATTTCGTTTCGCCCGAGGCGTTGATGCCCGGTGTGCCTTTGGATGGCCGTGCGGACCTCTACGCCGTGGGCGTGATGCTCTACAACATGCTCACCGGCACGATCCCGCGCGGAGCCTTCCGCATGCCGAGCGCCACGCTGCAAACCGATGCGCGTTTCGACAAGATCATCGGCAAAGCCATGGAGATGGACCGTGAGCGGCGCTACCAGACCGCGCTCGATCTACGCCGTGATCTGGATGCGATCCTCACCACACCCGCACTCAAGACCGGTGTGCAGACCATTCCTGCGCAGCAGGTGAGGGCACAGCAATCGCTTCCGCAGAAACCGCTGGGCAAAAGCCCCGGTGCCCCGCAGCAACGGAGCGCGGATGCCCCCATCCGCAAAGAACCCGTTGCCAAAGCAGCACCGGTTCCCGTCCAAAAATCCAACGCCGGGATGATCTATGGAATAGCGGCGGCAGTCGTGGTCATCGCGGTGCTGGCATTCATGTTCGCGGGCGGCGGCAAACCACCGCCCGCAGTCAAACCCGTCGCGGAGTCCACACCAGAAGCACCGAAATCGGATCCAAAACCTGCCCCCAGTGCCAGCACCACAAAAAGCACAACGCCTTTGAGCAAATCTTCCGATGTCCTCACCTTCGGCGGCCACCGCTACCAGATGGTTGAGGGGAACCTCAAGTGGAACGAGGCCTACGACAAGGCTAAGGCCATGGGCGGCACTCTGGCGGTCATCACAACGCGTGAGGAAAGTGATCAACTGACGGCTGCCTTGAATGGAAAAGTTCCAGTAGGGGGCGCATGGATTGGCGGCGTGATGAAAGACGACAGCACTTGGAGCTGGGTGACGGGGGAGTCTTTTGATTTTAAACGCTGGGCAAACGGCCAGCCAGACCGCAGCGGCCGCAATCTGATCATGACCGCCACGGGCGGATGGGACGACGCGCCTGCTGCCATGCCGCGATCCTGTTACATCGTCGAATGGAATGACGGTGGAACCGCGAAGCCCGCCCCCCTTGCCGCAGCATCCGCCGGTGCCGTGAACCTCCTCGCCCTCGTGGATGTGAAAAAGGACGCGGTGAAGGGCAAGTGGCTCACTCGGCCGGAAGGACTTCAGGCTCAGATTGAAACAATCAATGGCAAGCTGCAGCCTTATCAGGTTCTGGGCTTCAACCAGTCAGTACCCGAGGAATACGACTTCGAGATCGAGTTCACACTGCAAAATGGCAACCGGGACGTCATGCAGGTTCTGCCCTCGCCGAATGGCGCGATCCTCTGGAGAATGCGGGTGCCGAATCCTGGCGTCACCGTGTGCGGCTTCGGGCCGAAGCTCGATGGCAAGGATATCAGTGAGGCCGGGAGAACCGAGGCCGTGGCCAAGGCTGCCACTTTCCAGATGGGGCAGCGCCACCGCAGCCTCGTGGAGGTGCGAAAAGGCTCCCTGCGCGCCCTGCTTGACGGCAAGGAGGTCGTGAAATGGAGCGGCGACTTCAAGCGCTTCGCCGGCGACGAGAGATTCATCCTGCCCGACGCCAAGCATCCAGGCATCGCCTGCTTCAATACGATCACGACCTTCCACAAGGCCGAGCTGCGGCCACTTGCGGCAGGTGGGGCGGCGGCTCCGCAGCCGCCGTCCGGTTCCGGCGCTGTCGGAGACAGCGCCCTGCCCAAAACTGTGATGCCCGCCGTCGCGCCTGCACCCACGCCACCCGCTGACCCGCGCCTCGCCCAGCTCGAAACTGGCTTCCGGGCCCGCTACGAGGCCGATGCCCAGAAACCCTTCCTCGCCGCCGTCGCCGCATTGAATCAAAGCTACGTCGCCAACGGCATCAGCCGCGCCCGTGCCGCCGCTCAGGCGAAAGGCAGCCTCAGCGAAATCACCGCACTGGATGCGGAGAAAGCCGCCATCGAAAAAGGCAGCGGCGTTCCCGTGGAAGATGCGGCAGACACACCCGCTTCCCTCAAAGCCCTGCGCGGCACTTACCGCACGGCGTTTGCCAAGATCACCACCGAGCGCGATGCCAAGGCCGCGCCACTGCTCGATCTCTACCTCAAGGCGCTCGATGCCTACATCGCCGAACTCACCAAGGCGGACAAGATCAAGCAGGCGCAGGAGGTGCAGGCATTGCTCGAAAAGATTGCACAGCAAAAGCCGGCAGCCACTTCCATCGTGACGTCGGCGCCCGCTCCTCCGGCCACGAAAACGGTGGAGTTTTCCTGGCGCAAGGCCGCTGAGTTCATCATGAGCGACGGACAGTCGTCATGTCGTCTTGCCAAGGACGGCCAGGAATTTGTCGTGAATGCGGGACAAGTGATTCCTGACGGAACCTATGACATCATAGGAATCTATTTCGAACGCTTCGGCTCACCCCTGCCACAACCGACAGATGCGGAATTTAAGGTCTTTAAGGGACTCAAGACGTTGCGCAATATGTACGTGCGCTCGGCGCCACAACTCACGGACGACGCGTTTGCCTTCCTCGCCGACAATCCTGACCTCACAAGTTTGAGGTTAGCCAACACGGGCGTGTCAGAACGTTTGCTCAAACACATCGTGGGACTCAAGAATCTTAAAACGCTGGACATTAGCAACGTCCGCGACTTAACCGGCAAAGGCATGAAGGAAGCCGCGTATCTGCCAGTGCTGGAAGAGCTCATCCTCCAGGGCACCCAGTTTAGCAACGCAAGTGTCGCAGTCTTGTCGGCGTGTCAGAACCTCCAACAATTGAATCTAAGGTCAACTGCGGTGACAGACGCCGGGTTAGAACACCTACAGTCGCTTAGCAGGCTCACTTCGCTCTTCATCAGTGGCACCAAGGTGACGGACAAGGCCATTGCGGAGTTCAAGGCGGCGCATCCACAGTGCAAGGTGGAATGACACCCATTGACTCATCAAACCTCCCCAATCTCCGCCTTCCAGATTCATGAGCGCCACAACCTCAGGTTCCAAACCCTCCAAAGGCTGGCAGCCGCCCTCGCTGGAGGAGATGCAGGGCATGCTACCGCAGTATCGGTTTGAAAAGCTGCTCGGTCGTGGCGGCATGGGGGCGGTTTACAAGGCGGTGCAGGCCTCGCTGGAGCGTCCTGTCGCGATCAAGGTGCTGCCTGTCGATTTGGTCGAGGATGATGACGCGCAGTTCGCCGAGCGCTTCAAAAACGAGGCGCGCACGATGGCGAAGCTGAGCCATCCCGGCATCGTCGATGTGTTCGACTTCGGCGAAACCAAGACAGGGCTGCTCTACATCGTGATGGAGTTCATCGAGGGCACGGACATCGCGCAGATGATCCAGTCCCAGGGAAAACTGCCGGAGGACTACGCGCTCTCCATCACCGCTCACGTTTGTGACGCGCTGGCCTACGCGCATCAAAACGGCATCGTCCACCGCGACATCAAGCCGGCGAACATCCTCATCAACATGGAGGGCGCGATCAAGGTGGCGGACTTCGGACTCGCGAAGGCGAACGATCCCAATCAGAGCGGCATCACGAAGACGAACATGGCGATGGGCACGCCCGATTTCGTCGCGCCGGAGGCTTTTATCCCCGGCGTACCGCTTGATGGCCGTGCGGACTTGTATGCCATCGGCGTGATGCTTTACCAGATGCTTACCGGCGAGATCCCGCGCGGCATCTGGACGCTGCCGGGCCTGAAACTGGGCACCGATGCGCGTTTCGACTCCATCATCACGAAGGCGATGCAGACGGACCGTGACCAGCGCTATCAGACCGCCACTGACATCCGCCGCGACCTCGACACGATTTTGACGCTTCCGCGCTCCGCGCTCATCGCGCAGCAGCAGGCTGCGGCGGAGGCGGCCGCACAGGCGAGCCGTGAGGCCAGGCAGCAGGAGGCTGCGGCAGCGCAGGCACCCAGAAAGGGGCCGCAGGTGCAAGCCCGTGCCCCGCAGCCCGTGGTGAAGAAATCTTCCAGCAACGGTTTGGTTTTTGGCATCGCCGCCATCGTCATCGCCGCCGCAGGCGCATTTTTCATCTTTGGCGGAGGTGACAAGCCGAAGCCGGACGACACTGCGGCGGCAAACAGTGCTCCAAATCCGGCTGGTGACACGCCGAAACAAACCGCCCCTCCAGCCACTGGCAAAACGAGCACGGCCTTTTCAAATTTCGTTCCCACGGCAGTCTGGCGTGATGCCATGAGCGGCGATTGGCCGCCGGGATGGACGCTCGTCGGCACCGAACGGCATCTGACGGGCTCCAACCTCTCCATGCGTCAATTTCCGCAAATCGGCCCCAATGCGGGCATTCGCGCACGCTTTCGTTCCCAGAAGAAAGGACAGTTCTTCGATCTGATCCAGCGCATGCAGCCTCAGGAGAAAGGACGGCGCTATGTGGTGACCATGTGGGCCGACGACAAACTAAGAGGCCATCTGCATACTCTTTCCGCAGAGGACAGGCGACGCACGCTTTCCAACTTTTCGAGCCAGCCGCTGGCGGGAACCAATGTGGAGCACAGCGCGGAGCTTTACGCGGTCGGCAACCGCCTGACGTTCTTTTTTGACGGCCAAATGCTCGCCAGCGCCGAGGATGCGTCGTTTCCAGACGGGTATCCGGCGATCTACGCGGGGCCGGGCATCGAGATTATCAGCATGGAGACGGCGGAGATCGACGGCAGTGTGCCTGAGGCGGCAAAGGTCATGACTTCTCCCGTTGCAGCCACAACTGCCGCTCCTTCGGACGCCTCTCAACGTTTCTCCGGCCTGTCCTTGCCAGGGGATCTGACAAAGAAGGGCAGCCGCTCATCGTGGGAGTTCAGCGGTGAGCATCTCGTCCTCTCTGACACGAAGTTGAATGATCTGCAATTGCTGGCCCTGCCGCTAAAGCCCGGAGACAACCATGAACTGGAGCTGGAGTATGCCTTTCACGCGGATAACCTCGGCTACCTGAAGCTCTTCCTGCCTGCTCCGGGTGGTTGGTGTTCGCTGCAGTTCCATCCGGACCAGATGGTGTGCTTTTTCGACAACAACCGCCAGCCGCATCGTCATCCTCCAAAGCCCGGCGGTGAAACGAACCGGTTGCGAGTGAAAAGCGAGCGTTCCGGCACTGCTGCGCGTTTCACGGTCACGCTCAACGACAAACCTGTCACGGAGTTCACTGGCAACGGCGTGACAGAGTGGCGATTCTGGTCGGACATGAGTCCGCTGCGGGGTTCCATCTGCCTCGGTGGTGAGACCAAGGGTGGTCCGCCGATCACTCTCCACTCGTTCCGCCTGGTTTCCAACGAGGGGACGCCATCCACCATGGCTGCCGCACCCACGCCGGCAGTGAAAACGTCAGAATCACCTGCACCAGCACCACCCACCGGCTGGATCGACCTCCTCGCCAGGGCGGACGTGCAGCGCGATTCGCTGCAGTTGCCATGGTCCCTCACTGATGGCGTCCTGCAAAGCCCGGCGGAACCCAACTCCGCCACCACGCCAAACGGACACAACTCGTTTGTGTTCCCGGTTCCCGATCCGCCTCTCAATTACGACCTGCGTTACCGCCTCAGCAGAAACAAGCCCGGCGCGGCCATAGTCATGCCTTTCCGGCGTGGCAGCGAAACACCCGTGCTCTATGTCGATGGAGGTTACGGTTTTCAGTTGTTTGGAGCAAAAACAGCCGGCCCCAAGAACTCAGGCCCGGCATGGTTCCCGCCCGACAAGGTCATCCGTGAAGTGCTCATTGAAGTGCGTGAGAGCCATCTGAACGTCCGCTATGACGGACGGCTCTTGGTCGAGAGTGACGGGGCGCTGCCAATGGGGCAAGTCCAGCAGCCTTTCTTCCAATCAGCGAAATACAAGGAGCCGATCATCGGCATCGGCGTCTGTGGCGGCCTCATCACGGTGCATGAGGCCGCATACCGGCCGGTGGATGTGCTCGCGGAGAAAACTGCTCTCATGTCCGCAACGGATTCTTACCTCGCCAAACTGGAGTCCGGATTCCAGGCTCGTTATCAAACGGACGCGCAGAAGCCCTTCGAGACAGCGCTGGCATCCCTGAATCAAAGCTACATCGCCAACGGCATCAGCAAGGCGCGCGCAGCAGCGCAGGCGAAGGGCGTTCTTCCAGAAGTGCTGCAGTTCGACCAGGAAAAAGCGCTGGTCGAAAAAGACAGCGATGTGCCCGCCGAGGACGCGGCAGACACGCCTGAATCGCTCAAAAAACTCCGCGCCACCTATCGGACCGCCCGCGCCAAGCTCGCCACCGAACGCGATGCCAAGGCAGCACCGCTCATGAACATCTATCTCAAAGCGCTCGATGATTACGCCGCCGAGCTCACCAAGTCGGGCAAGGTGGCTGAGGCGAAACAAGTCCAGACCTTGCGTGACATGAAGGCCGCCGCAGGACCAGCCGCCCAGGCGGTCATCTCAACTGCGGCAGTCTCAAAAGATGGCCTCGTCAACAGCCTTGGCATGAAGTTCATCCTCGTGAAGGGAACCAATGTCTTGTTCTGCATCCACGAGACACGGCGGCAGGACTACGCCGCCTTTGCGGCGGAAAATCCTGGAGTCAGGGAAGACTGGAAGAACGCCGGCCAAAATGGCATTCCGTGCGGAGACAAGGACGATCATCCGGTGGTGGGCGTCCGGTGGCCGGAAGCGCAGGCATTCTGTGCCTGGCTCGGCAAGAAGGAAGGGAAAACGTACCGTCTGCCAACTGACGAGGAGTGGAGCATTGCCGCAGGATTGGGGCGTTATGAGAGACGAACCAAGGACACCACGCCCCAGATGCTGAGCGACCAGCAGCGGACAGAATATCCCTGGGGCGGCGACTATCCGCCAAAAACCAGCGATCAGGCCGGGAACTTCAGCGACATGGCTTCACACGCCCAGTTTCCCAGCCTTGGATACATCGAAGGTTACAATGACGGTTTTGCCACCACGTCACCCGTGATGAGTTTCAAGCCGAACAAACTCGGACTCCATGACATGGGCGGGAATGCGCTGGAGTGGGTGGAGGACTGGCTGAACGTGACGCAGACAAACCGGGTGCTGCGTGGCGGTTCGTTCATGGAAACTGGCACCAACCTGCTGTCGTCACACCGGTATTTTGACGCTCCCGATCTTACTCGCCACTTCACCGGCTTCCGTGTGGTGATCGAGATCTCAAAGAAAGCCCCCTGACGTCATGAGCTCCGCATCCTCCAGTTCCAAACCCTCCAAAGGCTGGCAGCCGCCGACGCTGGAGGAGATGCAGGCCATGCTGCCGCAGTATCAATTCGAGTGCCTGCTCGGTCGCGGCGGCATGGGCGCGGTGTACAAGGCCCGGCAGGTCTCCTTGCAGCGCAGCGTGGCGATCAAAGTGCTGCCGGGAGATTTGATCGACGATCTGGAGGCAAACTTCGCCGAGCGCTTCAAGAACGAGGCGCGCACGATGGCCAAGATGAATCATCCTGGCATCGTCAAGGTGTACGACTTCGGCGAGACGCAGACCGGGCTGCTCTATATCGTGATGGAGTTCATCAACGGCACCGACGTGTCGCAAATGATCCGCTCGCAGGGAAAACTGCCGCCAGACCACGCGCTGGCGATCACCGCGCATGTGTGCGACGCGCTCGGCTACGCGCACAAGAACGGCGTCATCCACCGCGACATCAAACCGGCGAACATCCTCATGAACCAGGAGGGCACGGTGAAAGTCGCCGACTTCGGCCTGGCGAAGCAGAGCGACACGGGACGCGGCCTGACGAAAACGAACACAGCGATGGGCACGCCCGACTTCGTGGCACCGGAAGCACTCGCTCCTGGCATGGTCGTGGACGGACGCGCTGATTTGTATGCGGTGGGTGTGATGCTTTACCAGATGCTCACCGGCGAAATCCCGCGCGGCATGTGGGCGCTGCCGAGCGAGAAGGTGCAATGCGATCCGCGCTACGACCAGGTCATCCTGAAGGCGATGCAGACAGACCGCGACCAGCGCTATCAGGACGCGATGGAGATCCGCCGCGATCTCGACGTGATCCTCACCATGCCGCTGGCGCAAACCGGCGTGCAGACCATTCCGGCGCAGCAACCGGCCGCCGGCAGCGCTCAACCGCAAAAAGAAGCGCGTTCTTCCAAGCCGATGCCGCTGGCGCAAGCAAAGCCAGCTTCACACACGCCACCGGTGAAGAAGAAATCCAACGATGCGATGATCTACGGCGTCGCAGCCTTGGTGATTGGTGTGCTGGTGGCGCTGTTCGTTTTTTCAGGGGGCACAAAGCCGGTGAATAAAACGACTGCATCTGCACAAGGCGAACCCAGCGCGAAATCTGTCGAAGCCACCGCCAAACCGGTGAACCTCCTCGACATTGTCGATGTGAAACGCGATGCGTTGAGAGGCCAGTGGGAAAAAACGCCCGCAGGCCTGCTGTTGAGGCAAAGCCCGGGTCCGCAGATGCTGTTTTTCAACCACGAACCGCCTGAGGAATACGATTTTGAAATCGAGTTCACACTTCGTGGCGGATTCCTCGAAGCCAGCCAGATCATCCCGCTGCCAGGAGGAGGCAGTGTCCTGTGGAAGATGGGTTTTGGCAGTGGCGATCCCACTAGCTTTGGCTTTGGCCCCAACCTTGACGGTGTGAAGATGGACGCGCCCGCCCGCACCGAGGCCAAAGTGATGCGGCCTCGATTACAGCCGGGAAGACGTTACCGCAGCCTCGTGGAAGTTCGCAAGGGCTCGCTCCGTGCTTCGATCGACGGCGCGGAAGTGCTGAAGTGGAGCGGAGATCAGAAGCGCCTGAAAATTGACGGAGACTACGCCTCGAAGAATGGCAGGCTGCCCGGTATCGGCGGCTGGGGCGGCCACATCCTTTTCCATCAGGCGGAATTGCGCGCGCCCGGCGCTCCATCCACTCTGGCCGCTGCTCCGGCGCAGGCTCCTGAACCACCGCCACCTTCCGTTGCAGAGGCACCCGTCTCGCCGCTGATGAGCCGGGGCAAAGAACTCGCGGAACGCCAAAAAACTCTCGCCGCGCCTTTGGAGCCGGGTGTCATCGATGCGCTGGCGAAGGTGTCCTTTCCGACGGATGCCGACTATCAGTGGACGCGCGACGCCACCGGCATCCAGGTCAAGCCCGCGAAAGAACCCGGCCCCTACAAGAGCACCGTGGAGCTTCCAATGCCCACATCGCAGGATTATGCCATCGAGGCGTGGTTCACCAACGTCACGCATTCCTTCAACGACGTCGGCCTTTGCATCCCCGTGGGCATCCAGCGCCGCACGACCTGCTGGATTTGGCCCCGCGACGGCGGCTGGGCCGGGCTGGGCAAGGTGGATGGCTTTGATCCGCAGCAGCCACAAATCGCCAAAGGCTGCTCAACGTCGTTCCAACTCAAGCCGGGCGAGCTTTCCTTCATGCGTGTCGAAGTGCGCCGCCAGCCCGCCAGCGTGGACATCCAGTTCAGCCTCAACGGCACCCTGGTGGCGCATTACAGCGGCGCGATCACGCGCCTGAGCCTCAGCACCGCGTGGCGCGTGGTGCGGGAGAATCCGAACCGCCCGAGCATTGGCGGACGGGAAGTGACTTTCCATCGCGTCACCATGCAATCGCTGAGCACGGCGAAGCCCGGCGAAGTGCTCACCTTCGGCGGCCACCGCTATCAATTCTCACCCGAGAAGCTCGACTGGGACGAGGCCAGGGCGGCGGCAGAGTCTGCCGGCGGCCACCTCGCCACCATCACGAGCAAGGAGGAGAATGAATGGGTCCTGCAGACCTTTGTCGCCAAACTGCTGGAAGGCCGCATGCTCTGGCTCGGCGGCACCAGCAACAATCCCACGCGAACATGGACCTGGATCACCGGCGAGCCCTTCACCTTCACCGCCTGGGGTGCCAATGAGCCCGGCGGCTCGGACATTGAATTCGCCCTCTGCTTTTCCAGCATGAACAAGGGCTGGGGCGACATCCGCTCCAATGGTGTCGGCTTGGTGGACCGCCGCGGCGGCTATCTGATCGAGTGGGACACGCCCGCGCAGACCGCAGCACCTGCGGCGGCCACACCATCACCAGCCATGCCTGAGGCAAACGCCGTCGGAGGAACTCAGCAGAGCTCTGTTTCCAGCGACCCCTACCTCGCGAAACTCGAATCCGGCTTCAAAAGCCGCTACGAAACAGACGCGCAAAAGCCTTATCTCGCCGGCGTGGCGGCATTGAACCAAAGCTACATCGCCAACGGCATCGCCCGCGCCCGTGCGGCGGCTCAAGCCAGCGATCAAGCCGCCTTTGACGCCGAAAAGACCGCCATCGAGAAAGGTTCCGGCGTTCCCGCCGAAGACGCGGCCAACACGCCTGCATCGCTAAAAGCGCTGCGCGCCACCTACCGTGATACTTTGAGCAAGCTGGAGGCGGAGCGCGCCAAAAAAGCCGCGCCGCTCTACGACATCTACCT
The DNA here is from genome assembly GCA_945882215.1 of Akkermansia muciniphila. GTDB lineage: Bacteria > Verrucomicrobiota > Verrucomicrobiia > Verrucomicrobiales > Verrucomicrobiaceae > Prosthecobacter. The sequence goes on along the minus strand of CAMCWM010000004.1, from coordinate 39,708 downwards.
CAAGACGCTCGACGCCTATGTCATCGACCTCACCAAAGCCGGCAAAATCGACGAGGCGCTCAAGGTGAAAGCGCTGCGTGACGAGATCGCAACGCAACTCCCTTAGCATGGGAAGAAGCCATGTTCGTTTTTGATGCCGGACATCCGGCTTGCGTTCGTGGAATATCTCCTGCTAGGCTGACCGTGGATTGCACCGCTTCCCATGAGCACCACGTCAACCTCCGCCTCCAAACCCTCCGGCCAGTGGCAGCCGCCCACGCTGGAGGAGATGCAGGCCATGCTGCCGCAGTATCGCTTTGAAAAACTCCTCGGCCGCGGCGGCATGGGCGCGGTGTACAAAGCCGTCCAGGCCTCGCTGGACCGTCCGGTGGCCATCAAGGTGCTGCCCGTCGATTTAGTGGACGATGAGGACTCCCAGTTTGCTGAACGCTTCAAGAACGAGGCGCGCACCATGGCGAAGCTGAGCCATCCCGGCATTGTCGATGTGTTCGACTTCGGCGAGACGCGGACGGGCCTGCTCTACATCGTGATGGAGTTCATCGAAGGCACGGACATCGCGCAGATGATCCAGTCGCAGGGCAAACTGCCGGAGGACTACGCGCTGAGCATCACCGCACACGTTTGCGACGCGCTGGCCTACGCGCATCAAAACGGCATCGTCCACCGCGACATCAAACCCGCGAACATCCTCATCAACCTCGAGGGCGCGATCAAGGTGGCTGACTTCGGCCTCGCGAAAGCGAACGATCCAGGGCAGAGCGGCATCACAAAGACGAACATGGCGATGGGCACGCCCGATTTCGTCGCACCGGAGGCGTTCATCCCCGGCGTGCCGTTGGATGGTCGTGCGGACTTGTATGCGATCGGTGTGATGCTCTACCAGATGCTCACGGGTGAGATTCCGCGCGGCATCTGGACACTGCCGGGCATGAAACTGGGCACCGATCCGCGCTTCGACTCCATCATCACGAAAGCGATGCAGACGGACCGCGAAGTGCGCTATCAGACCGCTGGCGATTTACGTCGTGATCTTGATACGATCCTCACGCTGCCGCGTTCCGCGCTCATCGCGCAGCAACAGGCCGCGGCAGAGGCCGCAGCAAAGGCTTCACGGGCACAAAAGCAGGCTGAAGCACCCGTCGCCGCGCCCGGAGTAGCGTCGCGCTCACCCCACCGGCCCGCGTCCGCACCTCCGCCGAAGACAAAATCGAGCCTTGGCCCTGTTTTAGGCATCGCTGCCGTGCTCGTGCTGGGTGCCGCTGGATATGTGCTGTTCTCGCAAAAAAAGCCGGAACCGCAGGCACAGGCCGCGACTCCCGCCACAGCACCACCACCCACCGCACGGCAAGGATCGGGCGACTCGTCGCGCTTTGCGGGAGTGGAGTTCCCACGCGATCTGAGCCTGCCGGACAGCAAATCGTGGCAGTTCGTGGAGGAGAAACTTGTGTGCGCCGACACCAAACCTGGCGAGTTTCCCACCTTCTCGGTGCCTCTGGCTTTGAAGAACAGCTATGAGTGCGAGGTGGCATTTTCCACGCCGGCTGACGTGAACGGCTATCTAATTCTCATGCTTCCATCAAGGCAAGGCTGGATCTCTGTACTCGCTTATGGGAAGCGCGTCGCCGTTAATGGTGAACGTCGCGAATCGAAATCAGCACAGCTGAACGACGACGCAACGCACGTGGTCAAAGTGGCCGTCAACACGCGGTCCAAATGCACTCTCTGGGTCGATGGGCAGTTGTTCTTCGACCTCGCCGACGAAGGCGTGGCGAAGACACAGAATTGGAACAACCTCAAGCCCGACTGCATCAACATCGGTGGCGAAACCAAAGGCGGTCCTACCATCAAGATTCACTCCATCCGTGTGAGGTCTGCTGACGGGGCCACTCCTGTCATGACGGTGAGCACGCCCGCAGTGACAACACCCTCAACAGTGCCTTCTCCAGTGGCAACACCAGCGGGCTGGATCAACCTCCTCGCGACTGCAGACGTGCAGCGCGATTCGCTCCAGTTGCCATGGTCACTCGTCAACAGCGTCCTGCGCAGCCCGGAGGAGCCCACGTCCGTCACCACACCCGGAGGACACAACACTTTTGCATTTCCGATTTCCAATCCGCCCCTCAATTACGATCTGCGTTATCGCGTGAGTCGCGACAAACCCGGGCACGCCATCGTCATGCCTTTCCTACGAGGCAATGAGGTGCCGAGTCTGCGGATTGATGGAGGCAGAGGTTTTGGATTGTATGATAAAACCAACCCTAACCCCAACAAGCCGGGTGAAGTCTGGTTTCCGGCCGACGGCGTCACGCATGAAGTGCTCATCGAAGTGCGCGACAACCGTTTGCGTGTCAGTCATGATGGCAAGGTGCTTCTGGATTTGGAGGGCACGCTGCCGCTGGGGCAGTTTGACCAGGCATTCTTCAAGTCGGACAAAATCAAAGGGCCATTCATCGGCATCGGCGTCTGCAACGGCAGCATCACCGTTCATTCCGCCGAATATCGGCCCGTGGACGTGCTTGCAGAGAAGAAAGCGGCCGTTGCGCCAACGCCCATGCCGACGACCCCGGCGGATAAAACCGCCACCACACCTGTCGCCACGGTCCGCGACGACTTCCTTCGCAAAAGCGTCAGCCTCATCCCGCTGGTGGATGTGAAGCGCGATGTCGTCAGCGATCCCACGACCGGCACGAACGTCTGGAAGGGCAAATCCTCTGCTCTGACCTTTAACGACGCGGAAAAAGCCGGCCGCATCGCCGCGCCGGTCTCGCTCAAAGACGCGCGCGCCTATGAGATCGATCTGCTGTGGAAGCGGCGGCCCATGAACATCCCGGGGGCGCTGACCTCGGACTCCGGCTACATCGCGCTCGACGTGCCGGTGGGCGCGGACCGCTGGGTGCGCGTCGATGTGGCTTGGGCGGGTGACAAAGTGAACGTGGGCGGTCAACGCGTTGGCTTTACTGGTCCCGGCACACAAGGCGGGGACGGCATGCGCGTCGTCGTCCGCTGTCAGGACGACAAGCTCAGTGTCATGATCAACGGCAACGACATCGGCTCCGTCAACGGGCTGGCAGGACGCGCGGCGGCGGATTTCGGCGCGCATGCCATCTTCAAATCCGAGCTGCTGCCCGCTGTTTATTGCGCGCGTGGTGACCATGAGATCGTCGAATGGACCGTGCGTGCCCTCGACGGCGATGTGCGGGTGTTGTTGGACCCGGCGTTGCTCCAGGATACACGCCTCGCGCAGTTGGAATCCGGTTTTCAGGCTCGTTTCGACAGCGACGCGCAGAAGCCCTTCCTAACCGCCCTCGCATCCCTCAACCAGAGCTACATCGCCAACGGCATCGGCAAAGCCCGCGCCGCCGCGCAGGCCAAAGGCAGCCTGGCCGAGGTCACCGCGTGTGATGCGGAGAAAGCGCTCGTCGAGAAGGAAGGCGGCGTCCCCGGCGAGGACGCGGCAGACACGCCCGAGCCTCTGAAAAAGCTGCGCGCCACCTACCGCGCCACTCTTGGCAAAATCACCGCAGAGCGCGATGCGAAGGCCGCTCCGCTGCTCAGGATCTACCTGCAAGCCCTCGACTCCTACATTTCCGAACTCAGCCGGGCAGGCAAGACCGACAAGGCGCAGGCGATCCAGACGCTGCGCGACATGAAAGCAGCTGGGCGCTGAGCTTCTGCCCGCGTACCTGCAAGCCTCCCGAAACAGTCTTGCCCTGTCGGAACGTTCCCTGCTAGTCTGTCGGACTATTTTCCGTCTTTTCGCCCATGAGTTCTTCCTCCGGCTCCAAACCCACCACCGGCTGGCAACCGCCATCGCTGGAGGAAATGCAGGCCATGCTGCCGCAGTATCAATTCGAGTGCCTGCTCGGCCGCGGCGGCATGGGCGCGGTGTACAAGGCTCTGCAGGTCTCGCTGGACCGTCTGGTGGCCATCAAGGTGCTGCCCGGCGATCTGCTCGACAACGAGGACGCGAATTTTCTCGAACGCTTCAAGAACGAAGCGCGCACCATGGCGCGGCTCAACCACCCGAGCATCGTCAATGTGTACGACTTCGGCGAGACGCAGACGGGCTTGCTCTACTTCGTCATGGAGTTCATCAACGGCACCGACGTGGCGCAGATGATCGCCGCGCAGGGGAAATTGCCGGAGGACTACGCGCTCTCCATCACCGCGCACGTCTGTGACGCGCTGGCCTACGCGCACAAAAATGGCGTCATCCACCGCGACATCAAACCGGCGAACATCCTCATCAACATGGATGGCGCGGTGAAAGTAGCCGACTTCGGCCTCGCCAAAGCGAGCGATGCCGGCCAGAGCGGCCTGACGAAAACAAACATGGCGATGGGCACGCCCGATTTCGTCGCGCCCGAGGCGCTCATCCCCGGCATTCCTCTCGATGGCCGCGCTGACCTCTACGCCATCGGTGTCATGCTTTACCAAATGCTCACGGGAGAAATCCCGCGCGGCATCTGGACGCTGCCGGGCATGAAGCTCGGCACCGATCCGCGCTTTGACGCCATCATCACCAAGGCGATGCAGACGGACCGCGACCACCGCTATCAAAGCGCCGCCGATCTCCGCCGTGATCTCGACACCATTTTGACCCTGCCTCGCGCCGCGCTCATCGCGCAGCAGCAAGCCGCCGCTGAAACTGCCGCGCGTGCCACGCAGGCGCAAAAGCAGCACGAAGCGGCCAAAAGCGGCCACGCAGAAGCTCCCCCGGCGAAAAGAACTTCCACCCTCGGCCCGATTCTGGGCATCGCAGCCAGCATCGCGCTCGTCGCAGGCTTGTATGTCATGCTCACAGGCGGTTCGTCGAAAAAACCGGCGTCGGACCACAATGCAGCATCCCCTTCGCCGCCAGCGGCAGGTTCCAGCACGCCTGAACCTGCCGAAAACACGTCCGTTCCCACCACCACGCCACCAGCACCCGCAGTCACCGCCTCCACACCGGAGATTCCCGCAGCCGCGCCTTCAGTCCCGCCTGCTGACTTCAAGTCTGGATCAGTCCAGACCTTCGGCGGCCACCGCTACCAACTGGTCGAGGAAAACCTCCGCTGGGACGCCGCCAAGGTGAAGGCGGAGTCCATGGGCGGACATCTGGCCACGATCACGAGCAAGGAGGAGAACGAGTGGCTGAAAAACTCATTTTTGTTGCTGAAGTGGACTCGCTCACATGTCTTCCTCGGCGGTTATCGGACACAGGGCTATGGGCCATGGACGTGGGTGACCGGGGAGCCATTTGACATGGCGCTCTGGCTGGGAACCGTCCCGAACACCAACGATCCGTATCTGGCCTTTTACCTGGATCAAACATGCTGGGACGACGTTCCTGACACCAATTTCTACTCCTTCCTCGTCGAGTGGGACGACGACGGCACCAAGCCGATGCCCGCCGCCCCCGTCGCCAGTACCGCGCCCGCGATGCCTGCGACTCCGGCACCCGCGCGTCCGGCTCCGCAGCCAGTCAAAACAACGCCCGGCTGGACCAACCTCCTGGCTTCTTCCGATGGTGCTCGCGATGCCATGTCTGCTCCCTGGCGCTTGGAGAATGGCGTGCTGCGCAGCCCGCCAGCCGCGCCCGCGCATGAAACCTTCATGTTTCCGCAGAGCGAGCCCCTGCTGAATTACGAACTGCGTCTGCGTGTCAGCCGTGACCTTCCTGGCAGCGTGGTGATTCTGCCGTTTGTCCGTGGCAAAGAGGGCCAGGCCCTCTTAATCGACGGTGGCGCGGGCTTCACTCTCGTCGGTTCGAATCCCACAGCGGAGCAAACGGCCAGAAACTGGCTCCCGCCGGATGGCAGCAGCCACGAGCTTCATTTCGAGGTGCGTGAGAATCGCGTCCTCATCAGCTATGACGGCGTGGCGCAGATTGATTATACTGGTCCCCTGTCGCCCGGCCAGTTCGACCAGGCTTTCTTCAAACCCGAAAAGAACACAGGCCCCATACTCGGTATCGGCGTCTGTACCGGCGAGATCACCGTCACCCAGGCCGAAATCCGCGTGATCGATGTCTTCGCCGAGCGCAAGGCCGCGCTCCTCGCTGAGCATCCTCGTCTCGCTCAAATCGAGGCAGGTTTCAAAACTCGTCACAATACCGACGCCCAACAGCCCTGGCACGCCGCGCTCGCCGCGCTGAACAATAGCTACGTCACCAACGGCATCGCCAAAGCCCGTGCCGCCGCGCAGACCAGAGGCAGCCTCTTCGAGGTGACGATGCTCGATGCGGAAAAGGCGCTCATCGAAAAAGGCGGCACCGTTCCTGCGGAAGACGCAGCGGAAACTCCCGCGTCCCTCAAATCACTCCGCGCCACCTATCGCGGTGCTCTCGCAAAAATCACCGCCGAACGCGATGCCAGGGCCGCCCCGCTCTACGATCTCTACTTGAAGGCCATAGATGCCTATGTCGCCGAACTGACCAAGGCGGGCAAAACGGACACCGCCGTCCGCATCCAGGCGCTCCACGATGAAATCGCCGCGCAGAAGCCCGCGACTTCTGCCGTGACCGCAGCAACGCCTAAAACCACGCTCATGCCCGCCCCGAAAGCTCCGCCCGGCGGCGGCAGTTCCTGGCGCACCGCTGCCGAATACCTCGTCAATAACGGGGGCTTTTTCACCGCCTTCAAAAATGGCGTCACTGTGCCCGTCACCAAGACATCGGAAATCCCCCCCGGCCGCTTCGACATCATCGAACTCACCTTCGAACGCCTCAATTCCGTCCTCCCGTCTGCCAAAGACGCCGACTTTGCCGCCCTCAACGGCCTGCGTGATCTGCGCCGCGTACACTTCCGCCCGATGCACAACGGCCTGAGCGACGCCGCCTTCGCCTTCCTCGCCAATAACAGCGAGCTGACCAACCTGAACTTCGAAGGTGCCAACGCGCTCACTGATGGCGTGCTCACCCACATCGCCGGGCTCAAAAAGCTCGACTACCTCGCCATCCAGTATGCCGAGAGCTTCACCGGTCAGGGATTCGACAAGATCGCCGGCGCCGCCTCCATCACCAACCTCGAACTCATGGGATCCGGCATCACGGATGAAGGCATGAGGGCCGTCAGCACCTTCAAAAAACTCCAGTCCTTCCGCACCACCTCACCAAAAATCACCGCCGCCGGTTTCGCCGCCCTCACCAGCCTCAAAACCCTCGTCTCGCTCACGCTCAACGGCACCGCCTTCGACGACGAGGGTGCCTCCGCCATCGCGGGAATTCCCAATCTTAGTAATCTCGACATCAGCGCCACCAAGATCACCGACACCGGCCTAGCGAAGCTCAAATCGCTCAAAAAACTCACCAGCTTGAACCTTGGCGGCACCGCCGTCACACTCGAAGCTGCCGCCGAGTTTCAGAAGGCCATGCCCCAGTGCCGCGTGAACCGCTGATCATCCGGGAAACAGCTCACGCACCGCCTTTTCACGAAACGCAAAAATCTTCGCCAGCTGCGGCTTCACCAGAATCCCATGCGCCAGATCCCCCAGCGGCGTGAAGGGCAGCACATACGTCGCTTTGTCCTCCATCTCGACGCGCCCATCGCCCAAGTCATGAAACCGGTGCTCGTGATGCCACACCGCATACGGCCCCACGCGCTGCTCGTCGATGAACCTCACACCTTCCTCCACCAGCGTGATTTCTGACAGCCAGGTCATCGGAATCCCCAGCAAAGGCCGCACGCGATACGCGATCATCATCCCCGCGTAAACCTGCGGCGGCAGGTCCGGCGTCAGCACTTCAAATCCCAGCTCCGGCGGCGTGATCTTCGCCAGATTGCGAGGGTTCGAGAAAAACGCCCACGCCTCCTCCATGCTCGCCCTGATGATCTGCTTCGTCTGCAAGGTGTGAACCGCCATGATCAGAAATCCGTCGTGGCAGCGACGCCCTCCCATTTTTCCGCCTCACGCGTCAACGCCGCCGCTTTGTCTCGGAATTTCTTCACCACATACTTGCCCAGCGGCAGATGCAACGGCGCCTCGCCATCCAGCACCAGCTTCACAATCGCCGCCGCAGCCTTCACAGGATCACCAGGCTGCTTGCCGTTCATCGAGTCGAGAAACCGCGCAAACTTGCCCGAACTCGCCTGATAATCGTCGATCTGCGTCGCCGCCTTCTCCAAACCTCGCGCGATGAACTCCGTCCGAAACGGCCCCGGCTGCACCAGCGACACCTTGATGCCCAGCGGCGCGAGTTCGAGCCGCAAACTCTCACTCATCAGCTCCAGCGCCGCCTTCGCACCGCCGTAGATGCCAAAGCCCGCGTAGTTCGAGATCGCCGCCGCCGCGCTGATGTTCACGATATGCCCGCTACGTTGCGCCCGCAGCCCCGGCAGCGCCGCGCGGATCACATTCAACGGTCCAAAGAAATTCGTCTCCACATTTCGGCGGATCTGCTCGTCGCTGCATTCCTCGACCGCGCCGATCAAGCCATAGCCCGCGTTGTTCACGATCACATCCAGCGGCCCCGCCGCCGCGGTGACCTCGCGCACATTCTCCGCATCCGTGACATCCAGCGTCAGAACTCGGCACGCATTGCTTTCGAGATCAGCAATGCTTCGCACATCCCGCGCCGTGGCGATGACGCGCTGCCCGGCGGCCAGCGCCGCTTCGGTGATGGCACGGCCAAAGCCGCTCGAACATCCGGTGATCAGCCAGTTCTTTTGATTCATGAGGGATTCAGTCTCCAAAGCGTGAAGTTCAGGGCCGTCGCAAACGTGACCCAGGCCAGATACGGCACGAACAGCCATCCGGCCGCCGTGCTCACCCGACGAAAACTCAGCAGCGTCAGCAAAATCGCGATCCACAGCGCCACGATCTCAATCAGCGCCCAGCCAAGCTGATGCGCGCCGAAGAAAATCGGCGTCCACGCCGCATTGAGCGCCAGTTGCACGAAGTAGAGCGCCAGGGGCTTCGATAAACCCACACGCTTCCACACCAACCACGCCGCCACCGCCATCAGCGTGTAAAGCAGCGTCCACGCCGGGCCAAACAGCCACGCCGGCGGATTCCACTCAGGCTTGTTTAATGCCGCATACCAGGTTCCAGGCATGGAGCCGACACTCAGAAGCGGCGCACAGAAGGTGATGACGATGAATCCGGCCAGCGCCAGGCCTTGATGCAGTTTGGAGGGTGGTTCGCTCATGATGCCTTCGAATACGCCGCCCGAAGCTGCTTTGCCTGCTCTTGAATTGCGCCACGCTGAGATTCATCCAATCGCGCCAGATTGCGCACCTGCATGCTCATGCGGTGGTTCTGCCGCAGCACCGGCTCATGCTGCAGCAGGTAGTCCCAATAAAGCGTGGTGAACGGGCAGGCCTTTGGCCCCGTGCTTTGCGCCGGGTCAAAGCGGCAGCCGGAGCAGTAATTGCTCATGCGCTGGATGTATTTGCCGCTCGCCACATACGGCTTGCTCGCCATCACGCCGCCGTCGCCGTATTGCGACATGCCCAGCGTGTTCGGCAGTTCCACCCACTCGACGGCATCCACATAGACGGCGAGATACCATTCATGCACTCGCTTCGGATCGACACCGAAGAGCAGCGCGAACAAACCCGTGACCATCAGCCGCTGGATGTGATGCACATAACCGTAACGCAGCGTCTGCGTGATCGAATCGCGCATGCAGTTCATGTCCGTCTCGCCCGTCCAATAAAACTCCGGCAGCGGTTCGTGCGCCTGCATCGCATTTCGCTCAATGTAATCCGGCATGAACCGCCAGTAGATGCCGCGCACATACTCGCGCCAGCCGAGGATCTGCCGGATGAATCCTTCCACCGCCGCCAGCGGCGCTTTCCCATCACGCCACGCCTGCTCTGCGGCGGAGATGACCTCACGCGGATCGAGTAGCTTCAGATTCATCGCCGCGCTCAGACGTGAGTGATACAGCCACGGCTCGTTCGTCCACATCGCGTCCTGATACTGCCCAAACTCCGCCAGCCGGTGCTCAATGAAATCGGTGAGCGCCACTTGCGCCGCCGCCGCCGTCACCGGCCAGTCGAAGTCGTCGAGCGTGCCCGGATGCTTCGCGAAACGTTCGTTCACCATCGCGATCACCTCCTGCGTGATCGCATCCGGCTTGAACCGACGTGGTGGCACCCGCAAACCCGGGCCGTCCTTGCCAAACGACCCGCGATTGTCGTGATCGAAGTTCCACTGCCCGCCCACTGGCTTGTCCTTCTCCATGAGGAAGCCGGTCTTCTGCCGCATCTCGCGATAAAAGAACTCCATCCGCAGTTGCTTGCGTCCCTCCGCATGCTTCGCGAACTCGACGGTGGTGCAGACAAAATGCCGATCCTCGCGCACCTCAAGCGGCACCTTCAGTTCCGCCGCCATTTTCTCGATCTCCTGCTGCACACTCCACTCGCCCGCGTGAGCCATCACCAGCGTCCGCGGCTTCAGCTTCGTCACACTCGCCTTCAACGCCTCCGCAAAACGCGGATGCGCTCCCATCTCGTGATAAATGACCTGCCAGCCGCGCTCGCGCCGCGATTCACGGAAATGCCGCATCGCCGTGAGAAACATCGTGATGCGCGGCTTCGTGCTCCACACCTTGGTCGATTCCCCCGCTACCTCCGCCATCCAGATAGCGTCCATCTGCGGATCAAAGTCATCGAAAGCCGCCGACTTTAAGTCGAGCTGGTCGCCAAGAATGAGGATGAGACGGGAAACACGCGGCATGGACGTGGTTTACGCCTGCGTCGGCGACCGCGACGGTGCAAAATCTCAGGATTGTCCAAAGCCGATGCACGCACCTTGCATGTTCAGGGCGCGTTGGTGTGTTCATGGTGCTCCGCATGTCGAAATATCTGCTTCTCCTCCTCTGTCTCACCGCTTCCGCCGCCGCGGAGCCGGTGAGCTTCAGCCGCGAGGTGCTGCCGCTGCTTTCGGACAACTGCCTCTCCTGTCACGGCCAGGATGCAGGCCACCGAAAAGCCGATCTGCGGCTCGACACTCAAGAAGGAGCGCGCGAGGTGCTCAAGTCGGGTGATTTCATCGAGCGCATCACCACCGATGATCCCAAGGAGATCATGCCGCCGCCGAAGTCGCACAAACCGAAGCTCAAAGCCGAGCAGATCGCGATGCTGAAGCGCTGGATCGCCGAAGGCACAGCCTGGGGAAAGCACTGGTCTCTCGAAAAGCCGGTCAAAGCCAAGACCGAAGGCCATCCAGTGGATTTCTTCGTGAAAACACGCCTCGCGAGGGAAGGACTCACACTCTCGCCGAAGGCCGCAGAGCACACATTGCTGCGCCGGCTCTCCTTCGACCTCACCGGCCTGCCTTCTTCGTCTCATTCCTCCTATGACTCCCAGGTGTCCCATCTCCTCGCCTCCCCCCACTTCGGCGAACGCATGGCCATGTTCTGGCTCGATGCCGCCCGCTACTCGGACACCGACGGCTTCCAGTCCGACGCCACGCGCACGAACTGGCCCTGGCGGGACTACGTTGTGGAGTCCTTCAACGTGAACAAACCCTTCGACCAGTTCACGCTGGAGCAGTTCGCGGGTGATCTGCTGCCGAATGCCACACCGGAGCAAAAAATCGCGACCTGCTTTCACCGCAACCACATGACGAACGGCGAAGGCGGTCGCGACAAAGAAGAAAGCCGCATCGACTACGTCATCGACCGCGTGAACACGATGGGCACCGTCTGGCTCGGCCTCACGCTCGGCTGTACCCAGTGTCACACGCACAAGTTTGATCCCATCTCGCACCACGACTACTACGCGCTCAATGCCTTCTTCAACAGCATCGACGAAGACGGCGCGGCGGGCACGAATGCGAAGCCATACATGCCCTACCAGTCGCCGCATGCGAAGCGGGCCGTCGAGGAATCGCAGAAGCTCGTCGAACAACGCAAACCCGTCGAAGCAAAGGCCAAGGCGAACGCGGAGAAGCCTTTCGCGGCGTGGTTGGAGGAGCAGAAGAAGCGCATTAAGCCGGATCACAGTGCCTGGCAGGTCGTACTCGGCGCAGTGGAATCCCAGGAGGGCACGAAGCTCGCTCAAACGAAAGACGGCAGCGTCACCGCGAGCGGCCCAAACCCGAAGCAGGACGACTACCGGCTCATTTCGATGATCAAACTGCCGCGTCTCACCGGTTTGAAGCTCGAGGTGCTGCCGCAAAACGGCGCTCTCTCGCGCGGTAAGTCGGGCGAGTTCATCCTCACCGACATCAAGGTGCAGGTGCGCCGCAAAGGCAGCTCACAAATCCGCGACATCCTGGTCAAAAGCGCCGTCGCCGACACCAAAGTCGAAGCCAAGGCCCGCGAGTATGGCGATGTGAAAGGCACGCTCGACGATGACCCGCGCAATGGCTGGACCACGAAGGGTTTTCCAAAGGATCAGCCGCACACCGCGCATTACGGCCTCGCCGAGCCTCTCGTGCTCGAAAGCGATGAAGAGCTGATTTTCGAGTTGCGGCATCGTTCGACGAATGGCGACGCGAACATCGCGAAATTCCGACTTTCTGCGACCGATCAGCCCGGACCGGCCGTGCGCGAGCTCGGGCCCACACCGCTCGAAAAGCTCGCGAAAGGTCAAATCGACCGCGAGAAGCTCCTGGCGCAGTTTTTGGAGGATTATGAGCCGTATCAGGTCGCGAAGGCGTCGCTGGATCGCGCGAATGCGCAGCTCAAGGAGGTGCAGGCCGCTGCGGGCAAATTGAACGTCATGGTGCTCGCCGAGCGCAAAGAACCACGCGACACCCATGTGCTGGTGCGCGGTGTGTGGGACAAAAAAGGCGATGTGGTGCAGCGCGATGTGCCCGCCGCCATCGCGCCGTGGCCGCAGGGCCTCGCAAAGGACCGCATCGGCCTCGCGAAGTGGATCACGTCGAAGGAGAACCCGCTCACGGCCCGCGTGTTCGTGAACCAGGTGTGGCAGATGCTCTTCGGCGCCGGTTTGGTGCGCACGCCGGATGATTTCGGCCTCCAAGGCCAGCGCCCGACGCATCCAGAGCTGCTCGACTGGCTCGCCGTCGATTTCATGGAGAGCGGCTGGGACGTGAAGCACCTCATCAAGACCATCGTGACGAGTGAAACCTACCAACACTCGTCCGATCGGACCGATCCGTCTGATCCGTCGAATCTCCTGCTTTCACGCGGTCCACGCTTTCGTCTCCCCGCGTGGATGATTCGCGATGCGGCGCTCGCATCCTCCGGCTTGCTGAACTCCGCGCTCGGCGGCCCACCGGTGCGGCCGCATCAGCCGGAGGGCGTGTGGGAGGAGATTTTCATGGGCCGCTTCACTTATGAGCCAAGCCAGGGCGCGGCGCAGCATCGCCGCACGCTGTATGCCTTCTGGCGTCGCAGCATCGCGCCGACGTTCTTGTTCGACAGCGCGCAGCGCCGCGTGTGCGAGGTGGCCATGACGCGCACGAACACACCGCTGCAAGCGCTCACGCTGTTGAATGACGAGACGATGATGGAAGCCTCTCAAGCCCTCGCCAAGCGGATGCTGGCCGCAAAGAGCGATGAACGGCTGCAACTGCTCTACCGGGCCGTTTTGACGCGCCAGGCGACCGCGAAGGAACTCGCCGTGCTCCAACGCGAACTCGACCGCGCTTTGACGCATTACCGCGCTCACCCCGAAGACGCCCGCAAACTGCAAGCCACGCCCGAACTCGCCGCGCACACGCTGGTGGCCAGTCTGGTGCTTAATCTCGACGAAGCCATCACTCATGAGTGAATCATCTCTCAACACCACACGCCGCTATTTCCTCGGCCAATGCACCGGCGTCTCCGTCGGCGCGATGGCGCTGAACTCGATGGCGCAGCAAGAAATGATAGGATTGCCCTCGCTGCCGCATTTCGCGCCGAAGGCGAAGCGCGTCATTTTCCTCACGCAATCGGGCGGGCCTTCGCAGCTTGAGCTGTTTGATCACAAGCCGGGCCTCATGCCGTGGGCGGGCAAGGAATTGCCGGAAAGCGTGCGCCAGGGACAACGGCTCACGACGATGACGGCGAACCAGAAGCAGCTTATCCTGCCCGGGATCACGAAATTCTCTCGTTGCGGCCAGAGCGGTGCGACCATTAGTGAGTGGCTGCCGCATTTGCAGGGCGTGGCGGACGATTTGTGTTTCATCAAGTCGATGACGACGGATCAAATCAACCACGCGCCGGCGATGACGCAGTTTTTGACCGGCCACCAGCTTCCCGGCCGGCCGAGCATGGGTGCGTGGATCAGCTACGGCCTCGGCAGTTTGAACCGCAACTTGCCGGACTACCTCGTGCTCATCTCGAAGATGCAACGCCCGAGCGATCAGCCGCTTTACGATCACTACTGGGGCAGCGGCTTCCTGCCGAGCCGTTATCAAGGCGTGAAGCTGCGCAACTCGAAAGACCCTGTGCTTTATCTCACCGATCCCGAGGGTCTGCCGCGTCACCTTCGTCGTGGCATGTTGGATGGCCTCGCGGAGCTGAATCAGATGCGTTTTGAGCAAACGCAGGACCCGGAGATCACCACGCGCATCCGCCAGTATGAGATGGCCTACCGCATGCAGGCCAGTGTGCCGGAGCTGACGGACCTCGGCGACGAACCGGATCATGTGTTCGAGATGTACGGGCCGGATTCGCGGCGTGCGGGCAGTTACGCGGCGAATTGCATCCTCGCGCGTCGTCTCGCCGAGCGCGGCGTACGCTTCATCCAGCTCTTCCATCCCGACTGGGACCATCACAGCCGTCTGCCGAGCTGGTGTACCGCGCGTTGTCGCGACACGGACCAGCCGAGCGCGGCTTTGATCAAAGATTTGAAGCAACGCGGCCTGCTGGATGACACGCTCGTCATCTGGGGCGGCGAATTCGGTCGCGGCGTCGCTGGACAAGGCAAGTGGGACAGCCCCGAAGCCGGACGCGATCATCATCCGCGCTGCTTCACGATGTGGATGGCCGGCGGCGGTGTGAAACCGGGCACGACTTACGGCGCGACGGACGACTTCAGCTACAACGTGGCCGAAAATCCCGTCCACGTCCGCGATCTGCACGCGACGGTGATGCACCAGCTCGGCATTGATCACGAACGCTTCACCTTCCGCTCTCAGGGATTGGATTTCAAACTCACCGGCGTGGAGCCGACGAAGGTGGTGAAGGACTTGCTGACGTGAGTCCTGGGGACGCTCGGCGAAAAACTGCGTGGCGGCGGGCGTCAGCACGCCGACGGATCGGGAGGCGCTCGACATGGCACGCGAAGCGCTTCACCATCTGCGCATGCCCCTCATCCGCTATCTCCAAAACCTCTCCATGGGCCGCATCATTCTTTGGTGTTACTTCATCTGGTGGGTGGTGAGCATCACCCATCATTTCGACGCCGCGCCGCGAATCTGGGTCACCTCGCTCGGGCTGAGCGGCATCATCGGCGCGGCGCTGATTCTCAGCACAAGGTCTTCATCCGGCGCTGTGACGAAGATGGACCCGTGGGTGGTGTTCCGTCTGTTTTTGATGCCATTTTGCGTCTCCAGCTTCGCGGCGCTGGTGAAGGACGCGGGCTATGTGCTCGTGTTTCCACCATCGTTTCGAGAAAATGCCATCGGTCTGGGCATCATCGTGGTTTTCCTGCTCGCGGTGCGGAGCGTGAAGAAGCTCAAGCCGCTGGCAGACGCACGGTGAAGGTGCTGCCGTGGCCGATCTGGCTCGTGACACCCACGCTGCCGTCATGCGCCTCCACCAACGCTTTTACAATCGACAACCCCAGGCCGCTGCCGCCATGGGAACGTGAGCGTGCCTTGTCCACGCGGTAGAAGCGCTCGAACAAATGTGGCAGATGCTCGGGCGCGATGCCGCCGCCAGTATCGATGACTTGAATCTCGATCCACGGCGGTGATTTGGAGACTCGCACGGTCACGTTTTCACCCCCGGGTGAGTAGCGCACGGCATTTTCGACGAGATTGGTCATCACACGCTCCAGCGCGATGCGGTCGCCGTTCACACTGAGCGGTTCGGTGGTGGTGTCTTCGTGATGGAGCGTGATCTGGCGCTCCGTGGCGAGGTTTTGCAACCTGGCGGCCACGCCAGAGCAAAGCTCGCTCACATTCACCAGCTCGCGCTGCGTGATGGCATCGCCGACATCGACATGAGCCAGTGCGAGCATGTTTTCCGTGAGGCGGGAGAGGCGTTCGATCTCCTCCTTGTTGCTGACGAGCACCTCGCGGTATTCCTCAGCGGCGCGTGGTTTGCGCAACGCCACTTCGATCTCCCCACGCAGCACGGTGAGCGGCGTGCGCAGCTCGTGCGAGGCATCGGCGGTGAAGCGCTGCTGCGTCGTGTGCGCGGCTTCGAGACGGTCGAGCAGGTGATTGAATGAATTCGCTAGCGCGGAAAGCTCAGCATCGTCGGACGGCACAAAGAGACGTCGTTTGCCGAGTTCGGACGTGCTGAGTCCGCGTGCGGCTTCCTCCAGATGGGAAACAGAGCGCAGCCACTGACGGCTTAAGGACCACGCCGCGACAGCCCCAGCGGCGAGCATCGCGACACCGCCGCTCACGAGCCATGCGAGCAGTCGCCGCTCACGAGCCTGCACGGCGTCCAGCGGCATCAAAGCCTGTGCATACAGCACCACCGGATCGCCCCACAAATCACGCCGTGGATGCGTGGCGACGCGGTAGGCGCGGCCATCCGCATGCAGAGTCTCGATCACTGCATTGCCGGCGGGATGCTCTGAGCGGCGTGCTTCGTCGCTCAGTGGGATCGCATGGGCGAGATTACTCGATTTGCCCGCCATGCTGCCGTCCGCAGCAAAGACTTGCAGCATGAAGTGGCGCTCCTGCACCTGCAGTTCCTGCTCGATCCACGGCTCGATCCGATTCCGCATCGGCGTCACCACCCTCCCCAGCAGCATCGCTTTGGACCGCAGGAAATCATCGACATCATTCGTCATCGCCTCCCGCGCCACGAGCCACACGATGACGCCAAACATCAGCAGTGCTGCCAGCAGCAGCGCGGTGAAGCTGATGAAAAGTCGGGCGCGGAGGGATTTCATGATGGTTGCAGCAGGTAACCCGCGCCGCGCACGGTTTGGATGAGCGCTGGCGTGAAGCCACGATCTATCTTTTCGCGCAGATGGTAAACGGTGACTTCGATGACGTTGCTCGGCGTGTTCGGCAGGTCTTCCCACACCGTTTCCGCCAGTTCGGAACGTGTGACCACATTCCCAACACGGCGCAGCAGATGCGCGAGCACGCCCAATTCCTTCGTGGAAAGCGTCACAAGCTGCCCGCCGCGTGTGACACGCCGCGTGCGCAGATCCACCTGCAAATCGGCCGCGTGGAGAAGCTGTGCCTCTTCTGAAACACTTCGCCTGAGCAATGCGCGAACGCGAGCGAGCAGTTCGGCGAAGGCGAAAGGCTTCACGAGGTAATCATCCGCACCAAGGTCGAGTCCCTGCACGCGATCTCCCACGCCATCACGCGCGGTGAGCATCAACACACGGGTGGACATACCGGAGGCACGCAACTCACGCAGCACGGAGAATCCATCGCGCTCCGGGAGCATCACATCGAGGATGACGAGGTCGAAAGCGCCACTGCGGGCTTTGGTGAGGCCGGACTCGCCATCGGGTGCTGTTTCAACGATGAAACCTTCCTCCCGCAGCCCGCGCTCGATGAAGCGGGCCACTTTGATTTCATCTTCGACGACGAGGAGGCGCATGAAGGCCATGAAACGCGGCGATGCAGCCCGTGAAAACCGTTATTTCTTCTCCAGCACCATCAGAAACTGGCCGGACTGGGTGTTGGTTTGCAGTTTGCTGGGGCGGCTGGAGTTCGGATTATCGTTCGCCGAGCACCACTTCAGCGTTTTGCCGTCGAGATCGAAGATGCCTTCGTATTTTTTGCCCGAGAACTGGCCTTCTGTGCCGGTGGCGTCGATGCGCTTGCCTGAGATCTTGTAGGTGCCCGCGCCCATCTCACGATTGCCCTGTGGATTGGAGGCGGTGATTTTGTCCTCGGTGATGACAAGGCGGATGTCGCCATGCTTCGAGCCATCGCTGTCGGCCATGTAACCGTCCCAGGTGCCGAGCAGTTGCTTCTTCACGTCATCTTTGCTGCTGCTCTGGGAGGCATCGGTTTTCTCGACTGATGCGCTGGTGGTTTTGGTTGAACTGCTGGACGGCGCACCGGCCTGCTGCTTGATGAATTCCTGATCCGCAGCACTCAGCCGGGCGATGGGGAACTGGGTCGTTGATCCATTCGACATGCGCATGACAACAGTCTCACCCTCCACGCGGACAAAATCCGCCTCGACCGAGCGGCCGGAGGAGGCTTCGGTCCAAGTGCGGGCGTGCAGGGTGGCACCTAGAAGCAGACTGACGAGAAGAAGGGTGGTTTTCATGACAGTGAGGCAAAATGCCCCAAGCCACGGGCCGCGATAATGAAAATCATTTCATTTTCACCGCCTCAAGCCGCCAGCGGCACGCCGTAGGGCAGTTCGTCGGGGATGGGGGCAAACTCGCGGATTTTGGCCCAGAGCGAGGAGTAGTCCTTGTTCACGTCACCGGAGAGACAGTCGGTGATTTCATCGCCTGCTTCGGGATACTTCATCACGACTTCCTTGAACGAGAAATTCGGATTGTAGAAGGCATAGACGAGCTTGCGCATGTTATCGATACCCTGTCGCATGAGTTTGGCGTAGTTCGCAAAGCGCTGCGGAGACACATCATTGGCGGCAAGCGCCTCATGCACCGCCTCACCGGCCAGCACACCGCTTTTCAGCGCCAGCATGACGCCGCTGCTGAAAACGGGATCGAGGAAGGCAAACGCATCACCGACAAGCAGCAGGCCGGGAGACGCCCCATACTTGGAGTGACGCGAGTACTCGCTGGTGATCCAGTATTCGCCAGTGGAGGCACCCTGGGAGAGGTGATCCGCGATCCATTGGTTCTCGCTGATCTCGCGCTCGAAGATCGCTTTCGGGTCCTTCACGCCGTCGCGGCTCAAATACTTGCCCTCGGCCACGACGCCCACGCTGACCATGTCGTTGTGCATGGGAATGTGCCAGAACCAGCCCTTGTCCGGCACGAAGGCAATCGTTGTGGCGCCCTCGTCGATGCCGGACTCACGCTTGGAGCCTTTGTAGTAGGTCCACACGGCCACCTTGTTGAGATACGGATCACCCACACGCCAGCCCTCGCGCACGGAGGCAAAGGCTTCCTTGCCGGAGGCGTCGATGACGAGCTTGGAGAGCAGGTGCTCCTTGCTGCCGTCCTTGTTCTTCACCTCGACACCGATGACCTTGCCGCTGTCGTCCTTGAGAAGCTGCGTGACGGATGTTTCCTCTCGCACTTCCGCGCCCTTGCTCCGCGCATGATCCATGAGCATCTGGTCAAACTCCGAGCGCAGCACCTGCCAGGTCTGCGCCACGGTTTCGCGGTCGTAGCGGTTGTAAAAATAGAACGGCTGCGAGCGGCGACCGTCTGGCTGCACGAAGCTGACGCTGTACTTTTTCGTGAAGTGCGATTTCTTCATCGTCGGGATTAATCCCAGCCGCTCCAGCGGTCCAAAAGTAAAGGGGATCAGCGATTCGCCGACGTGATAGCGCGGGAACTTCTCGCGCTCGATCACGAGCACCTTATGGCCGTATTCCGCAAGTATCGCCGCCGTGCTGGTGCCGGCGGGTCCGCCGCCGATGATGAGAACGTCATGGTTATGGTTCATGATGAGATAGGATTACGCAGTTGAATGGCAAAAAGTCACTTCGGATCGCCGACACCGCCACCATGCACGTCCATGCCCATGATGGCAAAGATGCGGTCGCGGGCGGCGAGGTAGCCGGGTGAGTCGAGATCGCGCGGGCGTGGCAGATTCACCACCACCTCTTCCGCCACGGTGGCTGGCCTGCGGCTCATGACGAGCACGCGGTCGGCGAGCTGCACGGCCTCCTCGATGTCATGCGTGACGAAGACGATGGTCTTCTTCTCCGCCTGCCAGATGCGGATGAGATCGGTGCGCATCTTGATGCGCGTGAGGAAGTCGAGCGCGCCGAAGGGCTCGTCCATGTAAAGCACCTCGGCATTGGCAGCGAGAGCGCGTGCGATCTCCACGCGCTGCCTCATGCCGCCGGAAAGCTCGCGCGGATACGATTTCTCGAAGCCGGTGAGGCCGACCATGTTGATGTAATGCGTGACGCGTTCCTTCCGCTCCTCCGCCGGGCGCGACATGAGGCCGAAGCCGATGTTTTCCTCGACGGTGAGCCAGGGAAAGACGCCGTTTTCCTGGAAGACGAAGATGCGGCGCGGATCAGGGCCATTCACCGGCGCTCCGGCTACTTTGACCTCGCCTCGCGACTCTTTGAAGAAGCCGCCGATGATGTTCAGCAATGTGGATTTGCCGCAGCCGGAAGGCCCGACGACGCAGACGAACTCGCCCGCGTTGACATCGAGATTCACGCGCTCCAGCACATGCACCTGCCCCCCGGCTTTTTTGCCTGGGAAGGACTTCCAGCAATCGCGGACGTGGATGAGTGAGTTAGCGTTGTCCATAGCCCCATTTGACCTCGTCGAATTTTTCAAGCTGCCGGATCAGCAAATCGAGCACCAGCCCGATCAAGCCGATCATCACCATGCCGGCGACCACGAGGTCGTAGCGCTTGCCGGCGTTGCGCGCGTCGATGATGAGATAACCAAGGCCGCTGTTCACGGCGATCATTTCCGCCGCCACGACCACGAGCCACGCGATGCCAAGCGCGATGCGGATGCCGGTGATGATCTGTGGCAGTGCTGCGGGAAGAATGACGCGGCG
Source organism: Akkermansia muciniphila (assembly GCA_945882215.1). Classification (GTDB taxonomy): domain Bacteria; phylum Verrucomicrobiota; class Verrucomicrobiia; order Verrucomicrobiales; family Verrucomicrobiaceae; genus Prosthecobacter. The sequence continues at coordinate 18,999 of CAMCWM010000004.1, read as the reverse complement.
GAAGAGCTGCGGACCCTTCACACCGAAATTCTGCGCCGCACGGAGATACACGAGCTGCATGTTTTGCACCGCGGCCATGGAAGACGTGGTGATGGGGAACACGCTGGCGAGGAAGATGAGGAAGATCGGCGCGGTGTCATCAATGCCGAACCACAGGATCGCCACGGGAATCCAGGCGATGGGCGAGATGGGGCGCAGGATCTGGATCATCGGATTCAGTGCCTGAAACGCGGGGCGAAACCAGCCAAGCACTAGCCCGAGTGGCACACCAACGAGCACCGCCAGCATGAAGCCCCAGCTCACACGAAACAACGAGGCGACGATGTATTTCAGCAGCAGACCTTTTTCGATCAGCTCGCGGATGCCATGCACGACTTCCATGGGCGTCGGGAAGAGATCGCTGCCGGAGAGACGCACCAGAGAATGCCAGACGACCAGGAAGATGGCCGCAGTCGAGAGAGGGAGAAGGATGGAGATGAAGCGGCTCATTCAATGACGAAGGTCTATTTTCTTGGCGGAACCTCGCCACCTTTCAGGCCTTCGTAGGCAGAGGCGTTCATCGCCGAGGCTTCCGGCACAAAGGAGGCGTCCGTGTAGTCCTCAAAGCGGACATCGCCACCGATGATGCCCGCCTCACGCGCCAGATCTTCGATCTCTTCGAAGTCCGGCTTCCTCAGCGCGAGATTCGTGTAGGTCACACGGTCGGGCGGCTTGCTCAGCACGAACTCCAGCAGGCGCGGGTGCTGGTTGTAGTAGTTCTTGGCTACGAACTTCGCGGCGTCCATGCGGTTGTCCATGCTCTGGTCGATCCACTTGCCGCTGCTGGCGATGCCATCCACGAGCCGCTGCACGGTGGCACGATCCGTTTTGATGAAGTCCTCATGCACGGCAAGCACGCAGGAGATGAAGTTCGGCCACACATCCTTCGTCAGCCACAGCACGCGGCCGTAGCCGTCGATCTCGGTCTGGCCCATGAAGGGCTCGCCGCTGGAGATGGCGTCCACCGCTTTCGAGTAAAGCGCCGCCGGCATGTCGGGCGGCGGCATTTCCACCATCTCGATGTCCTTGATCGTCATGCCCGCGTTGCGCAGCGCACGGAAAACCAGCAGACGCTGGTTGGAGTAGCGGTTTGGCACCGCGATGCGCTTTCCGCGCAGATCCTCCATGCGATAAATCTGTGAGTCCTTATGCACCATCACCGCGCTGCCATCGCGATGGCCGAGGTAGACGATCTTGATCGGCACACCCTGTTCCCGCAGCGCCATGGCCATCGGTGCCAGGATGAAAGTGGCGGGCGTGTAGCCGGAAAGAAACGCTTCTTTCAACTCCGGCCAGCCGCTGAAGCGCACCGGCTCAAAGCTGCTCTGCCCTTCGACCTGCTGATTGATGAAATCCGTCACCGGGCAGGTCAGGTGGCACGTCACCGGCAGGAAGCCGATGCGAAATTTCTCATCCGCTGCCGTCGTGCCCGCGAGTTTGGGCGCGAACCATTTCAAGTTCAGCGAGCCATGCATGGCCGTGATCAAGGCCAGCCAGAGCGCGCCGCAGAGAAAGGTAGTGCTGATAAGTTTCACATGCCGATTAACGGCGAAGTCGCTCCATGTCGAAAATACCCGTTCAGCATCACTTTGATGCCGGCTCGCGATAGTCACCGGTAAAACCACCGGCATCCACCTCACCGAACTCATCACCGACCAGAAGGATCTCGTCAAAAATTACTTCTTCCGCGCCTCGTTCAACAGCACGCGTGCGACGATCGCATCACGCTGCGTGGTACTATTGATGTGCTTCATGCGGTAGCTGTCCTTGTCGAGAGCGGCGATAATCGCATCGGCCTCAACATGCTGGCCGAGCTGGCGATGCGCGAGGGCGACGATGGTCTGGATGAGGCAGTAGCGGGTGCTGTCGCCCGTTTTCAGCATTGGCTGCGCTGTGGCCAGGGCTTCTGCGGCTTTGCCCGAGCGAGCCAATGCCAGACAGTGGGTGAGGCGCAGCCATTCGTCGTTGGAGCTGCTTTGAAATGCCTTCGCCGCGCCCTCGACCACCCGTTTGAAGTCATCGCCTGCCAGTGGGAGCAGCAATGCCGCCCGGGCGACGCGTTCGAGCGTGCTGTTGGGTGCTGTGAAGGGCTTCGCGGCCTGTAGAAACGCCGAACGCTGTTTTTGATACTCATCGCCGCGGCCCTCGTCGGCCAGTTGCGCCAACCAGCCCATCCAATGCTGCGTGGCGTGGTTGAACTCGCTTTCGTTCGTGAGTTTTTCGAGCGGGCATTGTTCGGCCGCTCGTACAACCCATACACGTGCGGCGGTGTCCCGTGCCGCGTCCGGCTGTTTCATGTGCATGCCGTGGTAAACAGAAGAGAGGCGGATGGCGAGGTCGCCGCGCAGGCGGAGAGGCTCGCCCGGCCAGGTTTGCCTGCCAGCCTTCTCCCACGCGGCCAGGAGGACTTTTTCCGCCTCCTCGTTCTTTTGCTGATTGCTCAGGGCGCTGCCGAGATTCGAGGCATAACCGATGCCGCGCCAGCCCAGATCGTTTTTCTGCGCGAGATCATGAGCGGCGCGGGCATGCGTCTCCGAGTCCGCATGTTTCCCCAGGCTCGAAAGCCAGGCCCAGAGGCGATCATGCGTCTCTGCGAGAATCTGAGGCGAACCACTGGCCTCCGCGTCGGCGAGGAGAGCTTTTTGCTCCGCCTCGACCTCAGCGGCAAGTTTTTGCTCATGCAGCACGGCGATGAGGCTGACCCGCCCGCCATAGGACAGTTTGGAAAGATCTGTGGGCCAGCCTTTCAGAGTCTCCATCCGCTGTCGGATCGCGATGATGTGGCGCAGCAACTGCGTGACCTCGGGCAACCGCTTCAAATCACGCAGTGAGCTGAGCGCGGAGCCGATGGCAGAATCGTTCAAGCGGGACACGCGTCCGTGATCCATTTCATCTTTGAGCATGGCGGGCAGGTTCTTCAGGGTGGGCACCGCTTTTTCGAGCGCTGGCACCGGTTGTTTGGCTGTGGCCAGGCGGTACATCATTTCGATCTCCATGGTGAGCAGTTCCCAAGGAAGAGAGCGGTTGGCAGGGTCCAGCTCGAGCGCCCGCTGACGGCGTTTGAGACCCTCATTCAGCGACTGGAGCGCACCCGCAGTGTCCTGGAGGGAAAGCTGCGCACTGGCCATCCCGGACCAGCAGTAGCTGGCGCGGCTGAACTCACCCGCGCTGGGTTTTGGTTCGCTCAGAGCGCAACGCGCATCGCTCAACTTTGCCGCCAGTTGGAATTTCACGAACGCCGCCTGGTAATCTTTGAGTTCTCGCAGCGTGTCTGCCACGTCCTTGTGGGTGTCGATGATGGTGGACGCGTGTTTGTTGGGATCAAAGGTGGCAATGGCCTTTTCATAATCAGCGACGGCTTCACGCCGAAGACCGCCGGCTCTCTCAATCATGGCCTTCAGCCGCCATGAACTGCCCAGAGACCCGCGAAAATCGGCGTTCTCAGGCTCCTTGGCGACAGCCTGCTCGAGCAGCGGATGCGCCTTGAGCCGCTGTGCCTCCACCTTGGCAAACGCTGCCGTGCGTTCAGGCTCCGGCAGGGCGTTTGCCTTGTCATAATCAGCGCGTGCCGACTCATACATCACCTTGCCGACATCGAACATCCCTTGAGGCGTGGTTTGACGGCTTGGGAGTGCTGCAAGCGCCTCATCCACTTTCGCGGCCTCCTGGGCGCGGCCTAGCTTCGTCAGTGCGTCACGTTGTGTGCGCAGCAGCAGTGCAAAAGTGGACACGAGGTCGTTGCTCTGCTTCACCTTGCCAACTACCGGTTCAAGCAGGCCCTGCGCCTGCTCCAGCCACGGCAGTGTCGTGGCGGGATCATTCGTGGCGAGCTTGGCGAGGCGCTCCACGTCACCTCTGACGCTGCGTCCGGTCAGCAGGATGAAATCCGCCGCTTCCAACGTGTGTTTCCAGTCCTCGATGGACTGCAGGGTCAGCTTCGCCGCTTGCTTCGTTTCCGGCGGATCGGGCAGCAGCAGGGCGGCGGCCATCTCCGCACGGCCGGCTCCACGCTCGTCGTAAAGCATCGGACGATTCGGCTGCCGCTTCACCGCCTCGTCACGGCAGCGCAACTCCTCTTTACGAAATTCCAGTTCGGCGGGGATGTCCTGGCGGGCGCGGGCGAAACCTGCCTGCACGCGGTAACTGTAGGCCAGGTCGCGCCACCATTCGCCGCGTCCTGGCTCCAGTTCGACGAGCTTGCGACGGCCTTCGAAGGCTTGTTTGACCAGCTCAAGGCCGCGTTTCATACCCTCCGCGTCGTTTTTGGCCCTGGCGGCGTGGTAGCCATGAATGCCCGCGTGATGCATCGCGCCGACATGCATCTCGCGCAGCAGGGCACTGTCGCCACCGAGTTCGAGCGCGCGGGCGAAGGCGGCGGTGGATTTTTCAAATTCTTCAATGTTCAGGCCCGGCATTCCCATGCGCTCCGCAGCATTCGCGTTGCCGTAGTGAATGAAGCCCTCGCACTCACACACCTCGGCCGTCTCGCCACCGATCTCGCGCATGTTCTTCGTGATCTGCGTGGCGGCTTGGAAGCGGGTCATGCCCTCCGGTGCCTTTTTCAGATAACGGATCAAGGCCTGCGCGGCCATGTTGTGCGCCAGCACCTCGTAGCGCATGGCCCAGAGGCTTTTCGGCTGCTGCTTGAGCCATGCCTCGCAACGTGCCACCACCGCATCCGCCATGGGGAGGAGTGACTTGTTGTCGTTCCGGTCCATGAACAGGTAGCAGAGGTTCAGCATCGCGTAACAGGCCTCGTCCTGGAGCTTTCCTTCCTCGGGATGCCGTGTGGCGAGATCTTCCGTGATGCGCAGCGCCTCACGCGTTTGTTTTTCGTATTCCTCGTCCTGGCCCAGTGCTCCGGCGATGATGGCACGGTTCAAGGCAATCGAAGCGAGATGACGCTGCGTTTCGTCGTCCTTCAGCAGTTCCGCAGGCAGCTTGCGGTAGTAGTGATCCGCCGAGGTGACCATCTCCTCCATCACCTCGACCTTGCCCACGGCCATGAGTTTTTTACGCAGGCCGTAGATCGCCTCGTTGATGAGGCTTTCTGCGGCATCGCGGGCCTCGGCGGCAGCATTCAGTCGTTCGGAGGCCAGCTTTTCGGCCTTCGTGGCACGCACCGCCTGCCACACGGTGAAACACAGCCCGGCGACGATGCTCGCGGCAACCAACCCTGCCGCGACGAGAGGCCCGCGATAACGTTTCGCCATCTTCCCCAGCCGATAACTCGCGGACGGCGGCCCCGCTTCGACGGCATCGCCTTTCAAGTAGCGCTGCAAGTCGAGCGCGAGCGCATTCACCGTCTGGTAGCGCCGGTTGCGGTCCTTTTCCAAGGCGCGCATCACCACCCAGTCGAGATCACCGCGCAGATTCTTTTGCAGCCGCGTGAAGTCCACATGCCGTGAGGCGGCGATCTGCTGTCGCGTGGCCTCGTCCATGTGCTGGAAGCGCGTGCTGGGCCGCTCGGCGTCCTTCGTGCGCAGCACCTCCATGAGCTGGTGCATCATGAGCTTCTTCACCTCGTCCCGCGTCAGCGGTGTGGAGCCGGTGAGCAGCTCATAAAGAATGACACCCAGCGAATACACGTCGCTGCGTGTGTCGATGTCCTGATAAGTGGCGCCCGCCTGCTCGGGGCTCATGTATTGCGGCGTGCCGATGGCCAGGCCCATCGCGGTAAACATCGTCTTGTCCGAGAGCTGCTGTCCAAGTGCCTTCGCCACGCCGAAGTCGATGACCTTGGGCACGATGCGTCCGCCGTTTTCACTGACGATGATGTTCGAGGGCTTCAAGTCGCGGTGCAGGATCGCCTTTTGATGCGCGTGCTGCACGGCGGAGCAGATGTCGATGAAAATGCCGATCCGGTCATTCAGCGAGAGCTTGCGGGTGTCGCAGAATTCGTTCACCGGCACGCCCTTCACAAACTCCATCGCGAAATACGGTCGTCCTGATGACGTGGTGCCGCCGTCCAGCATCCTGGCGATGTTCGGGTGATCCATCATCGCCAGCGCCTGTCGTTCCGCCTCGAAGCGGCCGATGATTTCCCGCGAGTCCATGCCCGCCTTGATCAGCTTCACCGCCACCTCGCGGTGTACCGGCTTCATCTGCTCCGCACGCCACACGGTGCCGAAACCACCTTCGCCGATCTGCTCCAGCAGCTTGTAAGGGCCGATAAAATCCCCGCGCTTCTCGCCATGCTCATCGGCAGAATGATGCTGCTCCATGTTTTCACCTTTGCTCTCAGGAGCGCTGACACGAATGGTCGGCGCGTCCATTTCGCCTGAATCCGGCGACGTTGCTGCATGGGAACCGGGGGTTTGCATGGTGACTGAACGTGTTTCTGCCGCATCTTGCTTCAGAAACGATCCCAAGGTCAATCACGCAATTGTGACAACCGAACTGGTTTAGTCCGGGGACTTCACCTGACCTAGCAGTTTCAGCGCCACTTCGACGAGCTTCTCGCCGCTGCCCGCCTCGCCACGGGCGCTGACGATCTCGTAGTTGCCCTGCGGGTAGGCTTCGCGGTTCGGCACATAGCCGACACTGCCGTTCGCCAGCTCGGCGATGAGCGTGTGCTTGAACGGCGACGCTTTTTTGATCGCGAGGCCGAGTTCAACGAAGATTTCGCCAGGCAGCGCGACAATCGCCAGCTCGTCACTGAACGCGATCACCTGCACTTCTCCGACGAGCGGCACGTTTTGCTTGTCCACGGTCTCCAGAATACAAACCGCCTCGGCCATCGGCACGGTGCCAAAGTTCTTCGTGAACATGTTGGCGGCCATGTCCTTGGCCTTCGCGATCTGTGCCTCGCTGAACTTCTTCCGCGTCAGCGTGACCAGTTCGGAGCGGATGCGCGGCTTGAACGTCGTGACCGGCTGCAAACTCGGCCACGCGGCATCGGCGGAAGCGGCGAGCGCAGTGCCAAGCTCCTGCGTGCTGCGGCGTTTGCCGGTGATGTAGTCAGTGTGATTGATGTTGCCGCAGCAGCCGTTGGCAAAGACGGAGATCATGTCCGGGCCATGCCGCTCGCTGACGAGTCTGGTAAACACGCCGGGATAATCCGCCGAGATTTTCACTCCGCCGCCAACGGAAGTCGGATGCATGGCGAAATTCAGGAAACTCGCGACGGGTTTGCCAGCCGAATGAAACACCAGCACGCCCACATCGGGATCAACCGGCCCCGCAGGCTTGTCGAACGCCGTGAGCGACTTCGGCTGCCAGATCGCCTCCTTCACACCTTCACGCAGCACGCGGCGGTTGAAGCTGATGCCCTCCGCTTTGCCGATGGCGGCGGAAGCGGTGACGGGAACCAGCCTGGATTTCGCCTGTTTCACCGATTCCGCGATGAGGCCGGGCAATGCGCTGATGTAGGCCACACCGGGCGCTGAGTTCACCTTGGTGAGGTCATCCATGAGCGATCCTCGCGGCTGCTGCGGGCCGGAGTGCGTGTGCGTTCCGGAAATCATGACGTGATCACCCTCAATGCCGCACTGCTCCTGAATCGCCTTGCGGGCAGCCGCCACGACGGGCCGCACCGTGCCCGAGAGATCAAGCACCACGATCACGGCATGCACGCCCTCTTTCTCGACAACAATCGTCTTCGCATAAAGTGGATCGAGCACGCCCGCGGAGCCTCGAAACTTGTAGAAGCCGCCCAGCGGCGTGCCGTCCTTCGGTGTGATGTCCACCTGCGCCGCGCCGACGCGGAAGTCACCGGCTTGAGCAGACAGGGTGACAAACAGAAGGCAGAAAAGCAGTCGTGTGATCATGCTGAGGATACGCCGCGCTTGAAAGACTCCCTTCACTGCGCCGATCTGTTTTCATGTCAGTTTTGGATCGCTTCAATCTCACCGGACGCCGTGCTTTGATCACCGGCGGCTCACGCGGGCTTGGTTTGGAGATGGCACGTGCGCTCGGTGAGGCGGGCGCCCAGGTCATCATTGCCGGGTCAAACGCCGAACATCTGCACAAGGCCTGCGAGGAGCTGTGCAGCGAGGATTTGCATGTCACGTCGATTCAAGCCGATCTCTCCAAGCCCGAGGAGGCCGAGCGTCTCTGCGATGTCGTGCTCAAGGATCATGCGGCCATCGACATCCTCATCAACAACGTCGGCGGACGCCGCATCAACACGCCCACCGAGGATCTCGCGCTCGAAGACTGGCAGCGGATCATCGATTTGAATCTCACGCAGGCATTCATCCTCACCAAGCGCCTTGGCGGTGCGATGATCCCGCGCAAGTGGGGCCGCATCATCAACATCTCCTCCATCAACGCCCTCTGGCCCGGCAAAGCGATGCGCGGACGCAGTTACGAGACCTCGAAAGGCGCTCTCACCATGTTCACGAAAGCCGTCGCCGCCGACTGGGCCATGCATGGCATCACCGTAAATGCCATCGCCCCTGGGCCGTTTTTGACGGACGCGAACAAGCGCTGGATCGGCGAGAAGCCCGAGTTTGAAGGCGAAGTCGCCGACAGCATTCCCATGGGCCGCTGGGGCCGCCCGGAGGAAATCGGCCCGCTGGCGCTGTATCTGGCGAGCGAGGCCAGCAGCTTCATGACCGGCAGTGTTTTGGTGTTGGATGGCGGAAAGCTGCTGTGGTGATTTCTTTTTTCGATGATGACCTCCAAACACGAACTCCGCGGCGTTCTGCCCGTTTTCCAAACGCCCTGGCACGACGATGAAACCCTCGACCTCGAAACACTCGAACGCGAGATCGCGTGGCTCTACGATCATGGCTCGAACGGCATCGTGATGGCGATGGTTTCCGAAACACTGCGACTCGACAGCGAGGAACGCGAACAACTCGCCGCTGCAGCGTGCCGTTTCGGCAAAGATTGCGGCGTGGTCGTCATCAGCGTCGGCGCGGAGTCATCCAAAGTGGCCGAGCGTTATGCCAAACACGCCGAAAGCGTCGGCGCGGATGCGGTGATGGCCATTCCGCCGGTCTCCATCGGCATCGGTGAAAGCGAGCTGCTCGCGTATTACACGCGCATCATTCAGGCGATCCGGATTCCGGTCATCGTGCAGGACGCCAGCGGCTACGTCGGCAAACCGATGCCGATTGCGATGCAGGCGCGGCTGTTGGACGAGTTCGGCCCCGAACGCGTGCAGTACAAGCCCGAGGCATCGCCCATCGGCCCGAAGCTGAGCGAACTGCGCGATGCGACGAAGGGCCGCGCCCGTGTGTTTGAAGGAACCGGCGGCATTGCGCTCGTCGATTCGTTCAAACGTGGTGTCGTGGGCACGATGCCCGGCGCGGATTTGATTCGTGGCCTAGTGCCGCTTTGGAAAGCGCTGGAAGCAGGCGATGCAGAAAAGGCGGATCGCATCCACGGGCCGCTTTCCGCGCTCATTTCGATGCAGACGAGCCTGGATGGCTTCCTGGCGGTGGAGAAGCATCTGCTCGTGCGGCAAGGCATCTTCAAAAACACGCTCGTGCGCGGCCCGGTGGGCTTCAAACTCGACGCGGAGACGACTCGCGAAGTCGAGCGTCAGTTTGATCGCATGATTGCAGCAGCCCAATGATTTGAAGCCATGATCATCGACGTCCACTCCCACGCCTGGAACTTTCCTTCCGACTTCTCGGACGATTTCATCACGCAGGCAGGTCGCGCACGGCCTGGGGTGAAGGTGGACATGAGTGCGACCTACGAGGCCTACCGCGCATCAGCCCCGGAGGACACCACGACGATCGTTTTCGGCGGGAAGGCAAAGCTGAGCGGCCTGTGGGTCGATGACAGAACCATCGCCGATTACGTGGCGCGGGATGCGAAGCGGCTGATCGGCTTCATGTCGGTCGATCCGACCCAGGACGGCTGGGAGCGAGAAATGCGCATGGGACATGAAGAACTCGGCCTGCGCGGCATCAAGCTGCTGCCGATGTATGCGGGCTTCAGCCCTGATGATCCGAAACTGGAGCCGCTGTGGCAGTATGCGGACAGGAACGGCCTGCCGGTCCTGCTGCACATGGGCACGACCTTCATCGCGCAGGCACCGCTGGCCTTTACGCTGCCGCGTTTGATCGAGCCGGTGGCTTTGAAGCATCCCGGCGTGAAGATCATCCTGGCGCATCTCGGTCATCCGTATGAAGGCGAGTGCCTGGTGACGATCCGCAAGCACGAGAACGTCTTCGCCGATGTCAGCGCGCTGCATTACCGCCCGTGGCAGCTCTACAACTCACTCATGCTCGCGCAGGAATACGGTGTGTGGCACAAGCTGCTCTTCGGCACCGACTTCCCCTTCACCACGGTGAACGCGAGCATCGACGGCATCCGCAAGCTCAACGACATGCTCGAAGGCACGAAACTGCCGCGTCTCGATGTGGCTCAGATCGAGGCGATGATCACGCGCGACTCGCTTGCGCTGCTGGGGCTGAGGCGCTGATCGAAAACGCCGCGTGACCAACGCATGAAGCGGCAGTTTCCACCGCCTTCCTTGTGTCATGGAAGCCCGGCCCCATGTCATCTTCCTGCGTGCGCACCGCCATCACCCTCAACCTGCCGCCCAAAGTCAAGCGGCAGGCTAGGGTGCTACAGTTGACGGATACGGCGAAGTAGTCCGCGCTCAAGCTGACCGAAGCGCTGTTCGACGTGTTGCCGGAAAACGTCAGCCTGCCCGCGCTGCTGCTCACATAGGTGTCCGTGATCACGTCCTGCGCCAGATTCGCGGCCATGCTCTCAGCACCAACGCTTTAGCTGCGGTCAGTTAAGGAATGCCTGGCATCTTTTCCTTTTCCCCTAGGGGGACATCTTCTTGTGTACGCCGCTAATGATAGCTGCACCGAGTGCTGAGATCGGCACATTGCCGGGCCGAATGACCTTCACAGTGGCAGTACCTCCCCGACCGATCTCCACTCGTTCCTGCTTCCTAACTTTCCAAAAGTTATTGTCTTTCCAATACTCTATCTTGAAGGTGACGGAAACATCCTTGTCTGTATTATGGTTAGTGAAGATCAATGTATCACCAACAAATGAGGAAGTGACGCCTGACTTTTTGGTGGGATCAAAGGGAGTAGCCGATTCAGCTTTCACCCACCAGAACGTTGCTAAAAGCACCAAAGCCAGTCGACCAGCGGCAAGACTAAGTGGACTGGAGATTTTCCGTCCAACCACTCGACTATGGTCTTTGCGTGGAACAATCATTTCAGTGAATAGTGTTATGAATTACTTTCACGCGGGCCAGACCTGAATGGTGCAGAGGAGCCGACGGCGAGAATAACGACCAATTGGAGATGTCAAAAGAGGGATGGAGTCTTCCAAGAGAAGTCACGGGTGATGTTGGGCAGCGCCTTAATGTTTGGGGCAAAATTGACTTTGGAATCAGGCTAACAGGTCTGCCTCGGATGATCAAATATTTTTTCTGATGTCACACCTGTCCCCTGTTGCCTCATAAGTTTTGACACAAGGGGGATAAAGCTGTGAGAGTGAAAAGGAAAGGGTCTGGAGTGAATGGCACTGAGTTGAGGCCCATTTGGTATCAAATTTTCAACCATTTCTCGTCCTAAAACAGGCTTAGCTCAGTGCCATTCACTCCAGACTCCTTCATGCACTTCATGGAACTTCCACCGGCCTCCGCCCGCCGTCATGATCTCGATGCCCTGCGTGCGTTTGCGATGCTGCTGGGCATCGCCCTGCATGCTGCGCTGTCCTTCACCGGCGGGCCATGGATGGTGCAGGACTCGCGCACGAGCAGTGTTTTTCAGGTGCTCATCAGCGCGGTGCATGGCTTTCGCATGCCGCTGTTTTTTGTGCTGAGCGGTTTTTTCACCGCGATGCTTTGGCGGCGGCGCGGACTGCGGGCGGTGATCGCGCACCGGTTCAAACGTGTGTTTCTGCCGCTGCTGCTCGGCACGCTGACGATCGTGCCCGCGATGTTCTGGCTCGGCGCGGTCGCGGCGCAATCCGAGTCACGAAGGGCCGAACAAGGGCCGCCGACCTTATGGAAGGCCTGCGCAGCTGGAGATCGCGATGTCGTGCAACGCCTGCTTGATGACGGCGCGGAGGTGAACGCGCCCGACCCCGTGCTCGGCGTGACGCCGCTGAGCTACGCGACCATCTTCGGGCGTGATGAAGTCGTGAAGCTGCTCTTGCAGCGCGGAGCGGATGCAAAGCGTGCGAATCGCGATGGCGGCACCGCTTTGCATGGTGCCGCGTTTCTCGGCCGTGCGGACATCGCACGCGAGCTGCTGAAGGCCGGTGCCGACCCCAAGATCAAGAATGAGCGCGGCGAGACGGCGCTAGACGCGACGCTGGTGGACTGGAGCGTGACGCAATTCATCGCCAAGGTCATGAAAGTGCCGGTGGAGGAGAAATCGGTCACGAAGGGCCGCCAGGAGGTGCGGCAGATGCTCGGTGGGAGCGGGGAGGAGGCCAAACCGCGTCCGTTGCTCGCGCTCTGGCTGTTTCTGACGCAGATGCCGATCTTCAGTCATCTTTGGTTCCTGTGGTTCCTCTGCTGGATGGTGGCGGGCTTCGCGGTGTGTGCCTGGATCGCGAATCGTATCGGATGGAAGCCTGCGCCGCGCCGCTGGGTCACTTCATCGCTGAGTTATCTCTGGCTGGTGCCGCTCACTTTGATCCCCGCGTGGTTCATGGGCCGCGCGATGCCGAACTTCGGCCCGGACACCTCATCGAGCATCCTGCCGCCGTTCCATCTGCTGGCCTACTACGCCATCTTCTTCGGCTATGGCGCGCTGTACTTCGACAGTGAGGACCACGAAGGCCGCCTGGGCCGCCGCTGGTGGCTGATGCTGCCCCTTGCATTGCTCATCGTGTATCCCGCAGGTCTCGCAACCACTTACGGTGGCGCAAAGCTGCGCGGCATGGCGATACTGCTTCAAGTCATCTACGTCTGGATGATGAGCGCGGCGATGATGGGCCTGTTTCGTCGTTTCGTGTCGCAGGAGCGGCCGTGGATTCGCTATCTATCCGATGCCTCTTACTGGATGTATCTCGCGCATCTGCCGCTCGTGATCGCCGCGCAGCTTTGGGTGCGTGACTGGCCGCTGGCACCGGGATTGAAGTTTGCGCTGGTCTGCGGCGGTGTCTTTGCGTTGCTGCTGGTCAGCTACGAATATCTGGCGCGCTACACCTGGATCGGCGCGCTGCTGAACGGACGGAAGCATCGCGCCGCCGTGAAGTGATCGCATCCGCTGCAACAGGTCGCGCTTCATGCCGTTAGCATTCGGCCATGAAACACCTGCTGCTTTTCCTCCTTGCCCTCAGTTCGTCTCTGTTCGCCGCATCACCGCCGAATATCGTCATCATGCTCGTCGATGACATGGGCGTCATGGACACCTCGCTGCCGTTTTTGACCGACGCCGAGGGCAAAGCGAAGCGCTACCCGCTCAACGACTTCTACCGCACGCCGAACATGGAGCGGCTCGCAGCGCGCGGCATTCGCTTCAACAACTTCTGCGCCATGAGTGTGTGCTCGCCGACACGCATCTCCATCATGACCGGGCAGAATGCGGCACGTCACCGCACCACGAACTGGATCAATCCTGACAACGACAATGCCGGACCTCAAGGGCCGGCGGACTGGAACTGGAAAGGCCTCAAGCCCAACGATGTCACCCTGCCGGGCCTTCTCAAAGGCGCGGGCTACCGCACCATCCACGTCGGCAAAGGCCACTTCGCGCCGCGTGCCTTTGACGGTGCTGATCCAACGAAGATCGGCTTCGACATCAATGTGGCCGGCGGCTCCATCGGCGCGCCGGGCAGCTACTACGGCAAGCAGAACTTCGACCGCCCCACGAAGGCCAATGCCAAGGTCAAACGTGGCAGCCATGCCGTCCAGGGTCTGGAGAAGTATCACGGGCAGGATATCTTCCTCACCGAAGCTCTGACCATCGAAGCCAAGGCGCATGTGAGTGATGCGGTGAAGGCTCAGAAGCCCTTCTTCCTCTACTTCGCCCAATACGCCGTGCATGCGCCATTCGATTCCGATCCGCGTTTCGCCGCGAACTACACCAACAGCGGCAAGTCGCCTCAGGCGCAGGCTTTTGCCACACTGATCGAAGGCATGGACAAGTCGCTCGGTGATGTCCTCGACCATCTTGACGCCCTCGGCATCGCCGACAACACGCTCGTCCTCTTCCTCGGCGACAACGGCAGCGATGCACCGCTTGGGCATCAGCACGAAGTCGCATGCGCGGCACCGTTGCGCGGTAAAAAAGGTTCTCACTACGAGGGTGGCATGAGAGTGCCCTTCATCGCCGCCTGGGCGAAACAAAACAGCGACAACGCCCATCAAAAACGTCTTCCCATCGCTGCCGGAGCCATTCAAAGCCAGCAGGCAGCCGTGTATGACATGTTTCCCACTCTCCTCGACCTCACCGGCATCAAAGCGCCCGCGCAACACGCCGTCGATGGCAGGAAGCTCGACACCCTTCTCACCGCCAAACCCGACAGCACGCGCGATGAAAAATTTCTCATGCACTACCCGCACGCGCCACATCGCACGGACTACTTCACCACCTTTCGCGATGGCGAGTGGAAGGTCATCTACCACTACTTTCCGACCGCTGTCTCCGGCGGCAGTCATTACCAACTCTACAACCTCAAAGCCGATCCTTTTGAGCAAAGCGACCTCGCCGCCGTGAAGCCCGCCGAATTGAAGCGTCTCATGCAAGGCATGATCGCTGGTCTCGAAGAACAACAGGCCGTCTATCCTGTCGATAAGGAAAATAAGACCCCCGTGAAACCGAAGCTGCCATGAAACACTTCCTTTTCCTCCTCACCCTCTGCCCCGCCCTTTTCGCGGCGCAGCCGAACATCGTCATCATCCTCGCCGATGACCTCGGCTACGGCGATGTGGGCTGTTACGGCGCGACGAAGATCAAGACGCCGAATATTGATCGACTGGCGCGTGAGGGCGTGCGTTTCACGGATGCTCACTCGCCCGCGTCCGTGTGTTCGCCTTCGCGTTATGGACTGCTTTCGGGGCGGTCGCCGTGGCGGCTGCACAAGAAGGGGAATGATTATCATATTGAGCAGGACCGCCTGAACATCGCGTCGATGCTGAAGGCGCAGGGCTATCGCTCGGCGGCGATTGGGAAGTGGCATCTCGGTTACAGCAAGGATTGGAACCAACTACCCATCACCGGACCGCTGGAGGTGGGGTTTGATTATCACTTCGGCGTGCCGCAGAACCACAACGACCGCTACCGCGTCTTCATCGAAAATCACGACATCGTCGGGCGAAAGCCGGGCGAAGCGTATCGCATCGTGGAGGGCAGCGAGTTCCCCGAAGGCGTCGCGCAGCCGCGTGTGGAAGACCTGGTGGACACCACGCTCACTGCGAAGGCCATCGGCTTCATCCGCGAGCATCATGACCGGCCCTTCTTCCTCTACTTCACGCCCTGCGCATCACACACGCACATCACCCCGGCGGCAGCGTTTCGTGGCACGAGCCAGGCCGGCCTGCTCGGCGATCACATTCAGGAACTCGATGCCCACGTCGGCGAAATCCTCGCCACGCTGGATGAACTCAAGCTCTCCGAGCGCACGCTGTTCTTCTTCACCAGCGACAACGGCGGCACGCCGAACGATTTCAAAGGCACGCAAAAAGTGAAGCTCAATCTCGCCAGCGAGGCCGGTGGCGTGCGTGAAAAATTCCGCACCGCCAAGCACGACGCCAAGGCGATGGGCCACCTCACGAACGGTCCCTGGCACGATGGCAAAGGCTCGCCGTTCGAGGGCGGGCATCGCGTGCCGTTCATTGTCCGCTGGCCCGGCCAGATCCCCGCAGCCTCGACTTCGGCACAAACCATCAACCTCACCGACCTGCTCGCCACCATCGCCAGCATCGTCGGCACAAAATTGCCTGACAACGCTGGCGAGGACTCCTTCGACATCCTGCCCGCGCTGCGCGATCCATCGCTCGCCGCTCCCATCCGCCCCATCACCATCATGCAGGGCGACACGCAGGATAACATCCTCGCCGTCCGCTCCAGCCGCTGGAAGTTCACGGAGAGCAAAGACGGCAAGCAGCAAACGCTCTTCGACCTCACCCAAGATGTCGGAGAAACCAAAAACATCGTCCCAGAGCATCCCGATGTCGTGAAACAACTCAGCACCCAGCTCGCTCAGGCCCGCGACAATGGCCGCACGCGGAAATGAACCCCATCAACGTATGAACCGGCTTTTTCTACTCTTTCTCACCTTCAGTTCTCCGCTCATCGCGTCGCAGCCAAATTTTCTCCTCATCTTCGCCGATGATCATGGCTATGGCGATGTGTCGGCCTATCACGCTTCCGATGTGCGGACGCCGAACATCGACCGCATCGGGCAGGAAGGCATGCTGTTCACGGCGATGCGGGCGAACTGCACGGTGTGCTCGCCTTCGCGCGCTGCGTTGCTCACGGGGCGCTACGCGGATCGCGTCGGAGTGCCGGGCGTGATCCGCACGCAGCAGGAGAACTCCTGGGGCTGCTTCAAACCGGGTGTGCCGACGATTGCTGATGAATTGAAGAAGGTCGGCTATCACACTGGCATCATCGGGAAATGGCATCTCGGCCTCGAATCGCCAAACACGCCGAATGAGCGCGGCTTTGACCACTTTCACGGCTTCCTCGGCGACATGATGGACAGCTACACGACGCATCTGCGCCACGGAAACAACTACATGCGTCTCAATGCCGAGGTCATCGACCCACAAGGCCACGCGACGGACATTTTCACCGATTGGGCTGGCGATTACCTGCGCGAGCGGGCGAAGTCGAAGGACAAGCCGTTCTTTCTCTACCTCGCCTACAACGCGCCACATTTTCCCATCGAACCACCGGCGGAATGGCTGGCGAAGGTGAAAGCACGCGCGCCGCAGCTCGATGAGAAGCGTGCAATGAACGTCGCCTTCGTCGAGCATCTCGATGATCGCATCGGCCAGGTGCTCGCCGTGCTCAAGGAGACGGGTTTGGAAGAAAACACCCTGGTCGTTTTCAGCGCAGATAACGGCGGCTCCGTGCCTCATGCGCAGAACAATGATCCGTGGCACGGCGGGAAGCAGGATCATTACGACGGCGGCCTGCGTGTGCCCTTTATGATGCGCTGGCCTCCGCAAATCAAGCCCGGCAGCCGCAGCGATTACCAGGGGCTGAACTTCGACCTATTTCCCACCTTCCTCGAACTCGCTGGAGCCAAGCCCTCGCCTGAACTTGATGCCGTGAGCCTCGTGCCGATCCTGAAAGGCGGCAGCGTCACCACTCCGCGTGATCTTTACTTCGTCCGGCGTGAAGGCGGTAAAATTTACGGTGGCAAAAACTACGAGGCGCTGATTCGTGGTGAATGGAAGCTCATGCAAAACGATCCCTACAGCCCGCTTGAGCTCTACAATCTGAAGAACGATCCGCAGGAGACGATGAACGTCGCCACGAAAGCTCCGAAAGTCTTCAACGAGATGGCTGAAGGTCTGCGGAAGCACATTCAACGTGGCGGCAGCACGCCGTGGCAGAAGCCGTGATGCTTTGGACACATGCTTGAGGCAGCAGACCAACTTTCCTCATAGCGAGGCAAGAAGAAAGAGAACTTGCTCAAATCCTTCGAGGCGATGAAGCAGGATCAGAAAACCCGATGACCTTTGACCCCGATCACCTTCCCCACCTGCACGGCGGCCCGTTGGGGCGTGCGCGGTTCAAATCCGTGCCGGAGGATTTCGTCGTCGAGGAAGTGCTCGGCTTTGAACCCTCGGGCGAGGGCGAGCACTGCCTCGTCTGGGTGGAAAAACGGGATCTCGACAGCAACACCGCCGCCGCACGCCTCGCGGATGCGCTGGGCTTGCGGCATCGCTTGGTCAGTCACTGCGGCTTGAAGGACCGCCACGCTGTCACGCGGCAGTGGTTCAGCCTGCACATGCCGGGACAGCCTTCGCCCGAGCCAGCCGCGCTGGAGTCGGAGGGCCTGCGCGTGCTGCGCATCACGCGAAACACTCGTAAACTCCGCCGTGGCATCCATCTCGGCAATCGCTTCACCATTCGCCTGCGTGAGCCGGACTTCGACGCCACGCTCGCCGCCGAGCGCTGGCAGCGCATCGTCGAACGCGGTGCGCCGAACTACTTCGGCACGCAGCGTTTCGGCAACGAAGGCCGCAACGTCGAAAAAGCGCTCGCCATGTTTCGCGGTGACTTCAGCCCCGACCGCCTGCTGCGCGGCATTTTGCTCTCGGCGGCACGCAGTCACCTCTTCAATGCCGTCGTCGCCGCACGCATGTCCGCTGGCACCTGGGATCGCGCCCTGAGCGGCGAGGTCTATGGCTTCGCCGACAACGGCACCATCCTCCTGCCCGAGAAACATCGCGGCGATGAAGTCCAGCGCTTCCAGCTAGGCGTGTGCGAACTCACCGCGCCGCTCTGGGGCGTGGGCGAGCTCCAAAGCGTCGGCAAAGTACGCGAACTCGAATCCGCCATCGCCGCCGAGCACCCCGCGCTCACCTCCGGCCTCGAAGCCGCCGGTCTGCGCCAGGAGCGCCGCGTCATGCGCCTGCGCCCCGAGCAACCCAGCTTCACCGCCCTTGAAAACGGCGACCTCGAGCTGACTTTCGCCCTGCCCAAAGGCACCTACGCCACCACGCTGCTCAGCGAACTGGCCGTGCTGGATGAAGCCTGACCTCAAACATAATACATGTCTTTGAACCGCTGATATGACGCTAATGAGACGCCGATGATTGAATTCTGCCATTAGCGTTTAATCAGCGTCATATCAGCGGTTAAACCCCTCCATTTTCCACCATGCGCCTCCTCTTCTTCGCCCTTTGCCCTTTGCCCTTTGCTCTTCGCTCAGGCCGCCGAAAAGCCCTTCACCATGCTCACCGACGAGCTTCTCGCGAAGCTCCCAGAAGCACAGCGGGCCGAGTGGACCGCCTACCTCGCCCAATCGCGTGCCTTTGCCGAAACCGAGCATCGCATCCTCGATGCAGAACGCACCAAGGCCGAGGCGAAGCCCGCGCCGGGCAATCGCGCCGAG
>CAMCWM010000003.1 GCA_945882215.1 Akkermansia muciniphila | reverse complement strand
AAAGGCAAACTTTGAGATCGAGAAATCAACCGTAAACGCTTGGAAATGAATGATTCGGGCTGTAGCGCAGTCTGGTAGCGCGCTTCGTTCGGGACGAAGAGGTCGTGGGTTCGAATCCCGCCAGCCCGACCAACGCCCTTGCGCGTATAAGTACAGAGGCAAGACATGGCGATACCAACCCAACCGAAAAGAATCCTCCTGGCCGAGGATGTCCGCGCGATTTCACTGCGGATGTCACATGCACTGGAACAGCATGGCTACACGGTGCGCGTGGCGGAGGACGGGGAGGAGTGCCTGGAGCAGATCGAGGAGTTCAAGCCTGATCTGCTGGTGCTGGACCTGATCATGCCGAAAATGAACGGCCTGGAGGTGCTGCGGCATCTGCGGGCACAGCAGGCGACGCAGAACATGCCGGTGATCGTCTGCACGGCGAAAGATTACTCCACGGAGCTGAAGCACATCCAGCAAACCGGGCCGGTGGACGTGCTGATCAAGCCTTTCGACCCCGAGCTGCTGCTGGAGAAGCTGCGGCAGCACTTTCATGAGGCACCTTCAGCGAAGGGGGTGACGCATCGTGACCACATTCCGGCCGCGGCGGAGCAGTACGCACCGGTTTTGGACACGAAACGTCCGCATGTGAAGCTGTGGGGCACACGCGGCTCGATTCCGGTCTGCGGGGCGCGTTATGCGCAGCATGGCGGTAACACGACGTGCTTCGAATACAACACCGGGAAGGAGCGCATCATGTTTGACGCGGGTTCCGGGCTGCGGGATGCGGGCCAGTCGTTTCTGGCCGGCGGTCCCTGCCACATCCATCTTTTCATCACGCACACACACTGGGACCACATCCAGGGCTTCCCGTTTTTCACGCCGATCTATGTGCCGGGGTTTGAGATCACAGTCTATGGCGAGCGCGGCTTCGGCAAAAACATCGAATCCCTGCTCTGCGGCCAGATGGACCGGGACTATTTCCCGATCCAGCGCGAGGATCTGCGGGCGAAGATTAATTTTGTGTTTCTGGATGATGTGCCGGTGAAAATCGGAGAGGTGACGGTGACGCGTGAGTTCACCCAGCATCCTGGTGCGACGGTGGGCTTTAAAGTGGTGCATGAAGGCTGGAGCGTGGCCTTTGTGCCTGACAACGAATTTCTTCAAGGCTACACCGGCTCCCCGGCGTTGCTGACCCGTGACACCAATCTGGTGGTACCCTACGAGCCGATCCTGAAGTTTCTCGACGGCGTGGATTTGCTGATTCACGAGGCGCAGTATCTCCCGACCGATTATCCGAAACGCATCGGCTGGGGGCATTCCAACCTCGCCACGGCGTGCGCGCTGACCAAACTGGTGGGCGCGAAGAAGTGGATCGTGGTGCACCATGATCCTGATCATGACGATCTGGCGCTGCAATCGAAGCTGAATCTGACACGTCAGATTTTGCGCGAGATCGGCCACCCGATCAATTTGGTTCATGCCTACGACGGCCTGGCTGAGTATCGCTGACTCAAATGCCGGGATCGAAAGCGCCCGCCAGAGCCTCGCCCAGCAAAGCGCATTCTTTTTTCAACTGGTCGAGCATGATCACCGCGCCCTTCAGGTCTCCGGCGTGGGCATATTCGCAGAGCTCGGAGGCAAGGCGCAAGGCTTTGGGGGCTGCGTAAACACCAATCATGCCCTTGAGCGAGTGAGCAGCTTCGTACAACGGCCTGGCTTTGCCGGCAGAGAGGGCCTTTTCCGCCTTGCGCAGGTATTTCTGGGTGTCCTCGGGGAAGATGGCGATGAGCTTGCGCATGAGCTTTTCATCGCCTGCGGATTCGCGAAACGCGGCGAGATCGAGTGGGGCAGTCTCTGCGGGAGGGCGTGGGGGCGCTGATTCGGGTGTGAGGGTGGTCTGGACAGGCTTCTGAATGGCTGGCCGGCGCGAGAACTGCTCCACGATCTGAAACAGCTCTGCAGAACGCAGCGGTTTGGCGATGTAATCGTCCATGCCAGCGGCGAGACATCGCTCGCGGTCACCTTTCATGGCGTTGGCCGTCATGGCGATGATGGGAACATGCCCGCCGGTGGTCTGCTCGATTTCCCGGATGGCGGCGGTGGCTTCGTAGCCGTTGATGCCGGGCATGTGCACATCCATGAGAATGGTGTCAAAGGGTTCGCTCTTGAAGAAGTCGATGGCCTCCTGGCCGTCGGAGGCCAGCGTGACGATGTGGCCGCGTTTTTCGAGCATGCGGGAACTGACGAGCTGGTTGACGTGGCCGTCTTCAGCGACCAGCACTTTCATGGAGGCGTGGGCGGTGACGACGGGTTCAGTTCGCGGCGACCTGGGTTTGATCGAAATGCCGCTGGTGCGCCCGAAGGCGGCGGTGAAGTGGAAGGTGCTGCCGACATCAGGCCTGCTCTCCACCCAGATGCGACCGTGCATGAGCGCGACCAGATCACGGCAGATGGCGAGACCGAGACCGGTGCCGCCGTAACGCCGCGTGGTGGAGCTTTCTGCCTGGGTGAATGCCTCGAAGATGCTCTCATGCATGTCCGTGGCGATGCCGATGCCGGTGTCGTTGATCTTGAAGTGCAGCGTGATCAGGTCCGCCGTCTCGGACTCCACGCCCACTTCGATGGTGACGCCGCCCTTGTGGGTGAATTTGATCGCATTGCCGATGAGGTTGATGAGGATCTGCCGCAGCCTGCCGTCATCCCCGATCAGGCGCGCAGGAATGTCCGGACTGATGTGATGCAGGAGCACAAGCCGCTTCTGGAAGGCGCGGATATCCATGGCCTGGGCGATTTCAGTGACGATCTCGTTGAGGTCGAACTCATGGGAGTCCAGCTCCATCTTGCCGGCCTCGATCTTGGAGAAGTCGAGGATGTCGTTGAGCAGTTCGAGCAGCGAGTCGGCGGAATGCTTGAGCATTTCCAGGTACTCACGCTGCGTGTCGTCGAGCGGCGTGCCGAGCAACAGCTCGCTCATGCCGATGACGCCGTTCATCGGCGTGCGTATCTCGTGGCTCATGTTCGCCAGGAAGACGCTCTTGGCGCTGTTCGCGGCCTCGGCGGCCTGCCTTGCCTTGTGCAGCTCCTCCTCGTCATGCTTGCGCTCGGTCACGTCGGTGTGAGAGCCGGCCATGCGATAGGGGTTGCCCTGTACATCGCGCAACGCACGGCCACGGGCGAGAATCCACCGCCAGGAGCCGTCCTTGTGGCGGAAGCGGAACTCCACGGAATAGCGCTGGATGCGGCTGTTCAGATAATCATCCAGCTCGCTCATCACACGGTCGTGGTCATCAGGATGCAGCAGTTTCTCGAAGGCGGAGAAATCATCCGGCAGCTCGTTCTCCTCGTAGCCGACCATGCTCTTCCATCGAGGAGAAAAGTACACTTCATTGGTGCGGATGTCCCAGTCCCAGATGCCGTCGTTCGTGCCACGAACCGCCAGCGCGAAACGCTCCTCACTTTGCTCCAGGGCGCGGATGGATGCCTTTTGCCCGGTGATGTCCGTGGCGATGCCTCCCACTGCGTGTACTCTGCCTGCAGCATCACGCAGCGGGAACTTCACGCTGAGATACGTGTGCGGCCCGTCGTCGTGCGGGGCCACCTCCTCCAGTTGCATGGGCCCGCCGGCTGCCACCACCCTCGTGTCGTTCTCGCGGAACACACGGGCCATGTCCGGCGGGAAAATGTCGTGGTCAAACTTGCCGACGGTTTCTTCCGGCGTGGTGTGGAACAGTTTCGCCCAGCGTTTGTTGACCAGGAGGTAGCGGCCCTCCAGATCCTTCATGAAAACAACTGCCGTGGTGTTGTCGAGAATGGCCTTCAGCCGCGCCTCGGTCTCCGCGCGGGCGCGCTCAATCTGCTTGCGCTCGGAAATGTTGCTGCCGACTCCAAGGAAGCCGGTGATGTCGCCGCGTTCATCACGGAGCGCCGTGACAGACAGCAGGACGGGGTACCGTGTGCCGTCTTTGCGGATGTAGGTCCACTCATTCTCATCCGCCTGGCCGAGACGGGCTTTCGCCACAAACGCCTCGAAACCCGGCTCCACAGGCCTGCCCAGTTCCTCGCTCAGCTCTTTTGCGCGTCGCGCCACTTCCTGCGGATCATGGATGAGCGCGGGGGTCGTCTTGCCGATCACCTCCTCGGGCTTGTAGCCGAGTTCCCGCAGGGCGCCGGCATTGAACGTCTGAATGATTCCGTCAGGCCGGGTTGAAATGATGGTGAAGTTTGCGCTGTCGAGGATCGCTCGTTGCAGGCGCGCCGTCTCGATCAACTGCCGTTCCAATGCGAAACGCTCCCCGCTCTCCGTCAGTCCTCGTCCTGCGTCTGGAGAGGCGTTTGGCAGGCGCTCACGGCAGGCCTGTAGCTGGCTCTCCATTTCCTGGATGCGCTGCCTCAACTCCGGCACGGAGTCGCCTGCGGCGTGCTCATGGGTTTCTGACATGGGTTGGGGCGTCCTCGAACGGTTGGGAGCGGACGAAGGGGATGAATAGACACAATTTGGCGTAAACAAACTCAAAAGGTTGATTCAGAGCGCCAAAGTGAGGGATTCATGGGGCATGTGAATTGCTGCAAACACCATCTGAATGCTTGTTTGGAGGCATTGGATGCGTTCATGTTGCTGTCATGAACCGCCGCCGAATCCTTGCCTCGCTGCCCGCCGCCTTCGCCGCATCCAGTTTCGCTGTGGGGACGGATCAAAAACTCCGCGTAGCCGTCATCGGCCACACCGGACGCGGCAACTACGGTCATGGTCTCGACACCATGTGGAAGGCCATCCCCACCACCGAAATCGTCGCCGTGGCTGACGCGGATGCCAAAGGCCTTGCCGATGAGCTCAAGAAACTCGGCACTGGCAAAGGCTTCGCCGATTACAAGACCATGCTGGCCGAGGTGAAGCCCGACATCGTCGCCATCGGCCCCCGCCAGATCGACCAGCACCGCGACATGATGCTTGCCGCGATTCAAAACGGCGTGAAGGGCATCTACATCGAAAAACCCTTCGTCCGCAGCCCCGCCGAGGCCGATGAAGTCATCGCTGCCGCCGAAAAATCCGGCACGAAGATCGCCATCGCACACCGCAATCGTTACCACCCGGTCTTGCCCATCGTGGCCAAATTGATCGCCGATGGAGTCATCGGCCGCGTGCTGGAAATGCGCGGTCGCGGCAAGGAAGACCCGCGCGGCGGCAGCCTCGACATGTGGGTGCTCGGATCGCACGTCATGGGCGTCGCCATTGCGCTCGCCGGTGCGCCGCGTGCCTGCACCGCCGGCGTTTACCAGAGTGGAAAACCCGTCACCAAAGCAGATGTGAAGGACGGTGACGAGGGCATCGGCCCGCTCGCGGGCGACGAAGTCCACGCGCGTTTCGAGATGGAAAACGGCATCCCGTTCTTCTTCGACAGCATCAAGGACGGCCGCCTGAAAAAGCCCGCCTATGACGATCCCGCTTCGTTTGGCCTCCAAGTCTTCGGCAACGAGGGCGTGATCGACTTCCGCATGGACCAGGAGCCCTTCGCGTGGATTCAAACTGGCAAGGAAGCGCGTCGGCCCGTGCTGGAGGACAAAGTCATCGCCAAAAAAGTCTCCAGTCACGAAATCCCCGGCCTCGACCTCATCGCCGCCATCCAGGAAAACCGCGCACCTCTCTGCGACGCCGCGCACGGGCGCCAGGTCACCGAAATGATCGCCGCCGTCTTCGAATCCCATCGCCTCAGCAGTCAGCGCGTCACCTTCCCGCTGCAAACCCGCGTCAATCCGCTCACCATGCTATGAAAATACCGCCCGTTCCGCCGCTCCTCATCCAAAACGGCACACTCATCCTGCCGGACAAATTGATTGAGGATAGCTCGGTGCTGTGTGAACGCGGCAAAATCACCGCCATTGGCAAACGCGTCACCACACCGAAGAACACGGTCGTGGTCGATGCCAAGGGCGGCTACATCAGCCCTGGGTTCATCGACATTCACGTTCATGGCGGTGCTGGAGCCGATTTCATGGATGCCACGGTGCCGGCGGTGCGCACCGTCTTGAAAGCGCATGCGCTGCATGGCACGACGACGATCTTTCCCACCACCACGACCGGTTCGCCACCGCAGATCATGGGCATGCTGATGGCCTGCCGCGAGGCAAAACGCACCTGGGAAGTCGCGCATGGCTCGCGCATCGCCGGAGTGCATGTGTATGGTCCCTACTTCGCTGCTGACAAAGTCGGCTGCCATTCGCGTGAAGGCCGCCGCGCTCCAGATGCCGTCGAATACGCGAGATGGTTTCGCGATGACCTCGTCCGCATCGCCACCTGCGCCGCCGAACTGGCCGGAGCCGAGGAATTCTACCAAACCGCCCGCAAGCACCGCTGTCTCATCACCTGCGGCCACTCAAACGCGAACTGGACGGAGATGGAGCGCGCTTTCAAGGCCGGCATGCGCCATGTCGATCACTTCTGGTGCGCCATGAGCTCCGTCACCTCGCTGCGCACGCGTTTTGGCACGCCCATGCAGGCCTCCATGGAGCAGTTCGTGCTCGCCACCGCTGAGATGAGCACCGAGGTCATCGCCGATGGCATGCATCTCGCGCCTGAGCTGCTCGATTTCGCCTTCCGCATGAAAGGCGCGGAGCGTCTGTGCCTCGTCACTGACTGCAACCGTGCGCTCGACATGCCGCCGGGCCGCTACCGCTTCGGTTCCGACGATGACGGCTCCTTTTTCGAGAGCGATGGACTGGTCGGCTTCGTTCCCGGTCAAGGGCTTGCCAGTTCCGTCGTCGGCATGGACCACATGATGCGTCACATGAAAAAAAGCACCTCTGCCACGCTCCCCGATGCCGTTCGCATGGCCAGTCTCACGCCGGCCGAGCGCGCCGGCATCGCCAAAACCTGCGGCAGCCTCGAAAAAGGCAAGCAGGCCGACGTGCTCGTGCTCAACCGCCGTCTGGAAGTTCAACGCACCTTCATCTCCGGTGTCGAAGTGCCGCGTGACTGACATGCTCCGCCGCTGCTGCCTTCTTCTCGCCTTCATCGGCGTCGGTTATGCGCAAACGAGCGCGCCATCCTTTGCGGAGCGCCTCGTGCAGGCCGCGATGGAGCGCACCAAGCACACGGTGCGCTACGATCCCGCCTATGTGCGGCTGGATTATCCCGGTGGCGATGTGCCCGCCGACACGGGCGTCTGCACGGATGAAGTCATCCGCAGCTACCGCAAGCTGGGCATCGACCTGCAAAAACTCGTCCATGAGGACATGAAACGCGCCTTTGCCGCCTATCCGAAGCGCTGGGGCCTCAGTTCCACCGACAAGAACATCGACCACCGCCGCGTGCCGAATTTGCAGACCTTCTTCAAGCGCCGCGGTGCTTCATTGCCGGTCACACAAAACGCCGCCGACTATCGACCGGGCGATCTCATCACCTGCACCGTTCCGGTCAATCTCCCGCACATCGCGATTGTTGTTCCCGCGCCCGATGGCGGCACCACGCCCTGGATCGTTCACAACATCGGCCAGGGGCCGAAATGCGAGAACCGCCTCTTCGAGTTCCCACTCACCGGCCACTACCGGTTTCATCCGCGCACGGACTAGATGCGGGAGATCACTCTGCGGTGCGCACCGCTTCCAGCGTGAGCTGCCACTGCTCCACTCCGCGGAACCAGCCGCGCTGGATGCGCATTGCCACATCCCACGGGGCAGGGGGCAGTTTGCCGATCGGTGCGTTGAACCAGCGCGCCTCCATCGACGCGCCGTCCTGCGTGAGCATGATGCGCAGATGTTTTTCCTTCATCGTGCGTCCTGGCAGACGTGGATTCACGCCGCGGCAGAGGAACAGCGGCTCGGTGTTCTTTTGCCCAAAGGGCTCCAGCAGCTTGTAGCTCTCGAAAAAATTCAACGACAGGTCGCGAAGCCGCACCTCGGCATCGAGTTCGAGCACGGCGGTCATCTCCTCTTTGCTCAGGGCCTCGCGTGCCGCGTTCTGGAAGGCGGTGCGGAACGCATCCAGGTTTTCTTCTTTGACGGAAATGCCCGCCGCCATCGCATGCCCGCCTCCACCGAGCAGATGCTCGTTGCACGTCTCAATGGCCGCGACGAGTGAAAATCCGGGAATGCTGCGCCCGCTGCCCTTGCCGATGCCGTTTTCGTCGATCGACACCAGGATCGTCGGGCGATGGCACAGCCGCGAGATGCGCGAGGCCACGATGCCGATCACGCCCGGATGCCAGTTGCGCGAGCCGAGCACGATGGCGGAGACTTTGTCGATCTCGCCAATGTTCGCGAGCATCGCCTCGGCCTCCACATGCACCTGCTGCTCGACGTTCTGTCGGTCCTTGTTGTGCGCTTCGAGCAGGGCGGCGAGTTCCGCGCCTTCCTCGGGATCGGTGGAAAGCAGAAGCTGCAATGCCGTCGCTGCAGTGTCCAGGCGACCGGCGGCGTTCAAACGCGGCCCCAGGCGGTAGCCGACATGATGCGTCTGAACCAAGCCCTCGACTCCGGCGATCTGCTTCAGGGCCCTCAATCCATGCCGCGCTGTTTGTGCCAGTGCTTCGAGTCCACGCCGCACCAGCAGGCGGTTTTCATCAATGAGCGGCACCAGATCGGCCACGGTGCCGAGCGCCACCAGATCCAGCGTCTCCTTCAAATCATAGCTCTCGATCATCCGCGCCTTCAGCAGCGCATGCGAGACTTTGAACATGAGGCCCGCCGTGCAGAAGTAATGATGATCGTTTCCGAGCTTTGGATTCACCAGCGCCAGACAGTCCGGCCGACCATGCGGCGACAGCTCGTGGTGGTCGATGATCACGCAGTCCACGCCATCCGCTTTCAGTTTCGCCACTTCAGCCAGCGAGGTCGTGCCGCAGTCGAGAGCGATGAGCAGATTCGGTTTTCCAAACTGCTCGTAGCACTTGGCGATGCCGTCGCGGCTCAATCCGTAGCCTTCCTCCATGCGGGTGGGCAGGAACAGATGCGTGTCGAGGCCGTAGGCCTTCAAAATGAGATGCATCAGCGCCATCGAGGTCACGCCATCGACATCGTAGTCACCGTAGAGCACGACGCTCTCCTTGTGGTCCACCGCGCTCAGGATGCGCTCCACCGCGAGATTCATCTCCGGCAGCACCGTGGGATCGCCGAGCGTGGCGAGTTTTGGCACCAGGAAATCCCGCGCCTGCTCCACCGTCGTGATGCCGCGCTGCACGAGGAGCTGCGCCATGAGCGGAGACACGCTCATGTCCGCCGCCAGCTCGGCCGCGCCCACCACGGCGGGCTTCAGCAGCCAGCGTGGTGGACGTATTGAGATGGGAGAGGGATCGGGCATGAGGGAGTTTGCACGCGTGCGGCATCTCTTGTATGGAACACATGTGAAGCGTAGTCAAAGCCTGCTTCCCCCCTCGTCCATGTCGCAGAATCAAGTTGCATCTCAATCAGGCCGCTGGTGGCTTTGCTCGATGGGTGTTCTGCTCATGCTTGTCGGATCGTTCTTTGCCTGGCGCATGTGGCTCTCGTATGAAAAAGCGCAGATCACGCGAAGCTGGACTCAGGTGCCCTGCCGCGTCGTCTCATCACGCGTCGTCAGCGAACGGCCAACACCGAACTCATCTCCCGCTCATCGCGTCGAAGTGCGCTACGAGTATGAGATCAATGGTGTGAAGCACACGAGCACGCGCATCCGCCAGGTGGAGGCCGCACCGACTCAGCATCTCGACAAAGCACTCGAAAAGCAGCTCAACTATCCGCCAGGCTCGTCTCAAACCTGCCTCGTGAATCCCGCCGCGCCTGATGAAGCCGTCTTGGAGCACGCCTCACGCGCCGCGCTCTACTCCATCTGGTTTCCCCTGCTGTTCGTCGTCGGCGGTCTCGGCATGCTGCGCGGAGCCTTGAAGCGGGCGCGAACTTGAAACTTTGGCAAGTTGCCGAGACGATCAATCCGGCAGCTTGAATGTCTTCGGGGTCTTGCGGCCTTCGTTTAGTTCGCATCACGCCAGCAGCGCCTTCACCACCTCGCCGCTCACATCCGTCAGCCGATAATCACGCCCCGTGAATCGATACGTGAGCTGCTCGTGATCCAGGCCGAGCTGATGCAGCATTGTGGCATGCAGATCGGGGACGGAGACTTTGTTCTCGATGGCGTTGTAGCCGAATTCATCCGTCGCGCCGTAAATCTGACCGCCTTTGATGCCGCCACCGGCCATCCACATCGTGAAGCCTTTGGGATGATGATCGCGGCCCTTGCCGTTCTCGGCCACGGGCGAGCGGCCAAACTCACCGCCCCAGACGACGAGTGTGCTGTCGAGCATGCCGCTGATCTTGAGATCATCGAGCAGCGCGGCGATGGGGCCGTCGGTTTCGGCGCAGTGGAGGTCGTGGTTCTTTTTGAGGTCGTCGTGCGCGTCCCAGGCCTTTGGGCCTTCGTTGCCGCCGCTGTACACCTGCACGAAGCGCACGCCGCGCTCAACGAGGCGACGCGCCAGCAGGCAGTTCTTGCCGAAGTGCGTGGTGACCTTGTTGTCGAGGCCGTACATCTTTCGCACGCTCTCCGGCTCGCGGCTGAGGTCCGTGCATTCGCTGGCGCTCATCTGCATGCGATAAGCCAGCTCGTAAGTGTTGATGCGGGCGGCGAGCTGCGTCTCCGCCGGGTTCGCGGCGGCGAATTCCGTGTTCCATTGCTTCAGCAGATCCAGCCGCGCCCGCTGCTGGCTTTGCGACACACTTTTCGGGGGCGTCAGATACGCGATCGGTTCCCCGCTACTGCGGAAGGGCACGCCTTGATACGAGGCAGGCATGAAGCCGTTCGACCAGTTGAGCGCACCATTTACCGGCGCGCCCTGATGATCGAGCAGCACGACAAACGCTGGCAGGTTTTCGCTTTCGCTACCGAGGCCATACGTCACCCACGAGCCCATGCACGGTCTGCCGGGCAGGATGAAGCCCGTGTTCATCTGGAAGATCGCGGGGCCGTGGTTGTTGCTCTCCGCATGCATGCTGCGGATCACGCACAGGTCATCCGCATGCCGCGCGAGATTCGGAAACGTCTCCGCCATGTCGATCCCGGCCTGGCCGCGCTTCGCAAAGCGGTAGTAGCTCTGCATCGCCACGTTTTTCGTCTTTCGCCCCATGAACGCGTCCTCCGGTTTCCACACCGGGATCGCTTTCCCATGCCATTTGGCCAGTTCCGGCTTCGGATCGAGGAGATCCACATGCGACGGCCCGCCATACATGAAGAGAAAGATCACCGACTTCGCCTTCGGCGCGAAATGCGGCGCGCGAGGAGCCAGCGGGTTCGTCGATGACAGAACGCCGTCCGCACCGAGCAGCGACTGCAGCGCCAGCGAGCCGAAGCCGGCTCCGCTGCGCTGAAGAATCTGTCGGCGGGTGAGGGGATGCATGGGAAAGACGATGCTTGTTCAGGTTTAACTGCGCAAGAAGCCAAAGCAACGCCACGAAGGGCGTATTCACACAACATGAAGCCAAAATCCACCCGTCGGGCCATTCTCGCTCTCCTCTGCCTCTCCACCATGCTTCGGGCCGAAGCGCCACCCGCGGGACTCCGCATCCTCACTGCCGGCCACAGCTTCCATGTGTGGCTCCCCGGACTGCTCATTGAGGCGACGAAGAACGCTGGAATCACCGGTCACACTCAAGTCGGTCTCTCCTCCATCGGCGGATCGCGCACGATCCAGCATTGGGACGCTCAGGGCGACAAGCAGAAGATCAAACCCGTGCTCATGGAAGGAAAGACGGACGTGCTCACCCTATCGCCCATCTTCCTGCCGGATGCCGGCATCGAAAACTTCGTCAAACTCGGCCTGGAGCACAATCCGAAGCTGCGCATCACCGTGCAGGAGTTCTGGATGACCTATGATGATCAGGCGCTCTGGGGACCTGGGAAGCAGCGCGGGCCGGTTGATCGCGACAGCAAGACGATGGCCGACCTCCACGTGGCGCATGACGATTACTTCAAGTCCATGGACGATCACGTGCGCGAGTTGAACGCAAAATACGCCAAGGACAAGCCTGCCGTCTTCGTCGTTCCCGTCGGCCAGGCCGTGATGGAACTGCGCCGCCTCATCATCGAAGGCAAGGCACCCGGCATCGCGAAGCAGAGCGATCTCTTCACCGACGCCATCGGCCATCCGCGTGATCACGTCAAAGCCATCGCCACCTACTGCCACTTCGCCGTCATCTATGGTCGCAGCCCCGTCGGCCTGCCGATGCCTGCTGCTGTTGCCAAACTGCCTGAGGCGGAAAAACTCAACGCCCTGCTCCAAAAACTCTCATGGGATGCCGTCACGCAGCATCCGCTCAGCGGTGTGAAAGCCAAATGAGCACCTTCAAACTCGCCCTCGCGCAGATGCCCGTCATCGGCGGCCGGGTGGAGGAGAATCTGCGCTGCGCTTCCAAGTACATCGCGCAAGCCGCCGCCGCGGGTGCTGCCATCGTTTTGCTGCCCGAGGCGCTGGATTGCGGCTGGTGTCATTCATCGGCGCTCACTGATACCGGTTCTATTCCCGATGGAAAAGCCTGCCAGCATCTCCGCGAAGCTGCCAAGGCGCATCACATCCATGTCTGCGCCGGATTGATCGAGTGCGCGGGCGATCAGCTCTTCAACAGCGCCGTGCTGATCTCCCCGGAAGGCGAGGTGCTGCTGCATCATCGCAAGCTCAACGAACTCGCCATGGCGCATCACTTGTATGCCTGTGGCGATCGTCTCGCTGTCGCGCACACACCGCTCGGAACCATCGGCCTCATGATCTGTGCCGATGGTTTTGCGCCCGGGCAGACCATCAGCCGCACGCTGGGTCTCATGGGCGCGCAGATCATTCTGTCTCCGTGCGCCTGGGCCGTGCCGCCGGATCACGACAACCACCAAGACCCCTACGGCCAGCTCTGGCTCGACCACTACGGCGTGGTGGCGAAGGAGTTTGACCTGTGGATCGCCGGCGCTAGCAATGTCGGCCTTGTCACCGAAGGCGAATGGTCCGGCCACCAGTGCATCGGTTGCTCGCTGGTGATGAATCCCGCTGGAGAGACTGCTCTACATGGTCCTTATGGCGTCGATGCCGCCGGGTTGCTGCTGGTGGACATCGAACTGAGGGCGCAACCATTGCGTGGCACGGGGGAACCGGAATGAGGCCCAATCCGCGTCCCTCATGGTCGATTCGAGCCAGGCCGAACCATGGCGCTGTCGGCAATAGGAGGAGTTCCTCTTTCGTATCAGCACTCATCTTCACCTCCAACTCACCCGTTCCGCTCCACGCATCCACCACCTCGTGATCATGACTCCACAGAACATCATTCAGTTTGGCTTCGGCGCGGTTTTCACCCTCGGGCTGGTCATTGCGTCCTGGGTCGCCTTTCGGCGGCGTCACCACTTGCCGCCGATTTCCAAGGCAGACCTGCTGCGGCGCTCCGGGATCCGGCTTGGGTGCTGCACGCTCCCGTATTTGGTGCTGGCTTTCTTGTTGCGGGCGTTCAACGGCAACGACGTGCTCTTCCACGGTTTCTGGTTTTGGTTTGCGGTCATCCTCGTCCCGGGTCTTGGCCTTGCCGTGGATTTGTCCCGGCTTCCAGCAGACCCCAAATCCAGTGGCCACAACGCCTGATACAAGGCCGCATAGGAGATCAAAGCCCGCTGCTCCCGAAAAATCAGCGGGACGCAGGGCCGATCATGACCCATTCTTGATCTACGCAAGAAACACCAGATGCCACCCTGATGAAGACCTCCCCATGCCTCACTGCCGGACTGCTTCTGTTAAGCTGCATGGCCCACGCCCAAGTGGTTCCGCCTTCACGACCCTCTGGGGGATCAGGACCGGCTTATCCGTATCCCCCGCCCGGTGGGTCGGGAGGCGGGTCTTTCGGCGAGACCGTCATCGCGTTCATCGTGATGGGCGTGGTGTTCTACGGCGGGATCTACGTGATCATCCGCATTTGGGATTTTCTGAAACGCTGGAGGTAGGCGGGGGCAAGCCGCCCTTTCTCACTTTTCGAAACCAAACCTTGATCGAATAAGCAAACTACAATGCGTAAA
Source organism: Akkermansia muciniphila (assembly GCA_945882215.1). GTDB lineage: Bacteria > Verrucomicrobiota > Verrucomicrobiia > Verrucomicrobiales > Verrucomicrobiaceae > Prosthecobacter. The sequence goes on along the minus strand of CAMCWM010000003.1, from coordinate 70,573 downwards.
CTTCTAACAGCACTTGCCTGCCTCTTCTCTGGTTGCCGAGACGAAGGCAACGCTAACTCATCGGCCGCCAAGCAAGATGCGAGTAAAGATGATTGGGAGCAGAAAGTAGTTTGGCTTCAAGCCGGGGATCAGGACAACCCGTTTCCTCAGAAGGTGCTGGATTGCCGGGTGGTTGCGCTCGGATTCACGGCGATGACCTCAGATCGCGCCATAGCCGCATCCTTCAATAAATTGCGCGCTGATGACGGTCGTTCGCTCATCGGCTCTTTGCCCAACGACGATTTCATTGTGCCATGCGATCTGAGATTTCCTTACAATGGCAAGCGTGAGGATGGTGTTCTGTTCTCTGCCCCAGAGATGGAAGATAAGTGGGATTTCTTCGCATACGACTCACGACTCTATGTCCGTCGCAGTTGGACGGGGCTATTGCTTCATGTCGCTGAGTTGAAATACACGGACACCGAGGTTGTCATCTCGACGCTCCATTCAAATCGAGAGGTTGTGCATGGTGACGCTGACTTTGCCAGGGTTCACCTTCGCTTTCTTATCCTCACCCATCTCGGAAGAAAAAAGCTGCCCTTCCCGATTCCTCCAGGCGCTAACCTTGAAGACGCAAGGGCGATCGCACTGGCCGGATTCAGCAGTTATGGTCGCAGGGCTGAGTTTGCTTCTATCGTAAAGCAGTAGGCAGGAGCTTGAGATGTTGGCGGAGTGCTGCGGGCTCGGAGGCCCGCGCTACGTTACTTCTTCTCAAACACCGGCTTTCCACCTTTCATCACTGCGGTGATGTGATCGCCGTCTTTGAAGCCGCCTTCGAGAACCGCCAAGCTCAGCGGATCGAGGAGGTGCTTCTGGATGGCGCGCTTGAGGGGGCGGGCACCGAAGACGGGATCGAAACCGGCGTCGGCGAGGTAGCGGGTGGTGTCGTCGGTGACGGTGAGGTGGATGTTCTGCTTGGCGAGGCGGTCGATGACGCGCTGAAGCTGGATCTTGACGATCTGGTCGAGCTGCGCGGCGTCGAGGCGGTCGAAGATGACGATCTCGTCGATGCGGTTGAGGAACTCGGGGCGGAAGAACTGCTTCAGGCTGTCGCGCACGAGGGCGTCGCGCTGCTCGGCGTTGCTCACGTCCTGGATGACGTTGCTGCCGATGTTGCTGGTCATGATGAGGACCGTGTTCTTGAAATCGACCGTGCGGCCCTGGCCGTCGGTGATGCGGCCATCATCGAGCACTTGGAGCAGGACGTTGAAGACATCGGGGTGCGCTTTTTCGACCTCATCGAACAAGACGACACTGTAAGGCCGCCGACGCACGGTTTCGCTGAGCTGGCCGCCTTCTTCATAACCGACGTAGCCGGGAGGTGCGCCGATCAAACGGCTGACACTGTGCTTCTCCATGTACTCGCTCATGTCGATGCGCGTCATGGCGCTGTCGTCGTCGAAGAGGAACTCGGCGAGCGCTTTGCACAGCTCCGTCTTGCCGACGCCGGTGGGGCCGAGGAAGAGGAAGCTGCCAATCGGGCGATTTTCATCCTGAATGCCCGCACGGGCACGGCGCACGGCATTGCTGACGGCAGTGATGGCGTCCTTCTGCCCGATGACACGGGCGCTGAGGCGGTCCTCCATCTTCACAAGCTTCGCACGCTCGCCTTCTTGCAGGCGTGAGACGGGAATGCCGGTCCAGTTGGCGACGACGCGGGCGATGTCTTCTTCGGTGACTTCTTCTCTTAACAGAGTGTTCGTGGTTCTTTGTTCTTGGTGCTTGGTTGGCTCGGCTTGGAGCTTTTTCTCCAGATCGGGGATGAGGCCGTATTGGATCTCGCCAGCGCGACCAAAGTCGCCACGGCGTTGGGCTTGTTCGAGTTCGGTGCGGAGACGGTCGATCTCTTCCTTCACCTTGCGGCCGGCATCGACGGATTCCTTTTCCTTCATCCACTGGGCTTTCAGCGCGGAGGACTTCTCTTTGAGATCGGCAATCTCGCGCTCGAGTTTTTCCAGGCGGGCTTTGCTGGCAGCGTCCTTCTCTTTCTTCAAAGCCTGGCGCTCCATCTCGTCCTGCATGATCTCGCGCTCGATCACGTCGATTTCGGTCGGCATGGAGTCGAGCTCGATCTTGATGCGGCTGGCGGCCTCATCGACGAGGTCGATGGCCTTGTCCGGCAGGAAGCGGTCGGTGATGTAGCGATTGCTCAGCGTGGCGGCGGCAATGATGGCGTTGTCTTGAATGCGCACGCCGTGATGGACTTCGTAGCGCTCCTTCAATCCGCGCAGGATGGCGATCGTGTCCTCCACGCTCGGCTCACCGACTTTCACCGGCTGGAAGCGACGCTCCAGCGCGGGGTCTTTCTCGATGTGCTTGCGATACTCATCGAGCGTGGTCGCGCCGATGCAGCGGAGCTCACCACGGGCGAGCTGCGGCTTCAAAAGGTTGCCTGCATCCATCGCGCCCTCGCCTTTGCCAGCGCCGACGATGGTGTGGAGTTCGTCGATGAAGAGAATGATCTCGCCATCGCTCGAAGTGACCTCTTTGAGGAAGGCTTTGAGCCGTTCTTCAAATTCACCCCGAAACTTCGCGCCAGCCATCATGCCACCAAGGTCCATGCTAATGAGCTTTTTGCCCTTCAGCGAATCCGGCACGTCACCCGCGACGATGCGACGTGCGAGACCTTCCGCGATGGCGGTCTTGCCCACGCCGGGCTCGCCGATGAGCACGGGATTGTTCTTCGTGCGGCGGCTGAGCACCTGCATCACGCGGCGGATTTCTTCATCGCGACCGATCACGGGGTCGATCTTGCCCTGCTTCGCACGGGCGGTGAGATCGGTGCCGTATTTCTCCAGCGTCTGGTATTTGCCCTCGGGGTCTTGATCGACGACGCGCTGCGAGCCACGCACGGCGGTGAGGCCTTTGGAAACGGTGTCATAGGTCAGCCCGGCCTGCTTCAGCACATCGGAGAGCTCTGTCTTCGTTTTGAAGAGCGCCAGGATGATGTGTTCGACGCTCAGATACTCGTCCTTGAGCTTCTTCTGCTCATCCTCGGCCTTTGTCATGAGTTCCCGCAGCTCATTGGAGAGATGCAGGCCGCTGGTGCCGCCGCTGACCTTCGGCTGCTTCGCGAGCACCGCTTCAACTCCAGCCTTCAGGCCTTGGGCTGCGGCTGGATTCACGGCGGCCTTTTCAAACAACGGCACCGCGATGCCGCCTTCCTGCTCAAGCAGGGCGAGGAGAAGATGCGAGGGCTTCAATTCCTGATGCCCATGCCGCGTGGCAATGGACTGCGAGGCGTTGAAGGCTTCCTGGAGTTTGACGGTGAATTTTTCGGGGGACATGGCTGGAGGTTGGTTGGTTGTTTGTCCGTTGTCTTGCTCAAAGCATGCCACAGGCACGTCATGGGCCGCTACGCTTGATTTGCGTAGGCTGGGGCGTGTTTTGAAGATCTGGCAGGCCACGCTGCGAAGTGGCGTGATGGCACAGATGTGCTGCCGCTCTGAGCAGTTGCGTCACTCGCGCCCCGGAATTTCCGTGCTGGCTCCGCTGCCGATGGTTTCGCCCTCATTGAGGTGCAGGTCATAGCCTGCCACCTCGACTTCGCCGTGCCGTACTTTCTTCTTCGCCATGGCGACGGAGATCCATTGGAACTCACCGCTGTTGTCGAGCAACACCTTGAGCACCATCGTGAGCGGCACGGCCAGGAACATGCCCAGCGGCCCCCACAGCCAGCCCCAGAAGATGACGGAGAGAATGACCACCAGCGGCGAGATGCCGAAGCGGTTTCCGAGCAGCGTGGGCTGCACGAAGTTATCGAGGCAGAAATTGATGCCACCGTAGCCGATGGCGACGAAGATGGCCGTCGAGGTGCCGTGCTGTACCAGCGCCTCCACGATGGCGGGCAAGGAGGCCGCCGTGCTGCCCACCGCCGGGATGTAATTCATCAAGAAGGCCAGCAGCGCCCACAGCAGCGGGTATTGAAGATCGAAAAACCAGCACCAAAAGCCCGCCAGCAGCCCGGTCAGGGCGCTGATGAGCGTTTTCACACCGAGGAACTTCTGGATGTCGCTCGCGCTGCGCAGCAGGCCGCTGAAATCCGGGCCGCCGGAGAGATGCACCGCGTGCAGACGGCTCTGCGTGCCGTGCGTCTCCATGAGAATGAACATCATCACGATCAGCATCATGATGAAACTGGCCACCAGCGTGGCCAGCGTGCCGAAGGTGGAGCCCACGATGCCGGTGAGGTTGGTCATCACATCCTGCTGGGTGGCGTAGCCGATGATCGTGTTCCAGTCGAAAATGCCGGCCACAGTCGCTTTTGCTCCCTCAACTCCATTGGTCTCCAGCCAGGCAGCGGCGTCGTTAAGGTAGCGTTCCAGACCGCGCAGGTAGCGCGGCAGGTCCGCCCAGAAGCTGATCAGCAGCCGCACGCCCACGGTGATCAGCCCGGCCAGCAGGCTCAGGTTCACCAGCATCGTGATACCCAGCGCCAGAACGGCGGGCACGCGGTGCCGTCGCAGCCAGCGCACCAGGGGATAGCTCAGCACCGCAAGGAAAAACGCGTACACGATGGGCACCAGCACCCCGGCTGCGATCTTCATTCCGGCGAGCACGACAACCAGACAGGCGAGCGTCACGACCGCCTGGGAGCCTTTGCGGCCCCAGTCCACCGTTTGATCATGCTCCTGAAAAATCGACATGGTCTGCAATGCCGCAAAATAGACGCTGGCTCAAGATTTTTCCATGCGGTATAGAGCAAGGCATGATCCCAACGCTTCAACGACTGCTGCATGCAGGGCATGCTTTCATGTATGGCGATTCACGTGGACGCCGCGGCTGCGCCCTCAATCCGCGCGTGATCATCGCGCTGCTCATCATCGGCGGTACGCTCGTCTATCATTGGGTGGGAACGACGACGTATCAGAACGAGTTCACCGGACGTGAGCAGAAGCTCGCCTTGGCCACGCCTCAGGAGGAGGTCGCCCTGGGCTTGCAGTCCGCGCCGCAGATGATTCGCGAGATGGGCGGTCTTTCCGCTGATGCCGGCGCGCGCGCGATGGTCGAGAAAGTGGGACAGCGGCTGATCGCCTCCACGGCGGCGAAGCAGACGCCGTATCAGTTCAAATTTCATTTGTTGTCCGATGCGCGGACCGTGAACGCCTTCGCGCTGCCGGGCGGCCAGATTTTCATCACTGAGGCCCTGTTTCGCCGCTTCAAGTCAGAAGACCAGCTCGCGGGTGTGCTCGGTCATGAGATGGGGCACGTCGTGGGCCGCCATTCCAACGAGCAGATGGCGAATTCGCGGCTCTGGAGCGGTCTGGCGCAGGGTCTCGGCATTCTGCTCTCGGATGGCAGCAACAACACCGGCGCGCACATCGCCAACATGGTCGCCCAATACAAAGTGATGAAGTTCAGCCGTGACGACGAGCTCGAATCCGACGCGCTCGGCGTCCGTTTCATGATTCAGGCGGGCTACAATCCCGAAGCCCTCATCGGCGTGATGGAAATCCTCGCCGAGGCCAGCGGCGGTGCCAGCGGCTCCGACTTCATGAGTTCGCACCCGAGTCCCGACAACCGCATCGAGAAGATCCGCGAGGTGATCTCCCGCGAGAGAAAGTAGTCCCGAGCTTCAGCTCGTTCTGGATCACGGTGCCATGCCCAGCGGCCGGTTCTCGGTGCCTTTGACCTTCATCAAGGCATCCCCCAGTTCTTTCCGCATCGGCTCCGCCAGCTTTTGCAGCCGCTCCACGATCTCCGGGTGCGCCTTCGCCACATCGCGTGTTTCACCCGGATCATCCTTCAGATGGAACAGTGCCAGCCCCGTCTTCTCCACGCGGTAGCCATGTCGTGATGCGATGCCCTCGATGCCGCTTTGCGTGATCGCTTTTGGTTTCATCAGGCCAAACTTCGCCGGTTTGCCATCGCGGCCCGGCTCGCCATCGACCGTGATGTAAGGATGCGGAAAATGCAGCTTCCACTCGCCGCTGCGGATCGCCTGCAACTCACTACCGCCGTAAAAATACAGTGCCTCATCCGGCGACTTCGCGTTCGGACGGCCTTCGAGCAGGTCGATCATGTTGCGCCCGTCGATCTTGCGCTCTGGCGGCTTCGCACCGGTCAAACCGGCCACGGTGGGCAGCAGGTCGATTTCCATCACCGGCTCGTCGCAAACCTGGCCCGGAGGCACACGTCCCGGCCAGCGGGCGATGAAGGGCACACGCACGCCTCCTTCAAACGTCGTCAGTTTGCCCTCACGCAGCGGTTTCGCGCTGCCAGCGTGATTGCCGTAGCTGAGGAAGGGACCGTTGTCAGAAAAGAAGATCACCAGCGTGTCGCGCTCGATGCCACAGCGTTTGATCGCGTCGAGAATCTGGCCCACGGACCAGTCGAGCTCTTCCACGACATCGCCATACAACCCGGCGGCGGATTTGCCGCGAAACGCGTCGGAGGCAAAGATGGGCACATGCGGCATGACGTGCGGCAGGTAGAGGAAGAACGGGCGGCCTTTGTGGCGCTCGATGAAACTCGTCGCCCGCTCGGTGAAGCGCCGCGTGAACTGGCTTTGATCTGGATCGGTCTCGATGACCTTCAAGCCGTCGTAAAAGGGCAGGGGTGGCATCTCCTTCGCCAGCGAGGGGTGAAACTTCGTGTTGTCGTTTGAATACGGGATGCCGAGGAACTCATCAAAGCCATGCCGCAGCGGATTGAACATCGGGTAGGTGCCCAGATGCCATTTGCCAAACGCCCCGGTGGCATATCCGACGGTCTTGCACATCTCCGGCAGCAGCAGTTCGTCAGGATGAATGCCCTCCTTGCTCGTGTGGTTCAAAGCGCCCTGCATGCCGACACGATTCGCGTAGCAGCCGGTCATGAGCGCCGCGCGTGACGCGCTGCACACGGCCTGCGCCACATAAAAGCTCGTGAACTTCATCCCTTCCGCCGCCATGCGGTCAATGTTCGGTGTTTTGATCTTTTCAGAGCCAAAGCAGCCGAGGTCGGCATAACCGAGGTCATCGGCCAGAATGAGCACGACATTCGGCAGACGCGGTTCGGCGGCGGAAACGGTCAAAGCGGAGAAAAGCAGGGCAAACAGCAGGCGCATGAGGTCATCGTGGCAAAAGCCGCGCATGATGGCGAGAAAGTTTTTTCCGTGTCCCTTGCCGTTCAGCGAACGGAAGCCGGAGACGTGGGCGGAGCACCCAAAACAGCACCATCAGCCACATTTTGCTTCAATGCCTTCAAGGAAGGCACGGCACGAAGTTTCGCCAGCTCAGCGGCCACGGCCTCCGCCCGCTTGGCAGCCTCCACCTTGCCGGCGGCGGCCCGTTCCTTCGCCTTGGCCAGCACGAGTTCGCACTGCGCGGCGCGCATTTTTTGCGCGGCGGCATCCGCTGTGGATTGAATCACTGCAAGCTGCGCCTCGTAAGTCTTGCGCAAGTTGTTCAGCACGGATGGCCAGGAAGCCTCAGGCTCATTCAACGGCTCGCGGTTCGCCACATGCGAGATTTCACTGAGAATGTGATCACGCTGCTCCGGCATGAGTCCGTTCAGGCTGCGCTGAAGCGCGGGAATGTATTTGCCGGCCAGTTCCTGGATTTCCGGCGCGGCGTCAATCTCCCCATTGGCCGACCATTCGTCGCCAAATGCGCTGACGAGCTGCGCCAGCTCAGCATCACGTTCTTCCAGTTTCAAAATGGCCTCAAGCGGCGTTTCCGGGACCGGAACGGGTGCGGGAGCAGGCGCTGGCATCGGTGTCGGAGCAGGCACCGGTGTCGCGGCGGCCATGTTTATCGCAGGCTGCTCCGGCGCTTTCTTTTCCGGCTCAGGAGCGGGCAGCACCACCACGGGCTCCGTCATGCTGTCATTGCCCTCCACATTCGGCTTCCTGGGCTTGTTCTCCGGCTCATCAGGCACCTGACGGGTGTCTGCCACCACCTTCTTTTTCTGCTTCACCCGTTCGGGTTCGCCTTTGAACATCGCCCCAAGAACGATGCCGATCACGACCACCGCAGTCCCGATCAACACCAGATGCAGCGGCTGAAGCGCGGTTTTCACCTTGTGCCCGTCTTCCACGACCTCCACCACAGAAACGGCGGCAGCCTGCGCCGACTGGTTGACCAGCATCAAAATGCTCGCGCGAAAATCATGCGCGTTCTGAATGCGCCTCTCCGGCTCGGGATGCGTGGCCTTGTCGATCAACTCGTCCCAGCGCGGGGAAAGCGGCGCGAACTCCGTCACCGAACGCCGCGGCTGCTGCGGCACGCGGCCGGTGAGCATCTCATAAAGCACCACGCCGGCGGCGAAGATGTCCGCCCGCTGGTCCACCGCTCCCTTGCCGAGAATCTCCGGCGCCACGTAGTCCGGCGTGCCATACGGATTTTCCTCCGCCTCGCCCGTGATCGGTCGTGCGAGGCCGAAGTCGGCCACCTTCACCTGGTCATCCTCATTGACCATGATGTTGCCCGGCTTGATGTCGCGATGCAGTATTTTGTGATTGTGCGCGTAGGCCAGCGCGTCGCAGAGCTGCATCGCCAGATTCGCCGCTTTGCGCACCGGCAGACTGCCTTTGTGAATGATCTCGTGCAGTGTGTGGCCCTGCACCCATTCCATCACCAGATACAAATGCCCGCTCGTCGTGATGCCGAAGTCATAAACACCAACAATGTGTGTGTGGTTGAGCTTCGCCATCGCACGCGCCTCGGATTTGAAACGGTCGGCGAAATCCTTTTCCGCGCCGAACTCCGGCGGCAGGATTTTGATCGCCACCGGCCTGTCCAGGCTCTCCTGCCGTGCCTTGAACACCGCCCCCATGCCGCCGTAGGCCGCCAGCTTTTCAAACTTGTACTGCGGCAGCAGCGCGGACATCTCCTCGACGCTGGGGACGTCAAATGGCGGCGGATGATGATGCGGGGCTTCTTGGGACATGAAAAAGGCGGCGGACAGTAACGAAACGCACGCTGGTGGCGACTAAAATCACCTCGCCACACATTCCTGCTCTTGAAGCCTCCCAGGTGCCATCCAATGTCCCGTGATGATTCGTTCCTGTTGCATCTTGTTCTCCTTCGTTTGTGTCGCTTCCGCCGCCGACATCGCTTTGAAGCCCGGAAACCTCGCCGCCGTGCTCGAACAAGCCCGCAAGGCTCCGAAACCGGTGCGCATTGTCGTCGAAGACGGCGTGCATCCGATCACGAAGACGATCACACTCGGCAAAGACGACTCGCAGGTGACGTGGAGCGGCAAAAACGCGGTCTTCATGGCCGGGAAACCGATCACCGGCTGGGTCAAAGACGGTGCTGTGTGGAAGGCCACACTGCCAGACAAGGCGTGGAAGTTTGAGCAGCTCTGGATCAATGGCCGTCGCGCGACATTGGCCCGCTCGCCGAACAAAGGCTACCATCACATCACCGAGGCCGTGGGCGCGGGTGTGTTCCCGGATTTGAAGGCGAACATGAACTTCCACGCCTTCAGCATCCCCGCCGAGCAGTTTGATGTGCTCAAATCCATCCCACAGGCCGAGCGCGACGATGTTTTGCTCACCGTGACTCATGCCTGGGCCGTGGGGCAGTGTCGCATCAAGGCGCTGAACGACGAGGCGCTCGCCGTGCAGATCAAAGGCCGGGCGCGGTATCCTTTCGTCGAGTTCGAGCCGGATCAGCGCTTCTGGATGGAGAACTACCGCGCCGCGCTGGATGCGCCCGGCGAGTGGTTTCTCGACAAGGCGAAGGGCGAGGTGCTTTACCTCCCGCTGCACGGCGAGAACATGACGAAGGCCGAAGTCATCGCGCCGGTGGTGACGAAGTTCATCGCCATGAAAGGCGCGAGCGATGTGCGCTTTGAAGGCATCTCGTTTCAATACAGCCAGCATTTGTATCCGGCAGATGGCTTGCACGACGGCCAGGCGGCCACGACGAGCGATGGCTGCATCGAGATCGAGGACTCGCGCGGCATTCACTTCGAGAATTGCGAGATCGCGCACACTGGCCTGCACGGCATCTGGTTCAAAAACGGCTGCGCCGACTCCTCGGTGAAACACTGCCACCTCCACGACCTCGGCGGCGGTGGCGTGTATGTCGGCGAAACGGCGCGGCCAGCGGACGAACGCGTGAATCATCACCTCGTCGTCGATGACTGCATCATCCAGCACGGCGGACGGCTCCATCCGAGCGCTTGCGGCGTGGTCTTCACGCACACGCAGCACTGCGCGGTCACGCATTGCGACATCGGCGACTTTTACTACACCGGCGTCAGCGCCGGATGGAACTGGGGCTATGGCGACACCGCCTCGCGTGAGACGCTCGTCGAGAACAATCACATCCATCATCTCGGCTGGGCTTACCTCAGCGACATGGGCGGTTTTTACGGCCTCGGCACCTCGCCCGGCACGATCATTCGCGGCAATCACGTCCATCACATCGCCAGTCATCGCTACGGCGGCTGGGGTCTCTACAATGATGAAGGTGCCACGGACACGCTGATGGAGAACAACCTCGTGCATGACACCTGGAACGCCGGTTTCCATCAGCACTACGGCTACTTCAACACCGTGCGGAACAACATCTTCGCCTTCGGCAACTCCGCGCAGATCCAGGCCTCACGCAACGAAGCGCGGCTGCGCTTCCGCTACATGAACAACATCGTCGTGTGGGACCCCGCGTCGCCGCTGCTCGATGGCGGCGAGTGGAACTGGAAGTTCTTCGAAAAGATCGACCGCGGCGATCCCAAGGACAGCCTCATCTTTCGCAAAAACCTCTACTGGCCCATCGACGGCAAAATCCCCGCGCTGCTGACCAAGACGAAGTTCACCTGGGATGAATGGCTCAAAATGGGCCGCGATGCCGGCAGCCAGTTCGCCGACCCGCTGTTCGAAAACCTCGCGAAACGCGACTTCCGCCTCAAACCCGGCTCACCGGCTGAAAAGCTCGGTTTCAAGCCCTGGGATCTCACGCTTGCCGGAGTGCGCAAAACTGACGCGACGTGGCAAGAACTCGCCTCGAAGGGCCACGACTACCCCACCTGGCAAACCGACGCCAAACCCTGGCCCGCACCGCCTTACAAGGTCGATCAAACCTTCGAGGGCATCGCGCTGGGCATGATCGGCATTCGTGGGGCGAAGTATGGCAGTGAAAACAAAGGCGAAAGCATCGGCGTGACCGACGAAGTCGGCTCGCCCATCGGCGGAGCCTCCAAACGCAGCCTCAAGGTGCAGGACACCCCCGGCTTGAAGCACAGCTACGACCCGGTGCTCGACATCTACGCGAAATGGGATTCCGGCACCTTCCATGTCAGCTTCGACATCATGGCCCAGCCCGGAGCCGACTGGTTCTTCGAGATGCGCGCTGGAAATGGTGGCGAGTTCGCGGCAGGCCCGTATCTCCGCTGGCAAAAAGGCGTCCTCGTCGCCAATAACACTGCCAACCAAAAGCTCGCCGACGTGAAGCCCGGCGAATGGCTCCGCATCGACCTCACCGCCACCACCGGCAACGGCAAGTATGACGTGACCCTCACCCGCGAAGACGGCACGAAAACCGACTTCAAATCCATCCCCTGCAAACCCACCTGGGCTACCGCCAGCTACCTCCTCTTCAGTGCACTCGGCACCACGAAGACCGCTTTCTTCATTGATAACGTCAAATTGGAGCAGCGATGAACTCCTGGTCCTCAGGGTTAGTTTTCTGTACTTTTTGGCCTCTTCTAAAGCCATCTCAAGGCCATCGCTGGCCGCGATAATAATCTCGTCGCCGGTCGTTGAGTCAAAAACGACGAAATTGCGGGTATAACAATGCTCACCTTCAAGGACTCGAAAACCCGGCCCCAATTGCCTTTGAAGGAACTCCTGCCATACACGTTGAAGCTCGCCCCCGCAGTCATTGGCGTTGATCAGCATGCGAGCGCCAAGAAGCTGACCAAGCAAGGCAACCTTGAGATTGTGAAAGTGATTTCGCACTTGAATGGCTGCCCGAAGATTAAGCCGTTCTTCGATGGGCCGAATGGTGAACGGTTTCCACACTCTCTCGAAGATTGCACTCACTGACACCGGCATGGGCGTTGCAACGCGAATGGCGGCATCGTAGCACAGGCTTTCCAGCCTGTGGGTATTGGGCTTCAATTTCGGCAGAGCGCAGCCTGGAAAGGCCATGCTACTCAACCCAGGCCCACCGCATCACGCACACGGCTGAGCGTCTTGCGGGCGACGGCGCGAGCTTTCTCGGCTCCTTCGGCGAGGACTTTGTCCATGTAGCCTTGGACTCAAGAGTTCAGGATTGACATGGATCGGCATATCCGTTTTGAATGAGTCATGAATAAAACCAGCCACCGAACGGTTCACAGTATTGTCACGGTCGCCATCGCAGTTTGTTCATGTGGTGTCGTCTCTTCGGCGGCTGATCCTATGATGGACAAGAAGCCGCCTGGCAGCGTTCCCGGCTTTGCGACAGTGCTGACACATTTCGATCTGGAGATTCCGGTCGCGGATGCTTCCGGGGTGATCAAGATCACCACGCTGGCCTCCGATCCGACGAAGGGTTTTGCCGCTGATCCCGGCTACGGCAGTTTCTTTTGGGCGCTTGGTTCCACGCAGTTGATTTTCGCCGTCCCGCCGAACGGAGCCGTGACGCCGAACTCGCATTTTCCCCGCACAGAACTTAGCCAGAAAAAGACGGAGCGTTGGAAGGTCGGCGGTGGCAACCACACGCTGCGGGGCACCTTTGCCCTGACCTCGGTGCCCAAGATCACGGAGAAAGGCGAGATCACCCTGGCGCAGATTCACGACGACATCAGCGATAACGGGCCGCTGCTGAAGCTGATGTGCGATTACAATGCCCGCCCGTGGAAGCTGCTGGCGGAGTATCGCACGGAGCCGAAAAAGTCTTCCGAAATCATTCACACGCCGGACCGCCAGCGTGAGTCCATCATACTGAACAAGGCGATGGACTATGAAATCATGTTGAGCAGCACTCATGTGCTGACGGTGAAGGTGCGCAAGACCGGCACCAAAACCTGGAGTGTGCTGGCTGACAGTTCGCAGAAGGGACAGGCTCTTGATGCAGCCTGGGAGGCAGAAACCTGCTACTTCAAAGCTGGCTGCTACATGTTCGATCCCGGCCCTGTGGCAACGCCGGTGGGCGAAGTGCGCTACTCCATGCTTTCGGTGGAGTGAGTGCTGCGAATCGGCAATCTGGTTGCCACATTAACCCAGGCCCACCGCATCACGCACACGGCTGAGCGTCTTGCGGGCGACGGCGCGAGCTTTCTCGGCTCCTTCGGCGAGGACCTTGTCCACATAGCCTTGGTCGGCGAGGATTTCGTCGCGGCGGGCGCGGTAGGGGGCGAAGTAGTCGGTGACGCCTTGCAGGAGGCGCTTTTTGAAGTCGCCGTAGCCGACACCGCCGTTGAGGTGGTCGTTCACCATGGTGTCGTAATCGGCCTCGGAGGCGACGAGTTTATAAAGAGCGAGAATGCTGCTGCCTTCGACAGGTTTCGGCGCTTCGACGGGCGTGGAGTCGGTCTTGATGCCCATGATTTTCTTTTTGAGCGGGCCCGGCTCTTCAAACAGCGGGATGGTGTTGTCGTAGCTCTTGCTCATCTTCTGACCGTCGAGGCCAGGGACGACGGCGGTGGCCTCCTGGATGCGCGGTTGCGGCAGTTTGAAGAGGCCTTCGCCAAAGGTCTCGTTCATCTTGATGGCGATGTCGCGGGTGACCTCGACGTGCTGTTTCTGATCCTTGCCCACGGGGACGACATCGCTGTCGTACATCAAAATATCCGCCGCCATGAGCACGGGATAGGCGAAGAGGCCATGAGAGGCATGCAGGCCGCGGGCGATCTTGTCCTTGTAGCTGTGGCAGCGCTCCAGCAGGCTCATCGGGGTGACGGTGCTGAGGATCCAGGCCAGTTCGCAGTGCTCCGGCACGTCGCTCTGGCGGAAGAAGACGCATTTCGTCGGATCGAGGCCGCAGGCAAGGAAATCGACCGCGAGTTCGCGGACGTATTCGCGCAGCGCCTTGCCATCGTGAACCGAGGTGAGAGAATGGTAGTCGGCGATGAAGTAGTAGGCGTCGCCTTCATGCTGCAGCTTGAGCGCAGGCTTCATCATGCCGAAGTAATTGCCGATGTGAAGTCTGCCGCTGGGTTGGAGGCCGGAAAGGATGCGCATGGTCGGGGGAAGAGGCTTGAAGATGGAGGCGGAGTTTGAATGACGAATGCGGAATGTCGAATGCCGAATGAGAGGCGGGCTTCCAGTCCTTTTCCCGCGTCACGGTTCAAGCCACCCGTCTGCGGGCTGCAATCAGCCCGTGCTTGGGGCCAAGGATAAATGCCTGCGTGCATGCACGAGCCTACGGTTTCCAGACCAGTGGTCGATCCCACGCCTTGAGGGCGGCATTCCATTCGTTATGCCATTTTTGGTAGCTGGCAGGGGGATGCGCGCCGGGAGTGGAATCAAACTCAAAACGGATGGTGGTGGTTTTGCTGTCAGCGGCGGTGCTGAGCTGCCATCGTGTGTGAGAGCCGGCGGCAGACTGGTTCAGGGCTTGTGCGGAGGCGGGGGTGATGCCCTGGATGTTTTCAACAATGACTTCCGAGCGAAAGCGGAATGGATAACGCACAAGGAAAGGCGTCTGGCGTGCTTTGACGAAAGTGGTGACGAGATAGTCGTTTTCCCATAGGGCGGGCAGTACGGCCCGGTGAAGACCCCCTTCATCATGCAAGCGGCCTGGCACATCGTAGGTGATTGTAAGGCGGGCTGGGTCGGCATTGCTGGCGAGAGTGTCGAAGGTGAAGCTGTGCACCTGCACGCGCGCATTTTTTTCGAGAATGCTCTGTGCCTTGCGCAACTGCGCGGCGGCATCCAGGCCGGTGAAGGCGCTGCGCATCCCGGCAGCGTAGTAGCCGTGCAGGGTGAGCGTTTCTTCGACATGCCACGCATCACCTTCCGGGCGGATGATGCGGCGGCAGGCCACACGGCAACTGTCCGCCGCAGGTTCTGCCTGCGGCGCGTCGAGACGCACCTTGCCGGGCTGCAGGATCAGGGCGTGCGAATGCCACAGGTCGTCGGCATGCCAGGCGTCAGAGGGGAGGTTTTTGTTGGTGGTGTCGATCAACCATCCGGAACCGAGGGAGGGGACATGCACCACCATGTGGTTGAACTGGTCGAGTGTGGGCAGCGCGGGCTGGGTGCGCCAGTTGGTGTTCACCAGGGCGAGATGGCTTTCGACGCCTGCGGCAGTGAGAAGCTGATGCAGGAGCAGCGCCTGGTCTTTACAGTCGCCATACTGCTGCTGAAGCGTCTGGGCGGCGGGGTTTGGACGGCGCGCGCGAGTGCCGAACTCGATGGCGGTGTAGCTGATCTCTTTCTGCACATGGCCAGCTAGGACGGCGATTTTTTCGCGCGGCGTTTTCATGCCGCTGGTGAGCTGCGTGGCGAGCGCGGTGACTTGGGACTCCGGCTGGAAGCGTTCCTGAAGGTCTTTGAGAAACTTTTCGCCGATCTCAGCCCAGGTGCCCTCCATGCCGCCGAGGCACACCCCGGGAACGCGGTCTTCATAGAATCCGCTCATAGGTTCGTCGGGGTCGAAGGGCAGGTTGAAGCCCATCCAGGCGAGCAGGTTTTTCTCCCGCACGGTTTGCAGCGTTGCGGTTCGTGCGCTGGCGGTTTGTACTTTGTCGATGTCACCTGTGACGAAGACGATGTCCGCCGCGCTGTCGCCAAAGAGCTTTCGTTCAAAGGTGAACTCCTCGGTTTTGCCGAAATCCTCAATGCTCACCTGATATTCGACGGTGCAGCCGGGGCGCAGGCCGGGAATCTGGAAATGGAGCTTCTTGCGGTGAGAGGCGCTGCCATTGTTGATGTCCATCACATAGGCGTCACCGGGCGCGGAACCGATGATTTTGCCGTTCTCATCGCGCACCTCGACGCGGTTGATGAAGATGCGCTCGCTCAGAGGGTCAAAGGTAAACTCGATGCTGCTGAGGTCATTGGCGCCTTCGGTGGTGTAGATGCGCGCCTTGCGGTGCCAGGTGCGGCGCATGGGTTTGGCGGGATCGAAGTGATAGCCCTTGGCGGTGAGCAACCATGCATAGGGCTGGTCTTTGCCGTAATCTTTGGCGGCGGGATGCGCCGTGAGCGCCTGCTGGACGGCAGCGGGCAGGGAGACGGCTTCGACGGGCGTTTTGATGTCAGAGTTGTTGCCTTGGCCGAGCATGGCGGAGGCGCGGCGCACGGCGTCCTGCACGGTTTCGTTGTCGGGGTCTTTCTTGGCGACTTTTTCAAAGGTGAGCTTGGCTTCGCGGTACCATTTCCGCCCCATCTGGCTCCAGCCGAGGATCATGAGGGCGCGTGGCGCCTCTTTGCCATCTGCGAGGAGTTTTTCAGCCACGGCGGCGGCACGCGCATGCTCGTCGGCGTCGTTGAGCGCTTCGCCGAGGTCGTAGCTGACGCGGCGGTCGTCGGGGAATTCAGCGGCGAGTTCTTCGAACAACTGGATGCCGCGTTTTTCATCACCAGCGGAGACGACGGTTTGTGCATGCCAGCGGCGGGAGGTAACGCTGGGAGACTTTTTCATCCACGCTTCTGCGGCCAGCATCGCAAGCTGGTACTTTTCCTTCGTATTGAGGTGCTGGAGCCATTCGAGGGCTTTGTTTTCATCTTTGAGACCGGTGCTGACGGGCTGCTGGAAGGCGGTGTTGGCGGCATCGTCGTCGTTGTTGCCTGAGAGAATGTAAGCGTGGCGCAGGTGCAGGGTGGGACTCTTGGGAAAGGCCGGCAGGTGCGGTGTGAGAAATTGCAGCGCCTCCTTGAACTGCCCGGCCTGCTCCATGGCGTCGGCGACGTTGCCGAGAATGGCGGCGTCCTTGGAGGTCTGCTCAAAGCCGCGTTTGAACCACGACACGGCTTCCTTGAACTGGTCACGCTGGTAGAGAGCGATACCGAGGTCATTGAAGAAGAGTCCAGCATCCTGCCGCTGGGATGACTGTAGCGCGGGCGGCTGGCCCTGGGGCGGCAGCAGCTCGATGGCATCAAGCGCAGCCCGGACGCTGGCGAGATCGCCTTTCTTTTTTGTCGCCCAGCCGGCGTGCAGGTGGGCCAAACGATCTTTCACGGCCACACGCAGGACATAGTCGTACTCGGCATCGTCAACGGTTCGGCTGCCTGTGATTTCCAACCCGTCACCCCAGGCGCAAGGCCAGGGTTTGGCGACCCAGCCTTCATCAGAAGGATAGGGAATGTCCAGGCGATCCAGCAAAGCGGTGGCGACAGAGTCGAGGTCCGGGGCTTGCTCGCCAAGATCGACGGGAATGACCAGCAGTGCCTCCAACGGGCGCAACGCGGCGAAATCGGCGAGCGCCTGCCCGTGGGCGGGCCATTGTTTCCAGTCGTTGACTGGAAGCTGCGTGCGGTAACCCCAGGCGGGCCGCGTCACATTCGCAATGACCGCACTGGGCGAACCGATGCGTTTTTCGTCGAGCACCTTGAACGATTCCATCAACGTGCGGAACTCCGGCGCGAGCCGTTCCCGGCCGGCGGACGGTCCCCAGCAGGTGATCTGCCAGGAAAAGCCAGGGCGTGTCGTGACCCATTGATCAAAATACATCGGAATGCCCAGCGATTCCGCCGTGCGCACGATGCATGTGCGACGCATGAAGTCGATCCCGTTGAGGGTGAGCTTTTCCGTCTTGTCATCCTCAACGCTGGTTGCGGCGGCGGCGAGGTTCGCCTTCACAGCGTCCATCAGATCCTCGATGGCAATGTCTGAGTCCAGATGCTCGCCGAGCACCATGGCGTAGCCCTCGGGCGCGGAACGACGGAAGGCGATGCAGGCGAGCTTGTTGAGCGAGGTGGCGTTCATCTTCACCCAGCGAGGCGGGCAGGTCAGCGAGCAGTTGAACTCCTCGCTGGCGACGGTTTTGTCCGGTGAATTCTGGGCCGCGAGTTCCTCAGCAAGAATCTGCGTGCGGACTGCCATCACGGCTCCAGCAACGGCAATCACCAGAAAAATGCCGCCGATGACCAGCGTCCAGACGGCCTGGGCACGCCCTTGTGTGAGACGGGTGCGGTCATAGCAGGCCAGGCCGACAATCGCGAGCACGAAGGCAGCGAGAAACAAGACCATCGCAATGAGTCCTGCGATGGTTTGCGCGACTACCGCCAAGGCAGGTACAAAAATGCCCACACCTTGGCCGAGGGCCGCAGTGAGCCAGCCGGTCAGCATGAGCGTCAGCGCGATGACGCAGAGTTTGCTGGTGGTCGGGCGCTTGAGCAGGCTGAGGCATTTGACGATGCCAATCAGCGTGGGAAGCACGATGATGAAAATTCCAACGACTTGTCCTGACCGGTAGGCGTCCGAACTGGCGTCCGCGAGTGTGTGAAAAATCATACGCGCATGCTTTTAGGGCACGGCGCGTGTTTCTGGCAATCGAAAAGGCGGCAAAGACGGCCGAAGTCCTCAGGCCACCCGTCTGCGGGCTGCGATCAGGCCGTGCTTGGGGCCGAAGACAAAGGCGAGGGCGAACAATGAGGCTTGCGCGAGGACGATGCAGGCGCCGGTGGCGCCGTTGATGAAGAAGCTGACGTAAACACCGAGGCAGCTTGCCAGCACGGAGGAGCCGGCGGCGATGAGCAGCATGTGGTCGAAGCGATCCGTGAGCAATCGAGCGGTGCAGCCGGGGGTGATGAGCATGGCCACGACCAGGATGATGCCGACGGCCTGGAGCGAGGCAACGATAGTGGCCGCCAGCAGGCCCAGGAGCACGTAGTAGAGCAGGTTGGTGTTCAGGCCGATGGCGCGGGCATGCGCGGCGTCGAAGCAGAACAGCAGCAGGTCTTTGCGCATGAACAGGATGACCACCAGAGTCAGCACTGAGGCCGTGATGGTCTGGATCATGTCAGCACGCTCGATACCGAGGATGTTGCCGAACAGGATGTGGTTAAGATGCGCCTCGGTCTCCACTTTGGTGAAGAGCACGAGTCCAAAGGCGAACAGTCCGGTGAAGACGATGCCCATGACCGTGTCTTCTTTGATGCGCGTGTTGGATTTGATCCAGCCCGTGGCCGTGGCGCAAAACAGTCCGGAAGCAAACGCACCCACGGCCAGTGGCAGACCGAGCATGTAAGCACCGACCACACCGGGTAGCACGGCATGGGAGATGGCATCGCCCATGAGCGACCAGCCCTTCAAAACGAGATAGCAGGAGAGCACCGCGCACACAGCCCCGACGAGAGCGCCGACGAGCAGCGCTTCCTGCATGAAGCCGTATTGAAAGGGGGTGAGAAGGTTCATGACATGGCGGCGGCGCGACGCTGAGTGCGTGCGGCGAGGAGGCCGTGCTTCGGTGCGAGCACGAGAGCGACGAGGAAGACGAGTGTTTGTAAAACCACGATGCAGCCGCCGGTGGAGCCGTTCAGGAAGTAGCTGACATACGCGCCCACCACACCACACACCACACCGGTGACGGTGGCGATGACGAGCATTTTGCCAAAGCGATCCGTCAGCAGATACGCCGTGGCACCCGGCGTGACGAGCATCGCCACGACAAGGCATGCGCCCACCGTCTGCAAGGCCGCGACGGCTGTGGCGGAGAGCAACGCGAGCAGCAGGAAGTGCAGGAAACGCGTGTTCAGGCCGAGGCTGCGCGCGTGGCTTTCATCGAAGCAGTAGAGCAGCAGGTCACGCCACTTCAGGCTGAGCACGAGGATGGACAGCGCGGAGATGATGAGCACCTGGAGGATGTCGGGGTCCGAGATGGCAAGGATGTTGCCAAAGATGATGGTGCGCAGGTTGAGATTGCTCGGAAACAGCGAGAGCAGGAGAAGGCCGAGGGCGAAGAAACTGGTGAAGACCACGCCGATCACCGCGTCTTCGCGCAGACGTGAATGGTTCTTCACCCAGCCCATGCTCAGCGCCGCCAAAATGCCCGCGACGAAGGCTCCGACGGAAAACGGCAGACCCAGCAACCACGCCAGCGACACACCGGGCACCACCGCATGAGACAGTGCATCGCCCATCAGCGACCAGCCTTTCAGCGTGATGAAACACGACAAAAACGCGCATACGCCGCCGATGAGGCCGCTCACGACGATGGCCTTGAGCATGTATTCGTATTCAAAGGGTGTCAGGAGGCTGGACATGCGAACCTCCTTGGAATGACGAATGACGAATGGCGAATGACGAATGAATGACGGCGTGAAGATGCCTGCCTCAGAAATTCGGCATTCTGCATTCTGCATTCGTCATTTCTCACTCCCCCACCTCCTTCTCCCGCTCCTTCACCAGTTTCTCCCTGCCGTGGCGATCCGTGTACTCCAAATGTCCGTCTTTGCCGAAGACCAGCGGACGTTCGTCGTCAGTAAGCAGCTTCACAGTGCGTCCGTCGTGTTCCTGGATGGTCGATTGCTCGAAGTGGAACTGACGCAGCACGCCGCCGAAGGCCCTGGAAAGGTTGTCTTCGGTGAACACCTGCTCGGTGGGACCGAAGGCGAGCACGGTGCGGTTCACGAGCACGACCTGGTCGCAAAACTCCGGCACGCTGCCGAGGTTATGGGTTGAAACGAGGATGATGTGGCCTTCCTCACGCAAGGCACGCAGCAGCTCGATGATGGCGGACTCGGTCTGCACATCCACGCCGGTGAACGGCTCGTCCAGCAGCATGATGCGGCCGCGTTGCGCCAGGGCACGGGCTAGAAAGACGCGCTTCTTTTGTCCGCCGGAGAGTTCACCGATCTGACGGTCTTTGAAGTCTGCCATGCCCACGCGTTCCAAGCATTCCTGGGCGATGCGTTTGTCCTCGGCACGCGGGATGCGCATGAAGTTCATGTGGCCGTAGCGCCCCATCATCACCACGTCCCAGACGCTGACAGGGAAGGTCCAGTCCACCTCCTCGCTCTGCGGCACATAGGCGACGAGCTTGCGCTTTCTCGATGCTTCGACTGTGAGCCCAGCAATGCTCACACTGCCTTTCGCCGGGCGCAGGAAGCCCATGATGGCTTTAAACAAGGTGCTCTTGCCGCTGCCATTGACGCCGACGAGCGCGCAGATCGTGCCCGCTCCGAGTGAGAAGGAGGCGTCCCGCAGCGCGATGTGACCGTTGGTGTACGCCACGGTGACATCGGCGACTTCAATGGAGAGCGGCGGGGCTGTGTCGTGCATTGTCAGGGATTGGCGAACGCCTTCACGATGGTGTCGGCGTTGTATTGCAGAAGCTTCAGATACGTCGGTGCGGGACCGTCGTCGCTGGTGAGCGAGTCCACATACAGCACGCCGCCGTAGCGCGCACCGGTTTCCTTCGCCACCTGCAACATGGCCTTGTCGCTGATGGTGCTTTCCGAGAACACGACCGGGATTTTGTTTGAGCGCACGGTGTCCACGACCTTCTGCACCTGCTGCGGCGTGCCTTCCTGGTCGGCATTGATGGGCCAGAGATAAAGTTCCTTCATGCCGTAGTTGCGGGTGAGATAAGAGAAGGCTCCTTCACAGCTCACGAGCCAGCGCTGATCCGCGGGAATGGCCTCCAGCGCCTTGCGCACGGGTTCATCCACGGCGCGGAGTTCAGCGGTGTAGGCGGCGGCGTTCTTCGTGTAGGTGGCCTCATTGGCGGGGTCCATTTTCACCAAGGCTTTGCGGATGTTTTCCACATAGATGATCGCGTTCGCGGGCGACATCCAGGAATGCGGGTTCGGTTTGCCGTTGTACGGCCCTTCGCCGATGCCCATCGGCTCGATGCCCTCGGTGAGCACCACGCTGGGCACGTCATTCACCTGCTGCAGGAATTTTTCAAACCAGCGCTCCAGCCCGAGGCCGTTCCACAGCACGAGATCGGCGTCCTGTGCCTTCACCAAGTCCAGCGGCGTCGGTTCGTAGTCGTGAATCTCCGCGCCCGGCTTGGTGATGGACTCCACGATGGCCGCCGTGCCCGCGACATTCTGTGCGATGTCCTGGATGATGGTGAACGTGGTCAGAATGCGCTTCGGTCCGGTTTTGGTTTTCTCAGCCGATGGGCCGCAGGAAACCAGCAGGCAGCACAGGAGCGCGAGGAGATGGAGTGTTTTCATACTGTCTGTGGGGTGTTGGAGTTTGTTTAATAACGAAAGCTCATGCCACTGAAGACGCCGATGTCTTCGGCGGCGCGGTTCAGGCCGATGCGTACCCCGGCGTCGAACACCAAGTTGTCAGTGACGGCGAAGGTCAGGCCGCCGTCCAGCAGCGCCCGGAAGTCCGTCGAGGCACCCGCGACGCCGACCAGTTCCACATACATGCCCAGCCTTTCGGTGAGGCTGATGCCCACGGTGGCCGTCTGCATCCACTCGATGTCGTAGCCGCCCGTGTTCGCATCGCTCACCAGATCCATTTCGGCCATCAATCCCAGGTTCACACGGTCATTGATCGCGACCGCCAGCGGCACGATCAAGCCGCCCTCCCATTCATTGTTGCTCAAGCGCGTGCCGGTGGGGATTTTCACATACGGCATGAGGGCCAGGGCCGTGGTGCCCTCGTCATTGCCCCACATGTTCATTTTGAAGCGCAGTGTGACATCGCTGAATCCGGAGAGCTTGTCCGTGACCTCATCGGTCGTGGACCTTTCCTGGGTGTAGGTGTCGAAAATGACCTGAAGGTCCGTGTTGTGCGACAGACCCACCTTGAAGTTCATCAGGCCGTAGCTCCAGGCCTGGTTGCGTATGGAATCCGCAGGATCTGGACTGAGATCACGGCTGTAGTCGAAGAAGCTCATTTCGAGCTGAAAGTGCCCGGCAGGCACCGTGTAGGCCGATTCGGTCGTGTCAGGCCGGTCCGTGCTCATCTCCCGCATCTGGTCGGGCGGCGTGGGATTGAACAGGTGCCAGGCGCTCTTGTTCTCCGCTGCGGCTGGAAGGCAGATGACACCGAAAAGTGCGCCGAGGGCCATGGCGGCGAAACGGTTGGGTGGTCGGAGGTGCATGGGTCGAACTATTGCTTGGGTTATTAAAGTTAGGCTGACCTAATTCAACCAAGACGCTGTATCCGCAACTTAAAAAGTTAGCCTTGGCTAACTTTTATTTTCACTTCTGAAAAAACATTTTCAGAAGCACCTCGCTCCTGCTATGGCATGCACACTGCATGCCCGCCAAACGCAAGGAACACACCAGCCATCTCGGCTCACCAGCCATCGAAGACTACCTCGAGCAGATTCACAATCTCATCGCCGGAAAGGGTTATGCGCGCGTGGTGGACATCGCGCAGAACCTTGGCATCTCGCAAGCCAGTGTGACGAATATGATCCAGAAGCTCGATGCCGAGGGTTTCGTCGTCTATGAGCGCTATCGCGGCGTCGTTTTGACCGAGGAAGGCCGCAAAGTGGGCGCGGAAATCGCCCGCCGTCATGAGGTGCTCACGCGTCTGCTCGCCAGTTTCGGTCTCGATCCCAAAACCGTTCATGAAGACGTGGAAGGCATGGAGCATCACATCAGCCGCCAGACGCTGGAGGTGCTGACGCTCCTGATGGAGGAGCTGGAGGGCAATTCCGAATTGCTGCGCAAACTGAAGCGCAAACTGGCGCGAAACAGCGACTAGTTGCTCTAGACGAACGGCGCGATCGGCACGCCGCGCTTCGCGCCGGTGCCGCCGTAGATGTTGAAGCTGCCGCTGCCTGCGGGGATGAGGTCGTGGGGAGAGACGCCCATCAGTGCGCCGATGGTGGCGTGGAAGTCGAGCACGGTGACGGGATTTTCGATGACACGCGTGCCGGTTTCGTCGGTTTTGCCGTAGGCCTGGCCGCCTTTGACGCCGCCACCGGCGATGAAGGATGAAAAGGCGATGGGATGATGATCGCGGCCGGAGCCGCGAATCTGTGGACTGCGGCCAAACTCGGTGGTGAGCACCACGAGCGTGCTTTCCAGCAAGCCGCGGGCTTCCAAGTCCTCCAGCAGCGTGCCCACAGCGTCATCCACGACTTTGGCGAGCGCCTCGACCGTGGTGAAGTTGTTGGAATGCGTGTCCCAGCCGCCGAGTTCGATTTCGACGAACTTTGTGCCGCGCTCAACGAGCCGACGGGCGAGCAGCACGCCTTGGCCAAAGTAGTTGGCTCCGTAGTCGTTCACGAGATTGCCTTTTTCCTGGGTGATATCGAAGGCGTCGAGATCCTTGCTGGTCATGAGCTTGATGGCATCGGCGAAGACATCCGAGTGTGCCTTCACTCCGTCCATGGGGAAGCGTTTGAGGAAGTCGCTGTTGAGCTTTTCGGCGAGTCCGGTGCGCTTGCGCAGGTTCGTCATGGAGTCGCCTTGCTGAAGCTGGGTGTGCTCCAGGCCCTTGCTGGCATCCAAAACGGGGACGGGGGCGAAACGGGCGTCCATGAAGCCGCTGCTCGGATGACCGGCGAGATCGGCGAGACGAATGTAGGCGGGCAGGGTGGAAGCACCCTGCGTGACCTGCCGCGCGACCCAGGAGCCGAGCGCGGGATGCTTCATCGAGGTGGAGACTTCATAGCCGGTGAGCACTTTGTACATGCCTGGCTCGTGCGCGCCCTGGGTGTGATGCATGGAGCGAACGACGGCGATTTTTTTGCCATGATCCGCGAGTTTGGGGAAGTAGCCGGAGATCTGCAAATCATCGGACTTCGTCTTGATGGTGCGTGTGGAGCCTTGATAACCGGCCGGGGCGTCAGGCTTCGTGTCAAAGGTGTCGAGGTGGCTCATGCCGCCGCGCATGTAGAGATAAATGACGTGCCCGGCGAACTTTGGCGCGCTGGTTTCCAGCGCTCGTGCGAGGCCCGCAGGCGGCACGAGGCTGACGCCGAGGCAGGTCTTTGCCATGCGGGTGATGAATTCGCGGCGTGCGAGATCGTCGAGTCGGTTCAAAGGATGATTCATGGAAGTGGCGGTTATTTTTGAAACATGAATTCGGCGGTGGAGAGCAGCATGCGGGCGAGCGCCTTGGCGTTGCGGGTGTCGCCGAGTGTTTCCTGACAGGCGTCGAGTTCTTCCTGCGTCGGTTCGCGTGTGAGCACGGCAAGGAAGGCACCGCGGGCAGCTTCACGGATGTTGTTGAGTCCCCGCAGGCTGTCGGCAAGCGGGCTGCCGGAACGTGCGACGTGGTCGAAGAAATCACTGTTCAGCATGAGCAGCGCCTGCGGCACGGTGGAGGCACTCCACGCATCGCCGATGAAGTCACGATTGCCTTGGCCGAACATGCGCAGGAAATGACCGTCCGGCGCGGGCTGCGGCAGCTCGGAGGCACGCTCCAAGCCACCACCGGCGAATTCCTTCGCCATTTCTTTGCGCAGCCGCGCACGGCGCTGGTCCGCTTTCATCTCGCTCTCCTCCTCGCCGGCCATTTTGCGTGCCACGCCGGTGACATCGCTGGTTTTTTTGGCTCCGACGGCAGCTTCGAGCGCGGCGACGCCGGGCGGATCGAAGTTCAGCTTCACATCAAGATCTTTGACCGCGAGCGCCATCATCGAGTCCCAGACTTGTTCGGCGCTCAGACGACGCACGACGGGGCCGGGGAATCGATAAACGACTTCACTGTCCACTGGCGGCAGTCCGGCCTCGCGCTGGTAGGCGCGGGTGAGGCAGAGGATGCGCAGAATCTGCCGCACATCGTATTTCGCCTCACGCACGACATGGACGAGGTATTGGGCGAGGTCGGGATTCGCACAGTCGGCGATCTCGCGCACCTGATCCACGCGTCCGGCGAAGGGCAGGCCGAAAAGTTTGGCCCAGAGACGATTCGCGAGCGTGAGGCTGAAGCGCGTGTTTTGCGGCGAGGTGACCCACGCGGCCAGTGTTTCCGCCGGACGTGCGCCTGCGGGTGGTGGTTCGCCATAGAGCACGGCGGCGGGGATGACATCGCCGGGATTGCCGTCGGGATACTGGTAGTCATCTGGCAGCACGGCGGGGCTGCCTTCGTCATTCACGACGCCTGCGCCACCAGCCGCGCGCTGGAGGGCCAGCAGCGCTTCCTTGATGCGTTCATACTTCTGCTTGCGCTCGTAACTCATGCCGGCCATCGCCAGCCGATCGTAACGCTCCGCTGCTTCGCGGATTTTTTCGGCTTCGACGGTGCCGACGGCATCCTCTTTGGAGGCGGTCTTGATGCCGGAGGTCCAGGCGAGGAACTGATGGTAATCTTTCCGCGTCCAGCGGCTGTAGGGATGATCGTGGCACTGCGCGCAGGAGATTTGCGTGCCGAGAAAAAGCGTGGCGGTGCTCTCGATGTTCGCGGCGCGGTTTTCACCGTCGCGCAGATAATAACCGGCGGCGGGAGCGCGCCAGCCATAGCCTTCGGGGCTGAGCAGTTCGCGTGTCCATTCGTCGAAGGGTTTGTTGTCGCGGACGCTTTGCTTGATCCAGGCGAGATAAAAATCTCCCTGCACGCCCTCGGCGAGATCGTCCTTCGCACGCAGCAGGTCGCACCAGTAGTTGAACATGTGGCTGACGTGGCCGTTGGAGACGAGCAATTCGTTGATCAGGCGGGCGCGCTTGTCGGATTCCTTCGCGGCGAAGAAGCGCTTCGTTTCATCACCACTGGGAATGCGGCCAACGAGGTCGAGGTAAACGCGGCGCAGCCAGGTGGCGTCATTGGCAAGCGGGCGCGGTTCCTGCGCGTGCTTGGTCAGGTCGGCTTCGATGAGCTGGTCGATGCGCGCGGCCACGGCCTGCAGTTTGGAAACATCCACTGCCTCGTTTTGCGTCGAGATGATGACTTCTTTCGCCCGCATCGAGGTCCAGGAGCCGAAATTCGCGCCTTCATCGACCCAGCGACGGATGAGGGCGATCTCGTCCGCGCTGAGCGGCTTGCTTTCGTTCGGCGGCGGCATGAGGTCGTCATCATCCTTTTTGAGGGAGATGGATTTCACCAACGTGCTTTTGTCCGGCTTGTGCGGCAGCACGAGATTGTCCGAGCGGCTTTTTTCGCGGATCAATTCGAGGTCGTCGAAGCGAATGCCGCCCTTCGGCTTCTTCAGTTTGCCGCTGTGGCATTCAAAGCAGGAGCGTTCCAAGATTGGCAGCACATGCTTTTCGAAATCGACCTTTGTGGAGGCGTCGGGAATGACCAGTGTCATGTCGCCCGTGGGTTTTGAGGCGAGATTCATCGGCGGCGGCAGCGTGGACTGCGCCATCGCGGGTTTTGCGGGCGGGGCAGCGGGCTTCTTTTCGGGTTCTGGCTTTGGTACCGCCGCCATTGGTGCCGGAGTTGGTGATGGAACGGCCACTACATTCGCAACTGGCTCCGACTTGGGCGTTTCGGTGATCGCCGGTGCTGTTGGCTCCGGTTTGGGCGATGGCAATGAGAAGGTGATGACTGGGGCGGACTTCGGCGGCTCGGCGATGATGTGGCCATGCAGGATCACGCGTTTGCCGGTGCGCTGGGCGACGGTGGGGCCGAGATCGAGCCACAGAAACACATCCGGCCACGCGAAACTGCCGCTGATGAATCCGATGAGCACCGCAGCGGCGGCTGTCGTCCAGCGCGGCAATGAAGTGAACCAGCGCCGCCGTTTGCGCGTGCCAGTCGTCGCCGCTTCGATGCTGAACATGAGATCTTCGACGGGTGACACGCCCACGCTGGCTTCGATGGCCTCTGTCAGCGACTCCGGCGTGCCGGTCTTCTCAAGAGCCACGCGCAGCAGCGCGTCCATGCCGAGTTGCTGCTCGAGTTCCTTGAGCGTCTCAGGATCGTTCGTCAGCGCCTGCCATTCCTCATTGGAAAGCACTCCCTCCAAGGCCTTGTCGATGGCTTCGTCGTCGTTCATGCCGGGGTTTGCTGGAGTTGGGATTCGATGCACTTGCGCAGTTGCTGGCGCACGCGCATCAGCAGCGTGCGCACCGCCAGCGTGCTGCGTCCGGTGCGTTTGGCGATCTCCTCGCTGCTAAGCTGTGCCTCATAGCGCAGATCCAAAACGGTGCGCTGGTGATGCCGCAATTTTTCGATGCAGGCGGCCAGGTGATCTGACTCTTCGCTCACCGGCTTGTCCGAAGCCTCCAGTGCCATTTCCCAGCGCACCATCTCAGAGTACCGCTCGTGTTTGACCGACTCGCGTGCATACGCCTTCAACCGGTCGCGCAGCAGATTGTGTGCGATGCTTCGCAGCCACGGCTGCATCGACCCCTCGGTGAAATCGCCGAGATTTTGATACGCGAAGACGAAGGCATCATGCGCCACCTCGTCGATGAGGTCCGGCACCGGAGCGCGCAGCGCGAGAAACGAGCGCAGCCGCTGCAAATGCCGCTCCATCAGCCTGCGGAACGCTGAGTCGTCTCCTTGCTCGACCCGTCGGGCCAGTTCGGCGTCGGCAGGGTGCTCGGAATCGGGAGGAAGTGGCATACGCTGATGATATGGACTGCCACGATTGAAGTGTGGCGGGAAATTTCACGCCACTTCTTTTTCTGCCAAGTTATCTGGCGCCTGGATAGCCAGCCGGTGGCGGTGGCAAGCCTGAAGGCGGGGTGGTGGTGCCGTAACCGGGTGGAGGCGCTCCATAGTTTGAAGCCGGCGGCGCTCCGTAACCGGCCGGTGGAGCACTGTAGTTGGATGGTGGCGGTGCTCCATAACCGGCAGGCGGCGGTGCGCCATAGCTGGTGGCTGCTGCGGTGCCGCCCGGGATCGTCTTGGCTGTCACCGTCACATCACCAAGCTGATGATAGGGGATCTGAATGTACTCGGCGGCGGCGCGGGAGAGATTGATGACGCGGTTCGGATAATACGGGAAGCGGTCATTCACCGTCACGTTTACCGTGCGGCCGTTGTAGTGGTTCTTCACCTTCACCTGCGTGCCGAAGGGCAGCGAGTTGTGCGCGGCGGTCCAGCCCTGTGGATTGTAAATCTCGCCGGAACTGGTGTAATGCCCCGCATAGTGATCCGCCACGTAGGAGGCGAGTCCACGTGCCTCGTACGCGGGTTTGGCGCAATTTGCCAGCAGGGCCGGCAGCGCGATGACAAGGAATCGAAGAAGCGCGGAGGTGTTCATGATCGGCGAAATTGATCATAGCCGGGATTGGCGTGAGGCACAATCGCAGCAATGATCCGCCGGTGAAAAGACGCTTTATCATCACGGGTATCCTCGTACTGCCGCTTGCGGCCATTTGGTGGGCTGCCGACCAGCTCGCGCATCCGCCCCGCAGGCCGTTGCAGGACTACCATCATGAATTTCTCGCTGATCCATCGGCGCATGGCGTGGTGTTGAAATCTTTCACCTGCGCTGACAACACGCCCGTCATCGTGTGCGAGTCCGCTCCATCTGGCGTGCTGGGCAAGCGTGGCCAGACGATTCGAGGGCAGATGTTGAAGAAAAAGATTGTGCTGCCACCTGCGGGACAAATCGTCGGCAGTCTGGTGCTCGTGCATGGTCGTCGTGGCCGGAAGGAGGACTACCTGCTCATCGCGGAGCGCTTCTGCGCCGTTGGATTTCGCTGCATCTTGTTCGATCTGCCCGCGCATGGCGATCATCCTGGTGCCGTGGCGTGTTACGGTGTGAAGGAGTCACACCTGCCGGAGATGGTGCTGCGGAGGGCGGCGGCGGAGTTTGGATTTGATCCGCAGCCGTGTGGCATCATGGGGATTTCGATGGGAGGAGCCGTGGGCATTCGTGCCGCGGTGAAGAACGAGGCTCCCTGGCGCGCAACGGTGTTTGTCTCGACGTTCGACACGCTGGACCACGTCCTGCGGCATCAGGCTTCAGGTTTGGCGGGCTCGTGGGGAGGTTCAGGGCTTCGCTGGATCACTGGCTGGTTGTTTGAATGGCAAACGGGCATGGAAATCGGTGCGGCGAACTCGCTCAAACTGGTTTGTGATTTGAAATGCCCGACGCTAATCGCCCATGGAAGCTCCGATCGCGTGATTCCCATCGGGTATGGCCGTCCTCTCTATGAAGCATTGCCGCCCGCCGTGGAGAAGCGCTGGATCGAAATCCCCGGTGCTGATCATGACAATGTGCTGATCACCGATTTTCCCATCTATGCTGAAATGGCGGAGTGGATGTTGCGTCATGTTCAATGATGCAAAACAACCTTGGCAGCCCCGGTCGCCTGCGCATCATCAGCATGAACTTGTTTTTTGTCCCGCATGTCTGAACCGAATGCCTCCCCCACATCCGCTCCACGTCGCGGACCGGGATGTTTTGCTCTGCTGGCGCTGACATTGCTCGCGGTGCTGATCATCGGCGGCATTGTGGCCTGGAAGGTCGTGGACTCGGGCTTTGGCATGAAGTGGCTGGCGGAGCACTTTCAAAAACAGACCATCACCGAGGTGTTTCGCGAGAACGTGAAACGCATCGTCTCGACGAATGGAGATGTGCTGGAGCTGGCCACCGTGGACACCGAGGAGATGGTGACGAAGTTCGACACCAAGTCGTTGTTCAATGAAGTGGTTTACCTCGGCACCACGGTGTCTGAAATCCGCGCGATGGTGGTTTATCGCTACCATCTGAAGCTGTCCGACGACTGGAGCCTGAATGTGCAGGACGGGCGTTGTGTGGTGATCGCGCCCGCGATCCGACCTTCGCTGCCACCGGCGATCCGCACGGAGACGATGGAGAAAAAATCCGAGGCGGGCTGGCTGCGATTCAATGCGGAGGAGAATCTGGCCGAGCTGGAGAAAGGATTGACGGCGGTTCTGGAGCGGCGTGCCGCCACGCCGGGAAAAATCAGGCAGGTGCGCGAGGCGGCACGTCAGTCCGTGGCGAAGTTTGTGCAGATGTGGGTGCTCAAAGAGCAAAAAAACCGCGGGCAGGGCGGCATCCACGAGATCGTGGTGATTTTTCCCGATGAGCCAGGGGCGAGCAACGCGGCGGAGGCGATGAAGCAGCCCGCCACGCTTCATCTGGAGGTCAAGGCAGACTGACCGCATCAAAGCTGGCCGCCTGCAGGATCATAGAGCAGCAGACCGGAGTCGAATTTCACAAAGGTGAGCGCTCCGGGCAGGGCTTCGGGTTGCAGGCTGGTGAGGCGGAAGGTCTTGCCCTTCCACAGGCCATGCCGGCCCATCGTGCCCGCAATAAGGTTTTCCACCGTGGCCTGTTTGCTGTCGGCCACGACGAAGTCGGCGCCGCTGACCGTGGCGCAGACACCGAGAGAGACGATTTCCTGGGCGTTGCGCTGGGCGGTCACACGTTCGAGCACATCCTTGTGCATGCCTGCATACCAGCCGATGGCCACTCCGCAGACGATGCCGATGAAGCAGATGACCATGAGCATCTCCAGGAGGGAAAAAGCAGAGTTTCCTCGGCCACGGGAGATAATGGCGTGAGAAGTGCGGGTAAAAGTACGTAACATTGTCTTATAATTACCATAAGTGCTCATTCGCTGCAATCTCTCCTTTTGACGGATGGCGGTCTGCATCTAGGACACCACACACATGGCCCCGAATTCACTCGCACAACTCCCTCGATCACAGCGCGAAGCGATCGAGTCTGCGGGGTATCGTGTGGTGCGCTGGGCGGCGGCGCGAGAGGTATTGGAGGCACGTGTCGCGAAAGGCCGCATCGCAGGTGATGTGGGCGCTTTTTTGGCACATTGGCTGTCTCTTGCTTCACAGCGGGCGGCTCCTGACGAGCTTTGGCTGACGTTTGATTTGATGCCGGATCATATCCGGCTGCTTGGTGGTGGCGCAGCGCTCGCCGAGTCGCTTTTGGAGCGTGCGCTGCTGCATTTGCCGGCCCTGCGGACTTTTTGGAGCCAGGAACTGCGCCGTCAGCATTTTGAAGCGTTGAAAGCCATCGTGCCGCAGGTCTGGCCGCTGGATGCTGCGGGCATTCCACCCGGAGCGGTGATTCAAGGCCTCAGCGTTGCTGCATGGGGGCAGATCGCTCCCAGTGGGGGCAATACGTGGAAAATTAATGATCAAACCGGCCATGTCCGCGAGGATCTGTCGGGTGCGCTGGCTTCACGTGACAGTTTTTTGTTCTCTGAATTTCCTGCTGGAGCCAAACTCAACGCCCGATATGAGCGTAATGACAAAGGTCAGGTGGTGTTGCGTTCTGTTGAAGCGTCACCTTGACGTGCATCACGCTTCCGTGCGACATTCCCCCCAATCCAATCAAACATCATGGCTCGCGGTTCCAACGTCACTCTCTGTTCCTTCTGCGGCAAAAGCCATGCTGAAGTCAAAAAGCTCATTGCGGGTCCGGGGGTGTACATTTGCGACAACTGCATTCACGTCTGCAAGAACATCCTCGACAAGGAGGCGTCGTTGGATTCAGAGGGAGGGCCTTCGCTGCTGGTGCCGCGTCCTGCGGACATCGTTGAACTGCTCGACCAGCACGTCATCGGCCAGCCGCATGCGAAGAAGGTGCTCAGCGTCGCGGTGCACAATCATTACAAGCGCATCCTGCACTCGCAGCAGCAGGCGGCCCGCAGCGCCAGCGCGCAGAAAAAAATCACCGCCACGCTGCCTGATCCGCACGATGTCGAGATCGAAAAGAGCAACGTCCTGCTCATGGGTCCCACCGGCTGCGGCAAGACCTTGCTCGCCAAGACGCTTGCGCGCATTCTGAACGTGCCGTTCAGCATCGCCGACGCCACCACGCTCACGGAGGCGGGTTATGTGGGTGAAGACGTCGAAAACATCATCCTGCGACTGCTGCAGGCCGCTGACTATGATGTGTCACGCGCCGAGATTGGCATCGTGTACATTGACGAGATCGACAAGATCGGTCGCAAGACGGAGAACGTCAGCATCACGCGTGACGTCTCCGGCGAAGGGGTGCAGCAGGCGCTGCTGAAAATCATCGAAGGCACCGTGTGCAATGTTCCGCCGCAGGGCGGGCGCAAGCATCCGCAGCAGGAATACATCCAGGTGAACACGGAGAACATCCTCTTCATCTGCGGCGGGGCGTTTGTGGGTCTGGACAAGCTCATGGAGCGCCGCCGTGGGCGCAAAACGATGGGTTTTGTCAATCCACACGATGTCCAGGCCTCTGAAACCGCCAAAATCAGGGCTGAAGTGGAGCCGGAGGATCTGCTCTCCTTCGGGATGATTCCAGAGTTCATCGGACGCCTGCCGGTGATCTGCTCATTGGAGGCCCTCACCGAGCAGGAGCTCATGCGGGTGCTCACCGAGCCCAAAAACGCGCTCATCAAGCAGTATTCCAAGCTCATGAACATGGATGGCGTGGAGCTTTCCATCACGCGAGACGCCATGCTCGCCATGGCGAAGGAAGCCGCGTCACGCGGCACCGGTGCGCGAGGTCTGCGCAGCATTTTTGAGCGCATCATGCTTGATGTCATGTATGACGTGCCAAGCCGGATGGACATCCGCGGTGTCACGATCAACGAAGGTGTCGTCAAAGGCGAACGTGCCCCGCTGATGCGCAAGCGCGTTGAGCGCAAGGCGGCGTAGGTTTTGGCATTTTCCCGGTCGTTCCGGCCGGGTGCCCAATCCGTTTTTGCTTCAGATTCATTTAATACGGTGAATTTTCAATGATGCCTCCATCAGCCCGCGCATATAGCCGTAGGCGAAGAGGCGGCCCATCATCGTATAGCCGGGCTCACCGTCTTCCTCGCCATCGAGCTGCGGCACATGATCGGGCCGCATGGGGCCGGTGAAGCCGATGTCACGATACGCATGCATGGCGGCGACCATGTCCGTCGGCCCGTTGTCGTGAAATGTTTCCGCAAAAGCCTCGGCATTGCCACGCACATCACGAAAGTGAACGTAGCGTATGTGCGGGCCGAGTCGGCGGATGGTGGCGGGAATATCGACGCCCATGGCCGCGAAAGTGCCCTGGCAGAAACAGATCGCGTTGTGTCGGCTCGGCGCGAGACGTATAAGCCGTTCAAAGTTTTCCACGCTGTTCATGATGCGCGCCTTGCCAGCAAACTCAGCCAGCGGCGGGTCATCGGGATGCATGACCATCGTGAGGCCATATTTTTCAGCCACGGGCAGCAATTCAGTCAGCATGCGCTCCAGATTCGTCCACAAGGCTTCTGCCGTGATCGTCTCGTTGCTGATCTGATTCGCCGTGGCACTCAGCGACATCGCCTTTTCCGCTTCTTTGAGGTCAAAAGCCGTCACCAGCGCACCACCGCGTTCTTTGGCATGGAGCTTGGTGCGCACCCAGTCGGTGCCGGCCATGAAATTGTAGCAGAGCAACGGCACCTCCGCCTCGCTCATGTGTTGAAGCAGCAGCTTCATCGCCGCCGTGTCGCTGCCGTCGTCATCTCTGCCGAGTTTGAGCTTCTCAATGGGCAGGTAGCCCTCAATGATGCCCAGTTTCATGCCGTGGCGCTCGATCTGAGCCTTCGTGCGCAGCATATCTTCCAGCCGCGCTCCCGGATACCTCACCGTGATCTCCTCCACTCCACACTGCGCCGCGAGTTTTAGATGATGTTCATCGAGTGGAGTGAGGACGGAGGCGAGACGCATGCGGTGATCGGTGAGAGTGAACAAACAACGCGAATGGCGGCGTAGTTTGCTCATGCCATTCCGAGGAATCATCACCAGCCTATTATTCGCCACCACAATCATCGCAGCACCGCCGGGAGCCACGCCGCTGTCGCCACCAGCACCGCCGAAGTCGGTCGCGCCGCATGTTCCGGCGAACTGGAAGGTTGGCGTGGCCGTGGCCAAGGTGACGCCGCAGAAGATGCTTTTCATGGCGGGTTATGCGTCGCGGAAGACGCCTGCGGTCGGCAAGGTGCAGGATCTTTTCGCCAAGGCGCTCGCGCTTCAAGATGAGCAGGGAAACAGGCTCGTGTTTGTGACGCTGGATCTCATCGGTGTGCCGCAACTGCTGCGCCATGCGGTCGCTGAGCGTGCGGAGAAGGAGTTCAAGCTGCCGCAGGCGAACCTGGTCATGAACGCCTCGCATACACACAGCGGGCCGTCGTTGCGCACGACGCCTTTGACCGAGAAAGACAAGGACAACCCGAAGACCCAAGATGCCTGGGACTACACGCAGAAGCTGCAAGACGACATCGTCGGCATCATCGGCAAGGCGCTCGCCGATGTGCAGCCAGCGCGACTCACCTGGAACAAAGCGCGTTGTGGTTTCGCCATGAACCGTCGTCGCGACTACACGTTGCCGCCCGATCATCCCAATGCGAACAAAGCGCCGAATCCGAACGGCCCCGTGGATCACGAAGTGCCCGCGCTACGTGTCGAAGCGCCTGACGGAACGCTACGCGCCACGCTCTTCGGCTACGCCTGCCACAACACCAGCCTTGGCTTCTACAATTACTGCGGCGACTACGCTGGTTTCGCGCAGGAATACCTCCAGGAGCATCGCCCCGACTTCACCGCGCTGTTCTTGATGGGCTGCGGGGCCGATCAAAATCCGTATCCGCGCCGCAGCGATGTCGTTCCCGGCGTGACCGATCTCGAACTCTCTATGCAGCATGGCCGCTCGCTCTCCAACGCCGTCGAAATGGCCCTCACTGTCAATCCACGGCCAATCGCAGGTCCGATCCGTGCCGCCTATGAGGAGATCGTCCTTGATTACGCCAAGCCGGGTCGCGAATCCCATCCGTATCCCGTGCAGGTCATCAAGATCGGCAACGACCTCACCTTCATCACGCTCGGCAGCGAAGTCGTGGTCGATTACTCACTGCGCTTCAAACGCGAGTTTGCCGGTGATGCTGGCGTGTGGGTCGCCGGTTACTCCAACGACTACACCGGTTACGTCCCTAGCCTCCGCGTGCTCAAAGAAGGCGGCTACGAGGCCGCCGCCGGTTGGGCGGACAGCGTCGAAGACCGCATCGCCACCAAAGTTCATGAACTGCACAAGAAGCTTTCGAAATAGTTATGAAGATCATCGCCCTCCTCCTCGCTCTCACGCTGTCTGCCTTCTCCGCAGACCTCTCGCTGACACTTCAATCCCGCTCGCCATCTGGCAGAATCACGCTCGTCAAAGAACAATGGCTGCCATCGCGCACCGCCATCATCGTCTGCGACATGTGGGACTTGCATCACTGCAAAAATGCCGTCACGCGTGAAGGCGAGATGGCACCGCGCTTCAATGAGGTGCTCGAAAAGGCCCGCAAAGACGGCGTGCTGATCATTCATGCGCCGAGTTCTTGCATGAAGCCCTATGAAGGCACTCCGGCACGCGAGCACGCGAAGTCCGCGCCCGCCGCCGCGCGCTTGCCTGACAAAATCGGCGAGTGGTGCAAACAAATCCCGGCCGAGGAGATGGCCGTGTATCCCATTGATCAAACCGACGGCGGCGAGGACGATGATCCCGCGGAACATGCCGCCTGGGCGAAGGAACTCGAAGCCAAGGGTCTCAATCCACGTGCTCCATGGACGAAGCAGATCGACACGCTGCGCATCGATCAAGACAAGGATGCCATCAGCGACAACGGCGTCGAAATTTGGAACCTCCTGGAGTCGAAGAACATCGACAACGTCATCCTCATGGGCGTGCATCTCAACATGTGCGTCAGCGGCCGCCCCTTTGGCCTGCGCCAGATGGCGAAGAACGGCAAGCACGTCGTCCTCATGCGCGACATGACTGACACGATGTACAATCCCGCGCGCTGGCCCTTCGTCAGCCATGTGCGCGGCACGGAGCTGTTCATTCAGCATGTCGAGAAGCGCATTTGCCCCACGATTACCTCCGATCAACTCATCGGCGGGCAACCTTTCGCCTTCAGCAATGCTACTGCGGGCAAAAAGCGCCTACAGATCATCCTTCTCGGCGACAGCACCACCGAGGCCAGCATTCCCAAGAAACTGGCCCCTGATGAGCCTCAGATCGAGGACACGTTGCGCATCAAGCTCGCCGAGCAGACCGATCTGCCGCCCTGTGATGTGTACAACGAAGGTGTCAGCGGCGAATACATCCGCCGCTTGCTCGACACACGCTATGACAAGGCGGTGAAGACCAAACCGCAGGCCGACTACATCTTCATCCGCTACGGCCTGAACGATCAGGCGCGGGTCAAAGACTTCAAAACCGCCTTCCCGAGGGATTTCCATGAACTCCTCG
This sequence comes from Akkermansia muciniphila, assembly GCA_945882215.1. Lineage (GTDB taxonomy): Bacteria > Verrucomicrobiota > Verrucomicrobiia > Verrucomicrobiales > Verrucomicrobiaceae > Prosthecobacter. The sequence continues at coordinate 33,697 of CAMCWM010000003.1, read as the reverse complement.
AACGCCTGCGTAAAGACCACCCGAAGGCGATGCTCATTCCGATGACCGCCATCCCCTACGCGCTCGACAACTTGCATGAGGACATCAACGCGCTCATCAAACAGATCGCCGCCGAGGAAAAGCTCACGCTCTTCGACATCGCGCCCCGCTATCTCGCCGAGTTGAAGAAGAACCCCGACGGTCTCAACTACCGCCGCTTCGCACTTTCCAAGATTCCCGAGAACCTCCGCGCGTTTGCCACGCCTTACATTCAGCCTGGAGCCGATCCCCAGGTCGTCGTGCTCGACAACCGCCTCGATGGCATCTTCGGCCACCTTCCCGGCTGGGCGGGCGACCGTCATCCAAACCTCGCGGGCTACAACGTCATCGCCGACGAGACAGCGAAGTGGCTCGGGCCAGTGATTCGTTCCGATCTTCGAAAAGCCAGGTGATCTGACTTATCGGGCTCCCGCAGCCGTTTTCTCACGCGTTTGAAATGCGCGCGAGTGCTTCTGCGACGGCACCTCCACCGTGTAGTTCTTGCCATCCGCGCTCACCACGCAGTGAATGTGCTGTGCGGTGCAACCCTCGGCCAGATCGCCATGATTCGCGATCATGGCCTTGTCGGTGGTGTTTTCGGCGTCGGGGCGGATGTTCTCATGCACCTGATACATGGCCTGGATCGTCGGCGTGGACTTCAGCGCGTCCATGGCGCTCTTGCTGGTGCCTTTCTTCGGGCCGTTGTTCATCACGGAGACGGTCGGTTGAAGGCTGCGGATGAGCATGGGGTTGTTGCTGCTGTCGAGCCCATGATGATTCACCTGATACAGATCAACTGTGCCGGCCAGATTGAAGGGCGAGACAAGTTTCTCCTCCGCATTCCAGGTCAAATCACCACCATCGAAGAAGCGGAAACCGCCAAACTCGAGCACCAGCACGACGCTGTTGGCGTTGTCACTCGGATCAGGCTCTTTGGGCGGCACGGAGCCCTTTAGCGGGTTTTCCGCCTGGTCGGGATACGGCGGGATGAACTTCTGATTCGCCCCAAGGCATCGCAAAACAAGCTTTGGACTGCCCTCAGCCTGTTTGAGTGGCACAACATCCCCCGCAGCCAGCGTGACGCGTTTCTCGACCTTCGCATCGCGATACGGGCGGCTCATCAACGTCCAGCGCATGTCCTGCGCCTTGCCATCCGGGCTGCCCTCCGTGATTCCCTTGTCATAAAGCGTCCCCACCGGCATCAGCGCCGCCAGCTCGGCCAGTCCGCCAAAGTGATCGACATGAAAGTGCGTGATGACGACGTGGTCGATGCGCGTGAGCCCCGCGATCTCGGTGGCGACCTTCTGAATGCGCTGCGGATCACGTCCACCGGGATTCCCCGTGTCAATCAGCACCGATTCGCCCGCTGGCGTCACGATCAGCGTCGAACCGCCGCCCTCGGAGTCGATCCAGTAGATGTCGAGTGTCTTGTCACGGGCGGAAGCGGTGAAAGCGATGGCGAAAACGAGGAAGAGAGTGCGGATCATGGCGGTTGGGTGTTGTTCACGCTTTGGCATGGCCTCTTCTCTCACAAACACGCTGACACGTGAACAACAAACTGCCAATCACCGTCCTGGCGGATTCACTTCCTTCACGGTGGCTCCATGCGTGTCGCTAAGGATGAGGAGGGAGAGTTTTTCGACGCTGTTCAGTTCAGCGGGCTTGAGCATCTGGTAATCGAGGCCGTTGGCGGGCGCAGGCTCATACGGTGTGGGCTGCGGAGCGCCGTTTTCGGGAGCGTTGAGACTGGCGTAGTCGAAACGGCCGCGCAGGTCGGTGTAGCCGTCTTTGAAGAAGCGCACGGTGCCGTTGTTGAGTTTGGCATAGACCTTCACATAAGCTTTTGGCAAAGGTTTGTCAGTGGCGGCATCGCGGGTTTCGAGTCGGCCATAGTTTTCGGTGAGCGTGAGCTTCAGCGTGTTGGCGTGGTAGGCCTGGGTCTTGCGCTGTCCGGCACCTATGATCTCCACGAGCACGTTGGCTTTGGTGAACTCTGCGGGCAGGGCGACTTCGAGCGTTGTTTGGTCCTTCGGCAGCGCCTGGGTGGCGGTTTTGTTCGGCTTGATGATGCTGAAGCGACCGGAGTCTTGGCTCACAAACGGATTGCTGCTGAAGCTGAACTCGGGGTCCATCAGGTAGTAGTTCAGTGTGACTTCGGAGAGATTTTTCCAGCTCAGAGCGATGGTTTTGTTCTCCACCTTAAACTCAAACGTCGGCTCCGTGGCGGCAAGTTCGGCCTGCTGCTTCTCGCGGTCGGGTTTGTCAGTCTTTTCGTTCTTCGCGGCCTTGCCTTCGATCTCATCGAGCTGCGTGGTCACATCGGCAAAGAGTGTCCTCCAGCGTGGGACGGGATGGTCGGCGTATTTGGCGGCGAGACCGCGAGCGTTGGCGAGATCTCCCTCGTAGAAGGCGGCGTAGCACTGGAAATAGTCGTGCTGGAGGCGTGTGGGCAGCTTGGCGGCGTCGATGGCCTTGAAGCGGGCCAGCGCCTCCTCCACGCGGTCTTGCAGGAAGAGGAAGTAGGTCACGCTCATGCTGTCCATCGCATCGAGCTGCGGCTTGAAGGCGAGGATGCCGAGAAGCTGCGTGTATTCCTCCAGCACCGCCGGATTCGCGACGCGCCACTCGCTGCCAACACGATGTGCGCGCTGATTCACGAGCGGGGAGTATTCGAGGTGCTCGTAGCTGCGCAGTTCGATGGGCTCGATGGTGAGCAGCTTGCTGGCGAGGTAAGGGCCGTAGCTTTCGTCGTCCTTCAACATCTGGCCGAGTGTCGAGGCGTCGTTGTGGAGGAAGGCGTAGCTGAAAACGGCATCGTCCGCGACGTGATGCTGGTTCATGAAGGCGACGAGCTTCTGGTAGAAGTCGCTGCTCTTGCGGCAGCGCCATGCGATGCGCTCCAGGTTGAGTCCTTCGAGGTTGTTCTGGTCGAGGAAGCTGAACACCTCCGCATCAGTGCCGTATTGCGACACGTAATCCCATGAAGCCTTGTCCACTTCAGTGAGTTTGGCGACGGCGTTGAACTCAAACGGCTTCGCGGCGGCTGAACCGGTGGCGGTGGCGACATTGACCGGGAAATGCGCGAACTTGAGCCCGGCCTTCGCGGGCACGAGCGGGAAGTAGAAGTGATACTCGAAGGTCTGGGTCGTGTAAGGCTCCAGACGCACCTGACGGCTGTTGGTGGCCTTGCTGCCGAGCACGGGCAGCGCGCCCTGCGGGATTTGCAGCAGCACCACGGCCTTCACCGGGCTGCTGGTGGGATTGGTGACAACGATGTTCGCCCCATACGTCGCGCCGGTGAGGAACTCGGTGGTGACGTATTTCTCGAACTTCTCGTTCCCCTCCTGGCGATAGCGGTCGCCATGGCGGAAGAAGCTCTGCGACACGAGAAGCTGGCCCTGCGCGTTGTTTTTGGTCGCAGCGGGTTTGATCTCCTTGTGATACAAAATGACCGGCCCGCCTGCGGTGAAGGTGAACTGGCCGTTGTCGGCCTTCGTGGTGTGTTTCGCCGCCTCAAACGGCAGATCGAGCACCGCGAGCGCCAGCATCATCTCGGTGAAGTTGCGGCTCGCCTCGGCCACATTCGATGAAACGAAGCCATTCTTCGATCCAGCGGCCACCCAGGCCGCGTAATCACGCCAAAAGGCGTTCACGGTGACGAGTTCGGCAGCCTGCTCGGTGATGCGCAGCTTGTAGTAGTTGTTCTCCGCCCATTCCTTCGTCGGGCCGAGCGCTCGGAAGAAGGCGCGGACGAGCCCACGAGCGTTCTGAGCGTCAGCCGCGCCAAAGTAGGCCAATGTTCCGGCTCTGATGACGGTGGCTCCCGTGTAGGTAGTGCCGCCGTTGAGGGCCAAGGTCTCCCCCAGAGCCACCTCACGTTCTGCGCCGAGCTTTTCGAGTTCTTTGCGGCCCGCCGCGCGATCTCCATCGGCGGCTTTTAATTGAGGCAGTGCCCGCAGTTCTTCGGCGGTCATGGAGCGTCGAAGCGCACCTGGAGCGCCACCCATTCCCATGCCTTTCCCAAAACCACCGCCAGCAGCGGGTTCGGCGGCAAAATTGTCCATGAGTGCCGCAGGTGATGTCGCGGGCAACATGGGTGGTGGCGGTGGAGCATTCGCGGCCATCTCTGATTTGGCCTTATCGAAAGCAACTCCGGCACCTGAATCACCGAACTCCATCGCTCGGCCACGCAACGCTGTTTCAAAGAGATGATCGGCTTGCTCGGGATTCGGCGGAATCATTTCCCACAGCTCGCGCACATGTCTCGCGGCGTTCGGAGCTTCGTTCTCGATGCGTTGGGCCAGGAGAATGCGTTCGACGACGTTGAGGCGGGCATAGACCCAGGGTTCGAGGTATTTTTGCAGATCAAGGCCGAGGAGGAACTCGTCCATGAAGGTCTTGTCCTTCTTGTTCGCGAGGTAGGGCTTGATGACTTGTTCGAAGAACGGTTTGTCTTTGCGGGAGAGGAAGAAGCTCAGCTCGTGGCAGGCGAACTCGCCGTATTTGGCGCGTTTCTCGTCGTCCTTGAGGTTCGGCCAGTTCAGGATGAAGGCGAATTCTGCCAGATGGCCGTTGCCGCTGAGTGTGGTGAACAGCGAGTGGATGCCGCCGAGGGAGTCGTAGGTTTCGAGCTCGCTGGTGAGGATGTCGGCGAGCGTGAGGGACTTGCCGGTTTCGAGCACGGTGATCTCCTTTTTCTGCGTGAAGGGCTTCACGGGATCAAGATTCCGCGCGAGGCGCTGGTCGGCGAACTTCGTCGGCACCTCTGGCAGCGTGAGCGTACGCCAGGAGGCGTTGTGCAGGTCCTCGGCGTAGATTTGCACATGCTGGCGGTCGCCGAGCGCTTTGCGCTCGATGCGCACGACGCCGTCTTTGTCAGGAACGAGATTATAGATGACCGGCGCGGATTCGGCGAGGAAGTCGAGGTTGGTGCCGCCTTGCGGGCTTGCCTGGGCCTTCATTTTCTTTGCGAGCATCGCCTCGGCGGGTGCCATGCCGCCTGCGGCTCCGCCGCGTGTCTGAGAAGCGCCCTCGCCTGCTTGCAGCCTCAATTCTTCAAGATTGGTGCTGCGGATTTCCCAGGGATTGAGCAGCAGGCCGGGGCGGGTGAGCATGTTGCCTGGGAAGAGCTTCGCGTAGCGGCGTTCGAGGATGTAGCGGTATTCATCACCGATCTCGCGTCCAGCGGAGTAGAGATTCGGATTCCGCGCTGGCGAGCCGGAGGCCGCGCCGAAGCGGGTGAAGCCGCCAAGGCCACCGAAGATGCCGCTGCCGGGATCGAAGCGCGATGCGGCGATGTGGACACGCGCAAACGGGCTGCTGTGGGCGAGTTTGACGGTGATGAAGTCTTTGTCGTTCTCGACGCTGGCGATGTGCAGCGGAGAGTTGCCTTTGAGTTCGAGCTGACGGTGCTTGCCGAGCGCCCAGCCGCCGATGACGGAGCCTTTCGTGACTTTGATGTCGATGAGTTGGTCGGCGAGTTTGAGGGAGTAGTCGCCAGGCTTGAGGCCGGTAATGGTGAGGAAGCCGTTTTCGGATTTGAGAAGGGCTTGGTGATCGGCGGTGAAGGTTCCGACGGTTTGAGCGAGCAGAGAGACGGGTTGAAACCCCGTTCTACTTTCTGCGATGCGGATCGGTTCGCCTTCGATGACGTGGATGATCGTGGAAAGCGTGGTGTCGGCGTCTTCGAGCGGCCACATGCTGCTGCGGCCGTCGGGGATTTTGGCGGTGACTTGAGCGATGTTTTCGAGTTTGCCGAGCGCCACGCGGCCCTTGTCATCCGTGCGCAATGCAGCGGTCTGCACACGGTTGAACTCGCGGTGCTTGAAGGTGAAGATGACCTGCTGGTCGGCAACGGGTTCGCCGTTTTTGCCGAGAAGCTCAAACATGCGCTGGCCGTCGAAGGTGCTGAGGTGGCCGTCGTTGACGGCTTCGGTCTTGTCGATGCCGTTGAGGGTCCATGCGTGCTGCGCGGAGACATCGCGTTTTTCGCCACCGGCGCTGAGGACATCGACTTTGGCGCTGAAGGCCACGGTGAGTGATGCGAGGCGCTCGGGGACGGTGAGCTTGTGCGTGAGGACACTGCCGGCGCTGAGTTTGAGGTCTTTGACTTCGCGGGTGGTGGAGATGCCGTCGTGGGTGGTGCTGGTGATGGTCAGCTTCGGCTCGGTGAGCAGTTCGGGGGCGAGATGCGTTTCGCCAAGCATCAAGGCGGTGCGCACGGCGAGCGTGGCCTCGCGACGGGCGAGGAGCTGTTCGCGCTCGATGTGGAATTGCGTGTCGAGACGATAATCTTCGGCGTGATGCGTGAAGGAGGTGAGCGTGGCGAAGGTGCCGGTGGTGTCGCCAATGATGAGGTTTTTTGTGCCGGGCTGGTTGGTGAACGGAATGGCGATGCGGCCGAGTTTTTCATCGACGCTGAGTTTGCGACCTTCAAACCACACGGCGGCCTCCTTCACGGGCTGATTCTTTTCATCAAGGACGAGGATCAAATCGCCCGCAGGGCCGGTTTGCTGAAGCGCGTGGTATTGGCCGGTGCGGATGAGGGCGCGGCTGCTGCGGCCACCACCGATGAACTCGATGATCCAGGCGCCGCGCTTGCCTTTGAGGTCGGGGAACTGGAATTTCTGCCGCGTGCGGTTGAAGGGGCCGCCGTCGAAGGCGTGCGTCTGCTCGCTGTTGGCGACGAGGCCGTCGAGATTGAGATCGGTGTTGAGCTGGCGCTGCTGCGTCTGGAAGAAATTGAGCGTGTTCAGCTCGAAAATCTTCACGATGAGCTTCGGCGTGTTTTTGACGATGACATCGAAGGCGATGTCGTCGCCCGGCAGGAACTGCGGTGCGTTCGTTGCGGGGAATTCGATGTCCACGCGTTCTTTGAGCTGCTGAAACTCGGTGGGCGTGATGAGCGAGGCCCAGCGCTCGGGATTGCCGATGCCGTTGGTGATCAGCGCCTCGGCGAGGATGGGTTTGAGCCAGGTGTCGCTCACATGCTCGGTCCACGGAGCAAGAAGCTGCGGCGCGGTGGCGTCGGCTTGGGCGGTGGCGAAGAGGTGGAGGAAGTAGTCGCGGACGAGTTCTTCGTCGTTGTGGACGGGCGGCGAGCTGATCAGCGGCTCGCTGAGGTCGGCGTCGAGGTCGCTCCAGTCGGAGTTGTAGGTCCGCAAGAACTCCTCGTTGATGTAGGGCATCCGGCGGGGGAGTTTGAGGTAGGCGAGGAAGCGTTCGCGGTCATAGACGCCTTTTTTGCGGTCGTGATCGAGGCGGAGGTAGAGGATGCGGGCTTTGAGAGTTTTGTGCGATGAAACGCCTTCGGCAAAGGCCCATACGCGGTCGAGCCAGGCCTCGCGCTCCGCTTCGTCGTATTCGAGGTTTACATCGGCGTTGGGGGCCAGTTTGCGCAGGTAGGTGTAAATGAAGTTGGTGCTCCTGCCGTGCTCGCCTTTCAGCTCGTCGAGTTGGGTAAGTAAAAGCTGGCGATGAATGGGCAAATCGCCGAAACCGATGTTCGGTTCCGCTTTGAAGTCCGCATTGAGAGCGGCGACGAGATTTGGCACGTCGGGGCGCTGGAGCTTTTGCAGCACTGAGCGGCGCTGGTCTGGCGTGAGCGGCACCTGATCGCGGATCAAGGCCGCGAGAGCGTCCTGGGTGAGGGATTGCAAGGCGCGGTCGTTGTTGAGCGCATCACGGAGGAAGACCTCGCGGGAGATTTTGGCCTGGTCGAGGCTGGTGGGCAGGTCGGGCTTTTGGTCGCGGACCTCCTGCTGGTGGTCGTGGCGGATGCCGAGGCGCTCGATGAGGTACTTGAGCGTGCCCTGCGGATCGCGTTCGTAGTTGAGGATGGCCTCGCGGTTTTCGATGATGCGGCGCTGCTCGTTTTCGTCGGGCGCGCGTTTGCGCCACTGGTTGAGGAGGTCGTTGAGCTTCGCGGTGTCGCGGACGTTTTGATAATGGAGGGCGTGGAAGAAGTAATACTCTTCGGAACCGGGAACGAGTTCACCGAGGGCTTTTTCGCGGTCGGCGGCGAGGGCGAAGCGCTCAATGAAGCCGATTTCGTTTTCGCCCTCCTGCGCCAAGGCTATGGAGGGCAGGGCGAGGGCGGCGAGCGGCAGGAGGAGGGCAAGGGCGAGCGTTTTCATGGCCGTGGGGTGGTTGGAGGGAATGATGCGGCGAGCATCACGGCTGAGGCGAGCTTTTATTGTAAAGGGTGTGTCAATCAGGGACTCAGGGTGGGGACAACAGGGCAAAAAACCGTTTGAAACCAAGGGGCCGGGAACTACTATCGCGGCCCCTACCTCCCCAGACCCCATGGCTGACGCTGCAAACAAATACGCCCAAAACGCCCCCGGTGCCTACTATGTCGATGACCAGTGCATCGACTGCGACCTTTGCCGTGAAACGGCCCCGGCGAACTTCAAGCGTGACGATGACGGCGGCCATTCGTACCTCTACAAGCAGCCTGAAAACGACGACGAGCGCAATCTCTGCGAGGAAGCCCTCACCGGATGCCCGGTGGAGGCCATCGGCCGTGACGGAGAGTAAAAGGCTCTTTTTTACCACCTGACAGCCCAACGGGGCGGGTTTTCACGGCAGCACCAGCCAGCGTGCAGTCAAGACCTTGTCCAAATTCACGCACTGGTTTGACTGGGCGTCCGGCGGGAAAGAGACCTGCATCGTGTAGCCCTTGAAACCGGAAGGGCCCGTGGAGGAGAGGTCGGATTCGAGCCAGCGGCCCAATTCCGTGCCTCGCTCGCAGTAGGCGTAAACAGAGCTTTCGCCGTTTTCTGAGGTCAGCTTCACACAGAGGTATTTTTTAGAGTCGGAGAACTCGAAGTTGAAGTATTCAAACAGGCGCACGTAGGCACGCATGATCACTGGTTTGGTGGGACGCTTGGCGCGGAAGTCCTGAAAGGACATCTCGCCATAGCCGGTGAGACTTTCCCAGTCGATCAGGAACTTCCCGTCGGGGCCGCGCAGCATGGCGACCTCCAGCGAACCCGTCGGGCGGCTGCTGGTGTAGCTGAAGTAGAGAATTTCAGTGCCGTCGATCTGATAACGGGCCTTGCTGACCAGCCCACCGGGCGCCGGGTCTGCAGCACCCTGTGTCTCATAAAAGTCCTTCATCAGTTCGGCGACACGGTCAGAATGGACCACCAGCGGGACACGGTCCTTCCACGCCTCGGTTTTCCAGTATTGGTCCAGAAGGGCCAGTGCGTGAACCACATCATCACTGGTTTCCATCAGTGGCAGCTCCTTGATCTTGGACTCCGCAGGGTGCAGGGCACCTTGATTGCTGACAGACGTCTGAGGTGCCGCCTGAGGAGCCGTCTCAGGGACCGAAATCTTGGGCAGCACTGAAGGCGGTTCCGCTTCGGTTTTCGCCGCTTCGACGGAAAGCCCCAGGTTTTCCAACTCCCGAACGCGTGTCTCAGCTTTTTTTGCCATCTCGATCAGAGTATTGCGGCTGGCAAGGCTCTCAAAATACCACTTCCAGCCCACAAAGAGAGTCAGCGCCAGACAAATGCTCAGGGTGATGCAGACACCCATGAAGGCGCGGTGGGAACCGATGGAACCGGAAGTCATTGGCGATAAGTCAGATGCGTTGGCATTTGGATAATGGCGGGGAATTCTCTCATGCTCAAGCACTTGGTTGCTGCATCTCGCTATCTGTCTAAAGGTTCCGGCTCATGAATTACCCGGAGAAAGCCCGCCGTGTCATCCAGCTCGAAATCGACGAGCTGCAGCGGTTGCATGCACGCATTGACGAGAGTTTCTCCCGTGCCATCGAACTGCTGCTGCCGTGCGTTCGCAACCGTGGCAAGCTCATCGTCTGCGGTGTGGGCAAAAGCGGCAACATCGGCCGCAAGCTGGCCGCCACCCTCAACAGCACCGGGGCCACCACCGTGCTGCTGAATGTCGGTGATGCGCTGCACGGCGATCTCGGCGTTGCCGATCCGGGCGATCTGGCGATCATGCTCAGCTACAGCGGCGAAACTTCGGAGCTGCTGGATCTGCTGCCGCATGTGAAGCGTTTCGGCATTCCGATCATCGCGATCACCGGCGCGCTGCAGTCCACGCTGGCAAAAAATGCGGATGTCGTGCTCGATGTGCATGTCACGCAGGAGGCCTGCCCGCTGAACCTGGCCCCCACCTCCAGCACCACCACCATGCTCGTGCTCTGCGACGCCCTGGCGATGGCACTGCTCGAAGCACGCGGCTTTCAATCCGAGGACTTTGCCCGGTTGCATCCCGGCGGCTCGCTGGGCCGTGCGCTGCTCACCCGTGTGAGTGACGTCATGCGCAGCGGTGAGCAGCTCGCGATGATCACTCCCGAGACTCCTGTCCGCGAGGCGCTCCAGGCCATGACACGCGCACGCAGCGGTGCCGCCATCGTCACGAACGCGGACGGCACGCTTGCCGGCGTCTTCACGCATGGCGATTTCGTTCGTGCCTTCCAGAAGGACAACGCCATCGCCTTCAAACCCGTGCGCGACTTCATGACGGCACGCCCCGTCAGCATCCAGGCCGACAAACTCGCCGCCGAGGTGCTCGCCACACTGGAGAAGAACCGCGTCGATGACATCGTCGTCGTCGATTCCACAGGCAAACCCGTCGGCATGGTCGATACGCAGGATCTCACGCGGCTGCGGCTGGTGTGATGAGTTAAGGGTTAGAAGTTATGAGTTATAGGAGAGTGAGACCTCATAACTCCTCACTCCTAACACCATCCTCAGAAGTCAGTGACTTCGCGGTAATGCCGCACACGGTGGCCGCGCTTGCGCATCAGTTCGATCAAGCCGGTGTCCGAGATGAAGTGCAGCGTGCCGGTCAGCACCATGACTTTTTCACCTTTCTTGAGCATCTGCTCCAGCCGGTCCATCCATGACAGGTTGCGGGCTGTGACGAACAGCTCGTTCAGGTCGGAATAGCGATCCGCCTCCTGCAACATCATCTCGCTCAGGGCCGCCAGATCACCCTGTTTCCATGCCCGGACGATTTTTTCATACTCCTCGGCCACATGGCTGACCTCGGTCAGCGTTTGCTCCAGCAGCTCGCGCTGCTGTTTGTCGCTCAGAGATGCAAAGAGCTGGATTTGGAACTCCACCGTTTCGAGTCCTTCGGCAGGCTTGCCATCCTTCTTCGCCCGTTGCTCAAAGTGCGTGTCCACACCCATTTCGGCCTTGGCTCCCAGGTTGGCGTATTCCACGTTGGTCATGAGCAGTGCCACGAACCACGGGCGGAAGCGGTTCATCGAGGAAACCTCCAGTCCGTGCTTCTGCGTCCACTTTTTCACGTCCTCCCACGTTTCTTTGCTCACATTCGCCTCCAGAGAGGTGTCCGCCGAGTACAAGCCGAGCTGTGACATCCGGCTGGTCAGCTCCGGCCCCGAGGCCGCGCCCGGCGGCAGTTCCAGCACGAGCTTGTTCGAATACATGTAAGCGGCCTCGTAGGCAGGAGCCAGCGGGTAGTCCTTCTCGCGCAGGATGTGAATCGTGCCGCAGAGGTACAAGCGTCCTCCATTGGGTGAATCCACCACCCACACGCTGCCGTCACCGGCACCATCGGAGACAAAGGCCGCTGAATCCGGCTTTTTCTCCTCACGCCCGCATGCCACGACGCACACGACCAGTGCGAGGGCGAGAACAAGACGGGGGATCAGCATTGGACGATTCAAACACGCGGCGAGTGCGGGATGCAACCGCCATCTGGGCTTTAAGCCAGCACCGGCTTCACCACATGCCCAAGCACGTCCGTCAGCCGGAACTGCCTTCCCTGGAAGCGGAAGGTGAAGCGTTCGTGGTCGATGCCGAGGAGGTGCATCAGTGTGGCCTGGAAATCGTGAACGTGGACGCCATCCTTCCCCACGTTGAAGCCGAACTCATCGCTCTCGCCGTAGGTCATGCCCGGCTTCACGCCGCCACCGGCCATCCAGATCGTGAACACATACGGGTGATGATCACGGCCCCATTGCTTCGTATCCTCGATCTTTCCCTGCAAAAACGGTGTGCGGCCAAATTCACCCCCCCAGATGACGAGCGTGTCCTCCAGCAGACCGCGTTGCTTCAAATCCTTCACCAGCGCCGCGCTCGGCGCATCGGTGTCGGTGGCTTGAATCTTGAGCTGCGTGTTCAGATTGCGATGCTGGTCCCAGCCCGCATGCATGAGCTGCACAAAACGCACGCCACGCTCGGCGAGGCGACGCGCCATGAGGCAGTTGTAGGCGAAGCTGCCCTGCCGCATCACATCCGGGCCGTACATGTCGAGGATATGCTTTGGCTCGTCGGAAAAATCGGTCAGCTCCGGCACGCTGGTCTGCATCTTGTAGGACATCTCGTATTGCGCGATGCGGGTGGCGATCTCCGGATCACCAAACTCGCGCAGCTTCATCTCGTTCAGGCCCGCGATGCCATCCAAGATGGTGCGCTTCACCTCGCGGCTCATGCCGTCCGGGTTGCTCAGATACAAGACAGGATCGCCACTACCGCGAAATTTCACGCCCTGATACTTCGACGGCAGAAAGCCGCTGCCCCAGTAGAAGTCATAAAAAATCTGGCCGCAGCTCGCTTCCTTGTCGCGCGAGGTCATCACCACAAAAGCCGGCATGTCCTCTGCATCGCTGCCCAGGCCATAGCTCAGCCACGAACCGATCGCCGGACGTCCCGCCTGCTCGCTGCCCGTCATGAAAAACGTGATCGCCGGCGCATGATTTACCTGCGTCGTGTGCATCGACTTGATGAAGCACAGCTCATCCGCAATCGCCGCTGTGTGCGGCATGAAATCGCTCACCGTCGCGCCGCTGTGGCCGTGGCGTGAAAAATTCGAGATCTCGCCGAGCACCGGACGCGCTGTCTGGCCGCCCGTCATCGTGCTGAAGCGCTTTCCGCCCACGATGCTGTCCGGGATCTGCGTGCCGTGCATCTTTTTGAGCATCGGCTTGTGATCAAACAGGTCCACATGCGAAGGAGCGCCGTTTTGCAGCAGGTAGATCACCCGTTTCGCCTTGGGTGCGAAATGCGGCAGGGCAGGGGCCATCGCATCCGCCAGTTGCGCCGCGAATCCCTCCCGCGTCAGCAGCGAGCCCAGTGCCGCGCCGCCAATGCCCATCGCCGTCTTCCCAAACAAGGAGCGGCGGGTGAGATGCAGGCGGTTGGCGTCGAGCGGATTCATGAACGTTGATCTCTACGAGTGACAAAGCCCTGCCTTTCCATCATCATCCCGCAGCCACTCATGAAACTGCCGCTGTTCATCCTCCTTGCCGCAAATCTGCACGCGGTCGAGCCCATCACGCTGAAACTCTGGCCCGAGGGCGCTCCAGGCCAGATGCTGCCCCATTCCAAGGCCACCGAGGACTTCATCCGCACCAAGGCCGGCAAAAGCACGATCACCGACATCCACGACCCGACGATCACGGTGTATCGTCCGGAAAAACCCAACGGCACCAGCGTCATCGTCGCTCCCGGCGGTGCCTACATCTTCCTCTCCGCCATTCACGAAGGTACCCAGGTCTGCGAATGGCTCAACACCCTCGGCGTCACCGGCATCCTGCTCAAATACCGCACTCCAACGCGTGATGAAGCCGCCCCCCACGAAAAACCCGTTCAAGATGCCGCCAGGGCCATCGTGCTCGTCCGTGAGCATGCCAAGAAATGGAACCTTGATCCGAATCGCGTCGGTCTCCTCGGCTTCAGCGCCGGAGGAAACCTGCTCGCGCATCTCGCGTGTGATCGTGACTGGTCACGCTATCCGGCCAATGCAGACGAACTGGCGCTTGGCCGTCCGAACTTCGGCATCATGATCTACAGCGGTGGCTTTGTGGAATCCAAAGAGCCGACGAAGTTTAAGGAAGGCTTCACCGTGCCCGCCGATGCGCCGCCCCTGTTCATCGCCTGCGCCCACGACGACGGCCAGAACCCCGTCGCCTCCACGCTGCTCTACCTCGAATACAAAAAGCACAGAATCCCCTGCGAAATCCATCTCTTCACCAAAGGCGGTCACGGCTTTGGCATGCGCAAGGCGGGCAATCCGATCAATGATTGGCCGGCTCGTTGCTCGGAGTGGATGCACAGCATGGGCAGCTTCCTGAGTGTGGATGCCTTGGACAAGGAGATAGCCCTGCGACAGGAGAAGCTTGAGAATATCGTGAAATTAATCGAATCATTCGGGGACGATTTGCCCATCATGCAAAGCGAGCTTGAGTCGTTGACTCGCCGTCTCAAAGACGCGAAAGCACAACAGAAGCCAGCGCTGGAACGTGAGCTTCAAGATCGTACGGCGGAGATCAAAAGAGCCATGAAGGAAATCGAAAAGCAGCAGGAAGCGCTTCCAAGAATCGAGACCCTCGCAGAAGACATTAACCGGTTGAAGAGAGAGAAGCTCGAATTCGAAGCCGAGCGTGAGCAGCTACTCAAAACCCAGGCCAAGCCCTGACCGAGCCCGGCAACAATGCCTGCCCTCATTTTTCTCACAACCAGTGGCCATGACTCGCGTTAAGTCGCCACACATTCAAATCTCACCATGAACTCGCCCCCTGCCCGCTCCCTGCCAGGCCGCCGCCGCTTCTTCGCTCTCGCCGCAGGCGCGTGTGGCGCTTGGATGACGAATTGTTCCCGCCAAAATGGAGTGCGAATGTTTTCTCAGTCCTCGAAAGCGCTTGGTGCGACCGTGACCATGACGGTTCTGCATGCGGATGAGAGCGCGGCCAACGCGGCCCTCGACGCGGCGTTTTCGGAATTGGAGCGCATCGAGAGCGTGATGAGCCTCTACCGGCCGGAGAGCCAGATTTCGCGGCTGAATCGCGAAGGTGTGCTCGAAACGCCGGATGCCTCGCTCGTCGAAGTGCTGCGTTTTGCCGCTGAGGTGGCCGAAAAATCTGGCGGAGCCTTCGATGTGACCGTGCAGCCACTTTGGGAGCTGAAAGGCGTGAAACCCGATGCTGCGATGCTCGCGCTTGTGGACTGGCGCAAAGTCGAGGTCGAGGAAACTGCCATCAAACTCGGCTCTGGCATGGCGATCACGCTCAACGGCATCGCACAAGGCTTCGCGGCGGATGCGGCGATGCGCGTGATGCGTGCGCATGGTGTGGAACATGCCTTGATCGACGCGGGTGAGTTCAGCGCGCGTGGAAACAACGCGAAGAACGCTCCTTGGCGCATTGGCATCCAGCATCCGCGTGAGCGCGATGCCTTTGCGGCGCTCGCACAGCTCGAAAACCGATGCCTTGCCACCTCGGGAGACTACGAGACGGCCTTCAGCGACGATTTCAGCCGTCATCACATCTTTGATCCGCATACCGGCGAGTCGCCGGGCGAACTGGCGAGCGTTTCCGTGCTCGCGCCTTCAGCAATGGCGGCGGATGCGCTTTCCACCGCGCTGTTCGTGCTCGGCGCGAAACGCGGGAACGATTTTCTGCGTGACTACCCCGGCACGGACGCGCTCCTCATCCTCAAAGACGGCCACCGCGTCGCCACGCCGGGCTTTCCCTTCGCCGCATGACTTATGAAGCCGACGCGCATCCTGATTTTCCTGACGGTGGCGGTGATGTGCCGCGCGGACACGATTGAATTGATGACCGGCGCGAAGGTCGAGGGCAAGGTCCTCGAAAACAACGCGACGGCGAAGACGCTGACGGTCGAATTCAGCCTCGGAGGTGCTTTGATGAAACGCACCGTGCCATATGCCAGTGTGAAGGCCATCACGGTGAACGGCACGCGCACCGATCTGCAAGTACCGGCATCCAGCACGACGCGTACCCCGGCAGAAGTGCAGGCCCACATCGCCAAAGTCGGCCCCACGGAGCCAGACTGGTTGAAATCGACGAAGCTGAACTATCCGAAGACGCTCGACATCTCCTGGCCCGAGGGGCCGCCGCAGGGCGGGTGGAACAACCAGAAGAACGTCGGCCAGTTCATCTGGGACATCATCAATCCGAACGCCGGACGCTGGCATGAGGGCCTGAAGCTCATGCATCACATCCTCGACTCCAATCCAGATGCGTCGTTGAAAGCGCGAGTGACGAAGGAGATCGCGAACATGCACTTCCGCTTGTTCCAGGACTACGCGCGCGCCGCGTGGTGGTGGCAACAGGCGGGCATCAAGATGGATGACGGCCCGGGCGCGCATCTGGCAGAGTGTTACTGGCGGCTCGGAAGCAAGCAGATGGCGCTCGACCTTCTCGCGCAGTCCCAGTTCTTGCAACTCGACTCCATCAAGCTGCTCGGTGACATGCTGGAGACCGATCGGGCGGTGGAAATGGCTGAGGGTTACGACGAGCACGACGCCTGGCTGCTCGCTGGCGACGCCTGCCGTCTGGCGGGCCGCATCGAGGAGGCGCGGACCTTTTATGAGAAAGTCATCAACACGGCCGCCACCAATCAGAAGCCAGAGCGCCTGAAGCGCACACAAAATCGTGCGCAGGCCAATCTCGCCGCGTTGAAGCTCTTTGAACTCAGCGATGTGTCGAAGGTGGCCGACGGCACCTACAAGGACAGCAGCCTCGGCTACGAGGGTCAGGTGGAGGTCAGCGTCAAAGTGCGCGGCAAAAAGATCGAGGACGTGAAGGTCACCCAGCACAAGGAGAAGCAGTATTACTCCGCGCTCACCGACGTTCCGGCGCAGATCATCGCAAAGCAGGGCGTGAAAGGCGTGGACGCCACCAGCCGCGCCACCATCACCGGCGAGGCGATCATCAACGCGACAGCGAAAGCGCTGGCCCAGGGGGCGAAGTAGTTATGAGTTATAGGTTATGAGCGGGAATCGTTCGTCAACTCAACCAGAAATGCGCGTCGCTACTTATAACTCATAACCCGTAACTCATCACTTCCCCATGCGCCTCGATCATTATCTCCCAACGCTCAAACGGGCGAAAAAGGCGGACCGCAAGCCGCCGGGGAGGTTTCGACGGGTGCTGGAGCGCATCGGACCGACGATGGCCTCTTCGCCGTTGCGGCGCGTGATCCAGGCGGTGTGCTTCATCACATTCTTGGTGTCGTTTTTCTATGTGTGCTGGCCCTACACGGCCAGGCCGGCATCGACGGCTGAGACACCCGCCACAGAGGCTCAACTCGATGCGTTGCTCGGCGGAGAGGCCGTGTGGCCGTCGCACTACACCGACGACCTGGCGCGGAAGGAGGTGATTCCGGCGGATTTGTTTCTGCGCATCGATCCGCTGGTGAGTTTGAGCACCGCCATCGCGTCGCGAAGCTGGATTTACTCGCTGGTGAGCGCGGGCATCATTCTGCTGGCCTGCGTGCTCATTCCGCGTGGCTTTTGTGGCTACCTGTGTCCGCTTGGCACGATGATTGATCTGTTCGACTGGCTGATTGGAAGACGAGTGAAGCGTTTCCGTGTGAAAGGCGACGGCTGGTGGGTCCACATCAAATACTACCTCCTGCTCGGCACACTGATCGCCGCCGCGTTTGGTGTGCTCATCAGCGGGTTCTTTGCCGCGATTCCGGTGATCACGCGCGGGTTGCTCTTTCTCGGTGAGCCGTTGCAGACGGGTTTGCTGCGCGAGTGGCATCTCGTCGTGCCGATGCACGCGGGACATGTGATTTCGATCTTGTTGTTCCTCGGCGTGCTCGGCCTCGGTCTGCTGCGTCCGCGTTTTTGGTGCAAATATGTCTGCCCGAGCGGCGCGGTGTTTTCCGTGGCCAATCTCTTCCGCGTCACCGAGCGCAAAGTTGAGGACTCCTGCATCAAATGCCGCAAGTGCGTGGACATCTGCCCCTTCGACGCGATCAAGCCGGACTTCACCACGCGCACGACGGATTGCACGCTCTGCCAGACCTGCGGCGGCGTGTGTCCGACGCTGTCGATCAAATTCGTGGATCGCTGGGACGTGATGAGTCTGAAAAAGGAGAACGAACCGCCCACGCACGAGACGCCGCTCGGACGGCGCGGTTTTGTGTCGCTCGCCACCGGCGGCGCGCTCGCGGTGGCCGGTGGTGCGGCTGCAAAGGCCGCGACAAGCGTGTGGGGTGCCGATTTGGACAACAAGGACGCCTTCCGCCCCGTGCGTCCGCCGGGAAGCGTGCCGGAAAAGGAGTTCCTGCAAATGTGCATTCGCTGCGGCGAGTGTTTCAAGGCCTGTCCGAACAACGTGCTGCACGCCGAGGGCTTCGAGCAGGGCTTTGAAGGCCTGTGGGCGCCGATGGTGAAGGCCGACTGGGCGGGCTGCGAGTCGAGCTGCAACGCCTGCGGCCAGGTGTGTCCCACCGGCGCCATCCAGCCTCTGCCGCTGGAGGTGAAAAAGAAAACGCGCATGGCCTTGGCGGAGGTGAATCTGCAAACCTGCCTGCCGCATGCCGGGAAAGAGGCCTGCCAGCTCTGCGTCGATGACTGCACCGCCGCCGGCTACAACGCCATCGAGTTCATCCAGGTCCACACGAAGGCGGACGCGAACGGAAATCCTGTCGAAGGCACGGGTTTCGTCGCCCCCGTCGTGCTCGCCGACAAATGTGTCGGCTGCGGCCTGTGCCAGACGCGCTGCCACGGCATCAATGTCCTCGAAAAAGGCCTCCTGAAACAATCCGCCATCGTGATTTCCGCTGGTCCGGGCAAGGAAGACCGCAGGATAATGACGAAATCAGAATGACGAATGACGAAAGAAGCCCCAAATGTCGAAGTCCGAACTCCTCACAGGGATTCATCGTGCTTTTTCGTCATTCGAGCTTCGGCATTCATTCGCCATTCTGGTTTCGTCATTCGTCATTTTTATGAAAACGCTCCTCGTCTCCCTCCTTGCCACAGCCTCGCTTTTTGCCGCCGATGTGGTCTCACAGGTCAAATCGGAGCTGCCATCGCTTGTGGCGCTCTACAAGGAACTGCACGCGAACCCTGAGCTGTCGCTGCACGAGGTGGAGACGGCGGCCCGCGTTGCCAAAGAACTGCGAGCGGCCGGTTTTGAGGTCATGGAGAAGGTCGGTGGCAACGGCCTCGTCGGTGTGCTCAAGAACGGCGAGGGGCCGGTGATCATGGTGCGCACGGATTTGGACGGGCTGCCGGTGAAGGAGCAGACTGGTGCGCCTTACGCGAGCACGAAGGTCGTGAAGGATGATCTCGGACGCGAGGTGAACGTGATGCACGCCTGTGGGCATGACATCCACATGGCCAGTTTCATCGGCACGGCACGGGCCTTGAGCAAGATGCGGGATCAATGGAAGGGCACGGTCGTCATGATCGGCCAGCATGCGGAGGAGCGCGTGCTCGGGGCGCGGCTCATGCTGCGTGCGGGCTTGTTTTCCAAGTTTCCAAAGCCGGACAAGGCCATCGCGCTGCATTGCGCCTCCGACATGGCGCATGGGCAGATCGGCATCGTCGAAGGTTACGCGCTGGCGAATGTCGATAGCGTTGAGATCGTCGTCAAAGGCGTCGGCGGGCATGGTTCCATGCCGCATCTGACCAGAGACCCCATCGTGCTCGCCTCGCACATCGTGCTGGCCTTGCAGACCATCGTCAGCCGCGAGGTGCGGCCCGGTGATCCGGCGGTGGTGACGGTCGGCAGCATCCACGGCGGCACGAAAAGCAACATCATCTCCGACGAGGTGCGCCTCCAGCTCACGCTGCGCAGCTATCAGACGGACACGCGCAAGAAGCTCATCGAATCCATCAAGCGCATCGTCAAAGCGCAGGCCGAGTCCGCGAACATGCCCGCTGATAAGATGCCCGAAGTCATCGTCTCCGACGATCAAGCGCCCGCGCTCTACAATCAGCCCGCCTTGTGCGCTGAAGTGCGCGGCTTGGTCGGCTCCGCCATCGGTCCTGACAACGTCCTGACCCGCGAACCCGTGATGGGAGCCGAAGACTTTGCCGAATACGGTCTCACCAAGGAAAAAGTGCCGCTGTGCATGTTCTGGCTCGGCACGCAGCCGCCGCAGGTCGTGGCAGAAGCGAAGGCCAAGGGCACCACCTTGCCATCGCTGCATTCCCCCTTCTTCAAACCGGTTCCCGAGCCCAGCATTGAAACGGGTGTGAAGGCGATGACTACAGCGGTGATCGGATTGATGAAGAAATAGCGCTGTGACTGCTCGGGTTCTGGTGCGCAGGCTGGCTGGCGGCACCGCACCCAGGCGCTGCTGGCGGCTCTGGGGCTCCGATGACACGATCGCTTTGCTTCCATTGCTGCGATGGCACGAACCCAGGGAATCGCTCGTGCCTCGCTCATCCCTGGGCTGCAATCCTGAAGCCCTTCAGGCTTCCTGTGTGGTGCGGTCTGGTCTGGGAGCAACGGTGGTCCTTTGTCTCGCGTGACGCTGTCGTGCATTCCGCGAGCGCCATACCATCTCATCTCGGCAGAGGCGACGGGCGGGTTTCCCAATGCGGCCCAGCCTCACTTCCGGCTCAGCTTGTAAAACAGCCAGCCCCCGATGCCGAGGAAGATCACATTGGGCAGCCACATGATGAGGTGGGGCATGGCCGCTGGTTTGTCGTTCAGCGTGTCCGCCAGAATGATGAACACGATGTACACCGTGGCGGTGATGAGGCTCAGCGCGAAGCCGCTGGAGGTTTCGCGGCGTTGGGCCGTGACGCCCAGCGGAATGCCCACCAGCGCGAAGGTGAAGCAGGCCATCGAGAAGCTGTAGCGCTTGCTGAGTTCCGTGAGTGACAGCGACCGTGTCACTGCATCGAGCTTTTCGCCGGTGAAGGTGTCTTTCCAGGTGCGGACCTCCTCGGCGAGGGCGCTGGTCGTTTTCATGCTGGCATTCACCCGCACCGCGTCCTTTTGCATGTCGGAGAGCGGGAACTCGAGCGGAAACTCGGCCAGGGTCAGTGGTTTGGGCGCGGCAGGTGGTCCCGCTGCGGTCTGCGCCTGAAAATGCTCGATGCTCACCTCCTTGAGCAGCATGGTGAAGTCCAGCTTGCCCGGCACCGTCTGGATCAGGCCGCTTTTGGCACGGATGTAACTGCCGACCTCGGCGCTGTTGAGCTTGACGATGTGCAGGTCGGTCAGGGTCTTGTCGTCGCGTTTGCCAGTGTAGATGCGGTAGCCAGGTACGCGCTCCAGCACCTGGCCCTCCTGGAACAGTGTCTCCGGCTGCTTCACGGCCACCTCGTAAAACAGGCGCTTCATGCGGTCCTTCGCCGCCGGGGCTAGGCTGACATTCACCCACAGGCACAGGCCGCTGAGCAGCACTGCCAGCACAAACACCGGCGCGCAAATGCGCTGCATGGACATGCCGGTCATGCGCAGAGACACCAGCTCGTTGTCGGCGGAGAGACGGCCAAACACCAGCAGGATGCCGGTCAGAAAGGCCCAGGGGATGGTAAAGATCAGCGAGAAGGGGATGACCAGCGTCACGAACTCCGCGATCACCGAGAGCGGCAGCTCGGTGTTGCCCAACAGCTCGTCGAGCTTCTTGTACACATTCCCCAGAACCATCACGCCGCTGAGCAGGGCGACGCCGATCAGCGTGGCTGATCCAACTTGGCGGCCCAGGTAGCGGTCAAAGATGCGCGGAAACATGTGGCCGCGAGGCTAGCGAGATGTCTCCGTCGGGCAATTTGAGATTGCCATAGTCCGCTTCAAACAACCGCCTTCTTCACCTTGCCGAAATCCGTGCCCAGGAAGCGCTTGGCCAGATTCTCCGCCTGCTCGGAGTGGTCGGTGAGGTAAATCTCCAGCGTGGGTTTCGATTTCACCGTCCGCAGCAGCCCGTCTTGCTCCAGCCGTGCCTTCACATGGGCCGCGCAGGTGCTGGCGGAGTCCACCAGCCGTACTTTCTGGCCCAGCATGCGTTTCAGCACGGGAATCAGCAGCGGGTAGTGCGTGCAGGCCAGCACCAGTGTGTCGATGCCCTTGTCGAGCAGTGGTTTTAAATACTCGCGCAGCACTGACTTTAGCGCGGGATGGTCGATCCAGCCTTCCTCGACAAATGGCACCAGCAGCGGCGTCGCCTTGGCCTCAATCATGATATCCGGCCGTCGCATCGCGATCTCATGCTGGTAGGCATGGCTGCGGATCGTTCCCGCCGTGCCGATGATGCCCACGCGTTCGCAATGGGCATCCGCCAGCGTGGCCTCGACTCCAGGACCGAGCACACCGATCACAGGAACGCGAAAAGTGGCCTGCAAAACCGGCAGTGCATGCGCCGTGGCCGTGTTACACGCCACCACCACCGCCTTCACCCCGTGCGAGACGAGGAACTGCGTGTCCTCCATCGAGAAGCGCCGGATCGTGTCCGGTGACTTGGAACCATAGGGCACGCGGGCTGTGTCGCCGAGATAGACGATGGATTCATTCGGCAGCAGATCCCGCAAAGCTCGCACGACCGTCAATCCGCCGACGCCGGAGTCAAAGACGCCCAAAGGGCTGGCGGCGGTGGGGGAAGTGCTCATGAAAGTGGGGGTGCGTGCAAGGAGAGGCAATGAAACCACCTGGCCAGCATGATCGCAACGAAGTTCACCGGGGTGGGAGATAAACGCCGCGGGCCGCCAGATGATTTGCCGCTTGACCGGCGGTTTCTTGCCACCAGCATCACCTCAACTCAAATACACATGCTGCGCCCCCTCTTAAATGCCTTGCTGGTATTCAGCCTCTGTTCCTGTGCCACCACTGGCGATCCGAGCCAGGGTGGGTTGTTTGGCTGGAGCCAGTCCAAAGCTGATGTCCGGATAGAGTCAAGAAGCTGTGAGCTCTTTGCCTTGGAACAAAAGCAGGTGCTGATGAAGAGTCAGACCACCGAACTCGAGAGGGAATTGGAAGCATGCATCAGGGAAGCGGCCAGCGAAAATGCCGCCACCAGGCGATGGATCGAGACATTGAACCACAAACTCGCTGATTATAAGAAGCGGGTTGCCACTGCCCGAGCCTTGAATGACCGCAAGGAACTGGCAAAGATCGACCGCGAACTCAAGGCACTGGACAAACAAGTGGCTGGCGAGGTCAAAGACTATAAGGAAAATGTGGCGCTGCAGCGGCAACTCATCGCCAAGTTGCCCACTTCCCATAACATGTTTGCGCGGGTTAACCGCACGCTCAATCAAAGCGTCGAATGCCACGATTTGCTGGCTGCCGCCGACATCCTGGGTGCTAGCCGTAGCATGCCGTCAGACCAACCCCCACCCCAGGCCGCCGACCGTCAGGATGTGCCGGACCCAGATGCCTTGAAAAAAGGCGGCCTGAACAAATTGCAGGAAGTGCCGGATCCCGATGCGCTGAAGCGCGGACGCCAATTGTGAGAAACCAACAGATTTATGAGCGCCCCAGCAGAGACCACTCACGGCGAGGACGGGACGGCTGACAGCCGGCAGGGGCGGCCGTTGGAGGCGGCCGTGCTGTTTGTGGACTTGGTCAATTCCAGCGTCTTCGCCAGCGTGATGAGCCTGGCGGAGTATGCGGCCTATCTGGATGATTTTCACACGACCTGCGGCAGGCAGTGCGAGTTTTATTTCAACACCTTCCTCAAGGGGGCATACCGGCCGGGCCGGGACTACACTTACCAGATCGCCGGGGATGAGCTGCTGGTGTTCGCCCACAGCGGCAGGCCGCAGAATGATGTGTATCAACTGGCTTGCCTGGCCATCACACTGAAGGCAGCCTGGCTGACCTCAGAGCAAAACCGCGGCCGCATCCAGCGGCGTGCGCCGGTGGCGGAAATCTCTGCCGGCATCCACCACGGGCCACTGTGGGCGGTGATGCAGGGGGAGGGCTGGCGTTTGAGCGGCTATGGCATCAATGTGGCGAAGCGGGTCGAAAGCCTCTCACGCAATGGCCAGCACTATCGAATTTTCTTGTCTGATCAGGCCTTCAAGCAAATCCACCATTTGCTGCGCAACCTGATCTTTGGCGCAAGGCTGCGCTACGAGGTGAAGGGGATTTTGGGCGATGTGGGCATGTATGAGGTGACACACAGCTTTCAGGACACGCACCGCCGGATCGACCCATATTTTGTGGAGAAACTCCAGTCCATGCTGGTGGATGCGATCACTCTGGCGACACAGGATCTCTGGATGAATGACCTGTTCCAGGTGTGGAGCAAGCGGCAGCATGGCCAGGTGACGGATGAGGCCATGGAGCTGTGCCGCAGGGTGCTACGGCACTCGCCCGACAATCCCAGCGCGCTGTATCATCTGGCCCATGCCTACCAAGAACGGAATGATCTCCAAATGGCGGAACTGCTGCTGAGCGAACTCACGCGTTACTGGCCGCATTTTGCCGACGGTCATCTGGAGTTTGGCCGCCTATTGCGCCAGATGGATCAATGCGGCAAAGCCAGCGATGTCTTGCGCCGTGCTTTGTGGCTGGGGGCGGAGGAGGCCAGGGGCGATATTCAGGCATCCTGAAGCATGCGCCAGCGCGGGCGACCTGGTTTTTGGGCTCAAACCATTGGAGGCCAGCAAGCCGTCTTGGCGGAGGGCACCGCAGCGGTGTTGTGGTGAATCGCACGACATCTGTATATGAGATACTTACCCAAGGCGCACCGTGACTTGGTAGCTCACAGCTCGCATTTAACTGCAAGTCAAGCAGCATCCCACGCAGCAGCCCTGCCGGGCAGCTTAATCGTTCGGAGAATTGAGCGACAATTTCGGCACGAAAAATGATGCCTGAAAAAAGCCACTTTTTTGCTTCTCATCTTTCTCATCGGGAGTTAGAAGAATGCTGCCATTATTATTAGATTACACCTTTCATTCACCATGAACACCTTCTCCCTGCTAAGTCCTGCCATTGCCATCCTTGGGCTTGCCATTGCCACGAGTGCCAGCGGTCAGGCCATTTCCACGCTGCATCCGGAGCGGGTGATCGGTGCGGAGCGCTGTGAGAAGTGCCACACGCAGGAGCTGCAGTCCTGGCGCGTCTCCCAGCATGCGCGCAGCGACAGCATCCACCGCGATCCGAAAACCTCGCAAAAAGCCAAGGAGATCGCCACGAAGATGGGCTTGCGGAGCGTGAACGAGATCGCGACGAACCAGCTTTGCACGGAGTGCCATTTTACGCGTCAGCAGACGGGGAATGTGCTGAAGGTGATCGGCGGGGTGAGCTGCGAATCCTGCCACGGTGGGGCGAAGGACTGGGTGGATGTGCATGGGGACAAGGAAAAGATCGCTAGCCATGAAGACCGCATCCTGAAAGCGATCGCCGGCGGGATGTTGAACCCGCGCAACACTTATCAAGTGGCGGAAAACTGCTTCAGTTGCCATGTAGCGCGGGACGAGAAGCTGATCAACGTCGGCGGCCACCCGCCGCGCAGCGAGGGCTTCGAGCTGGCAAGCTGGAGCCAGGGCGAGGTGCGGCATCATTTCTACACGAACTCGGTGCGGCATGAGAAGGAGAACAAGGAGGTGCCGCAGGCCTTCAAGCGCGTGCTGTTTACCACCGGACTGCTGCTGGACCTGGAACACAGCCTGCGCGGCTTGGCCGCCGGGGTGCAGAAGGGCAACCAGTTTCCGTTCCGCCAGGCGATGGGACGCCGAGCCTTCACCATCATCAGCGCCGAGCTGCCAGCCGTCATTGAGAAGCTGGGCGGTGACGCTGCGCCAGAGGAGTTGAAGCAGATCCTCGCCATCGCCAAGGCCACCAATCTCGGCGGCGATGCCGCCACCGTGATCAAAGGCGCAGACGACATCAAGGCGCAGATCGAGATGTTTGGTCAGAAGCACGACGGTTCGGGCCTTGCCGGGGTGGATAGTCTCATTCCCACCAAGCAGCGCGGCACGCCGTTCCAGCCGAAGTGAAGAGTGGATCACCCTCAAATCCCCCCCACTAAACACGATGGATGCCAGCGGACAGACCATCCGACCAGCACGCTGGGACGAGCCCTTCGACGCGGATGTGACGCCGGAGAAGGTGGAGCGTATTCTGACACTGCCGCCATTTGACCGGCTGGACCCGCAGCGGTTTCCGCGCCATCTGCCGCTGGCAGGCATTCTGCGTAATGACACGCGCCTGCTGACGTTGAAACAGGACCAGATCGTCGTGCGTGAGGGAGATTACGGCAACTCCGCCTTCCTGGTGCTGGAGGGGACGGCGCGCGTGGTGCTAGAGAGCCTGCCGCGTGAGGTCTTGGGCCGCAGTGAAGGTGCCAAGAAGGGCTGGTTTCAGAGCATCGCACGAGCGCTGGGCACCAAGCGTGTGCGCGAGCACCGGCCCCACCACTCCATCCGGCAACGTGAGGCAGACGAAGATGATCTCATCCTCCTGCACGATGTGCCGCGCGTGCTGGCGGGAAAGCGCACGGAAGACCTCCAGCCTGGCGAGTTGTTTGGCGAGATCGCCGCGTTAGGGCGCAGTCCGCGCACCGCCACCGTCATCGCCGCGCAAAGCGGCACGCAGATGCTGGAGATCCGCTGGCAGGGGCTGCGGGACATGATGAACTACGCGCCTGAGTTGAAGGCCTACATTGAGCAGCGCTTTCGTGAGTTTGGACTGCGCTCGCTCCTCCGGACTCTGGACATCATCCGCCGCCTGCCGCAGTCGGCGGTGGATGAGATCGTGGCGGCGACGGAGTTCGAGCGGTATGGCCGGATGGACTGGTATGGCAGCTACCAGCAGCTGCTGGACTCAACGACACCTGCGGAGCGCCTGCGCACCGAGCCGATGATTCTCCAGCAAGGCGACTATTTGAATGGCCTCGTCATCGTGCGCGGCGGTTTTGTGCGTGTGAGCCGCAAATACCACCTGGGTGAGCAGACGACCGCTTATTTGGGGAAGGGGCAGTGTTACGGCTTGAAGGAGATCTATCAAAACGCACAGAAACCCGGCGAATTGATGACCTCCGAGCACTCGTTGCGCGCCGTGGGTTATGTGGACGTGCTGGTCATCCCCACTGTGCTGGTGGAGCGGCTGATCCTGCCGCGGCTCACTGCGGCGGAGGTGCGCAAACTGGAACCTCAAGGTGCGAAACCGAAAACGGCGCGTCCAGCGAAGCTTGGTGAGGATGCGCGGGAAAAATTGGGGCCAGGCATCGTGGAGTTCTTCATGGACAAGCGCACGATCAACGGTGGTGCCACCATGCTCATCGACCTGGACCGCTGCACGCGCTGTGATGACTGCGTGCGCGGCTGCGCCTCCGCGCATGATGGCAATCCGCGTTTCATCCGCCAAGGGGACCAGCTCGAAGGCATCCAGATCACGCAGGCATGCATGCACTGTCATGACCCGATCTGCATGATCCCCTGTCCGACCGGGGCGATTCACCGAGAAGAAAGCGGCGAGGTGGTGATCAATGACCGCACCTGCATCGGCTGCTCCAGTTGCGCGAACAACTGCCCCTACAACAACATCCAGATGGTGGAAATCCGCGATGAGCGGGGGATGCCGCAGTTTCCGGTGAAGCTGGACGAGAAGCAGCGCATCGTCCTCGACAGCCGGGGTGCCATGACCAGCCTGAGCGCTGATGGCGCGGTGCAGCGGGCGACGAAATGCGACCTGTGCCATGACTTGCTGGGAGGTCCGGCCTGTGTGCGTGCCTGCCCGCATGATGCGCTCATCCGCCTGGACATGCAGGAAACCGACAAACTGGCCGCCTGGCTGAACCGATGAATTTTTTCGCCCGCAGACGCCTCCGCAACACGCTGCTCTGCCTCGTGGGCATGGTGCTTGCCTACGGGCTGTGGCGCATGCTGAAAGTCGCGCTGCGGCCGGCGGCGATCTACACCGGATTCGCGCTGCTGGCGCTGGTGCTGGCCCTGGCCTTGTTCAACGGCCGCAAAAAGCTGCCATTCCTTCCGCTGCTGAAAGCCTCATCCTGGCTGCAGTTCCACATCTACGCCGGCTGGCTCTCGGTGTTCATGTTCCTGCTGCATTCGGGCTTCCGCCTGCCCACGGGGACGCTGGAGACGATCCTGGCGGTGTTGTTTGTCATCGTGGCGCTCAGCGGGGTGGCGGGACTTTTCATCACGCGCCTGCTGCCACCCGCCATCACGCGCTCAGGCGAGCCGCTGGTCTATGAGCGCATTCCCCGCTACCAGCATGCGTTGCGCACGGAGGTGGAGGACATCGTGGAGGACGCGGAACGCCAATCCGGGTCCACGGCTATGGGCAATTTCTACATGAGCACGCTGGCGCCTTATTTTCAGGGCCGCAGCAGTGTCTTTCTCCTGGCGGGCAATCCCTCGCGCCATGCCCAGCGCATCCTCGGGCAGATGGACGAGTACTGCCGCTACCTGGACGAGGAACTCGTCGGCAGCATGGAGCAACTGCGCGATTGCGTGGAGCGCAAACGCAACCTGGACTTTCAAAACGCCGCGCAACGCCTGCTGAAGCTGTGGCTGTTTGTTCACATTCCCTTCACCTACAGCCTGATCATCGTCGCCCTGGTACATGCCTGGGTGGCGCTGGTGTATGGCGGCAGACTTTGATCCTCACCCCGCATGGCAGACAAATTCCAGGACATCCGGCACCGCCACACCACCTATGACCGCCCCAACGAGGGATGGGTCTGTGGGGCGGAGTGTCAGGGGAAGTCGTGCTACCTCGGGCCCGACGCCAAAGGCAAGTGCCGGGCGGGGATGAAGTTCGACGGGCGCAAGTCCGGTGAGTGCCTGCCCCGCCGCAGCGGTGACCAGTGGCAATGTGCCCGGGTGGAAACCCACGGAGGAGAACCATGCAAAGAAGGGCCTCTGCCGGACGGCTCCTGCTGCCGCGCCATCGCCCCCTGCCAGCCCACGCCTACTCTGCGCCGGGTGCGGGGCATTCTGTCGAAGGTCGCGGCGGTCATGACCGTGGCGTTGCTGGTCGCGCTGCTCGCCCATCAACCGCAAGAAGGCGGACTTGGCACGGCTGCCATCAATCCCGGGCCGCTCACGGCGGCGCACTCCACGCTCAAATCCAACTGCCAGCAGTGCCACAGTGACATGCAACTGGGGCCGGAAAAGCTGCTGGCGATGCATTCCGCGAACTTCGACCACCGTGCCATCGCCGACAGCCAGCTCTGTCTTGGGTGTCATCAGGAGATCGGTGGCAATGGCGGGCGGTATGCCTTCACCGCGCACACCATGGACCCGAAAAAACTCCAGGCCAAAAGCAAGGGGGAGTCCCGGCCTGACCCTCTACTGCGCCTGGCTTCCTATCTGGCAGGAGAAAAGACTCCGGGAGCGGCCAGCGGCAGCGGGGAGCAGCTCGCCTGCGGCACCTGCCACAACGAGCATCACGGCCTCATGGCGGACCTGAAATCGTTCACCAACCGCCAGTGCCAAGTGTGCCATCAGCAGCAGTTCGAGAGCTTTTCCCACGGCCACCCTGATTTTGAGGCGGTGTCTTATCCTGCCAGCCGACGCACCCGCATTTTCTTCGATCATCTGACCCACTACTCCAAGCACTTCCCGGAAAAGACCAAGGACGCAGCCAAAGGAGTGCCCGCCGGCTTCAAAGCCGATGCACCGCATGGCGAAAGCCTCTCCTGCGCCGCCTGCCATGCCTCCAACAGCAGCAGCGGCACCATGAACGTGGTCTCCTATGAAAAGGCCTGCGCCGACTGCCATGAAAACGACACGCGTTCCGGCAACAAGCTGCCGGTGATTGGCTATCCCCAGTTGGACTTGGCGGCTCTCAATTCCAAGCTCGAGGCGGAGCAGAAACCGCGCTCGCTGGGCACTTGGCCTGCAGATGCTCCCAATGATTTCCCCTGGCTCATCCTCTACCTCCTGCCGGAGGATGCGCGTGCGGCCTGGCAGCGGCTCGCCGCTCAAAAAGTGTTTCTGCATGACCTTGCCTCGATCAAACAAGAGCACGTCGCTGACGCCGAACGCGTGGTTTGGGGCATCAAGGAGCTGTTCCGCGACTTGTGCGCCAGCGCCCCCTCGGACACGCCCTCCGGGCAGGTGGGTCACGCTGAAATCATCCGGCGTCTCGTCGCCGCCGGATGCAACGAACGGGAAGGGCTCATCAACGGCCTGCCACCGGACGCCTTTGACCAGATGCGCGAGTTTCTGGGGGCGGATGCCTGCATGAAGATCATGCAGGAAGTCGATGCTTTCCGCACCAAGGTCTATCCCGCCGCCACGCCCAAGGAAAGCGTTCGCAAACCGGAAAATGCCGCCGCGCCTGCCCCGGCCGTAGGTGGGGAAAACTTCGCGCCAGCCGCCCCCGGCAATGCCAGCGAGTCCTTCGGCGCTCCTGCTGCGGCTGCCATGCCGCCGACGGGCGGAGGCGAATCTTTTGCACCCCCGACCGTAAAGTCTGAATCTTTTGCGCCCGCACCCGCACCACCTGGAGGAGAATCGTTCGGTGCTCCGGCTCCTGCTGCAGCGCCACCTGGAGGCGAATCATTCGGTGCTCCGGCTCCTGCTGCAGCGCCACCTGCCGGGGAATCCTTTGCCGCGCCTGCAGCGGCCGCTACAGCTCCGGCTGCGGTGGCAACGCCGCGCATCGATCCCCTGGACCGCATGAACTGGACTTCCTCCGGCGGCTGGCATCAGGAGTATGGCACCATTTATTACAAGTCCACCGGCCATGCCGATCCGCTCCTGAAAGCATGGTTGGAGCACGTCCTGGAGGATGTTCGTGATCCGCTGCGCCTAGCCACCTTGCGCGAAGGCTTTGGTTTTGACAAAGGGGCGCTCTCCCCCGCCACGGGCCACTGCCTGAAGTGCCACACCATTGAAGAACGCCGGGATCAGCAGGGCCAGCTCACGGGCGCAGTCATCAACTGGCTCGCCTACGGCAAGCACACCTCTCCGGCGAGCAGCGACCGTCCGCTCACGCGTTACAACCACATGTCCCATCTGCTGGCCGCCGACTGCCGCCAGTGCCACGTCACCCTCACCCAGCCCGCCGCTGGTCAGGAGTACGCCGCCGCATTCCCAGGGGAGGGAAGCTGGAACGCCGCCGCCAACTGGTTCGAGAAGGCCGGACTCGCGCACTTCCACAGCAACTTTGAGCAGATTTCCAAGACCACCTGCGCCGAGTGTCACACCCCGGCGAAAAGCGGGGACAGTTGTCTCCAATGCCATGCCTACCACCATCCTGCCCCGGATGGTCCTGCGGACATGCTCGAATGGCTGCGTTCGCATGAGGCCAAGCCTGCGAAAACTGGCACTCAACGTGCCGACAAACGCCCTGCCGCCCCCGCATCCGGCAAAATCAAGACCGCCGCCGTGCCCTGATCCTTTTCTCTTCCCTGCCAACACCGACTCAGTCAGCATCATCATGAAAACAACACGCGCCATCCAAACATCCCGCCTGCCGCTGGGCCGCCTCCTGCGTCTGGCGTTCTTCGTCCTGGCCCTCACCTTGACGGGTGAAGCTCAGGAAGCCAAAGCACCCGCCGCTCCCCCTGCTGCCGCGCCCGCGCCGCAGGAAAACTTCAGTGCTCCACCTGCTGGTGCGCCTGCCGCAGCACCCCAGGAGAATTTTGGAGCTCCCATGCCCGCCAAACCCGGCGCAGGTGCCGAATCATTCGGCGGTGAGTCCT
Organism: Akkermansia muciniphila; assembly: GCA_945882215.1. GTDB lineage: Bacteria > Verrucomicrobiota > Verrucomicrobiia > Verrucomicrobiales > Verrucomicrobiaceae > Prosthecobacter. The sequence goes on along the minus strand of CAMCWM010000003.1, from coordinate 2,336 downwards.
TCGGCCCCCTGACCGGCACCGGACCGGCCAGCGTGGTTCCAACTCCAGCGGCCCCGGCCGCTCCCGTCGTTAAATATGCCAACGCCAATGAAGCGCACATTCGATTCCTCGACCTGCTGGAGAGCGAGAAACGCTTCCCTACCGCGTCTGCCTGTGCCGAGTGTCATCCCGACCACTATCGTGAATGGTCCGTCTCCGCCCACGCCTACGGCCAGCTCAGCCCCGTGTTCAACTCCATGCAGGCCGCTATCCTGCACCGCACCTCCGGCACCAATGGTGACTTCTGCATCCGCTGCCACACCCAGATCGGTATGCAACGTGAGGAACCGTTGTTCACCAGCAATCTCAAGCGCCACCCAGCTTCCACCGAGGGGATCACCTGCATCGTCTGCCATCGTGTGGACCGCAACTACGGCAAGGTCAGCGGTCGCACCGCCATCGTCGAAGGCAATGTCTATGATGCCGTCTTCGGGCCTAAAGGTGGCGAGATCCTCAAGAAGACCATCGCTTCCAACCCCAACCTCAAACCCAATGAGGAATCCCAGGGGCAGCAAAAGATTCACAGTGACGCCCTCAAATTCGATCCCATCACCACCTCGGCCTTCTGCGGCTCCTGCCATGACGTGAACCTGCTCAACGGGTTCCGCCTTGAGGAAGCTTTCACTCAGTTCAAAAACTCCCCTGCCGCCAAGAACAACACCAGTTGTCAGGACTGCCACATGGGCAAGGTTCCGGGTGCCAAAACCGCCGAAGGTGCAGCCAACTACGCCGTTGCCCCCGCCGCCCGCATCGGTGGGGCCGCTTGGGCCAAAGAGGGTGATCCCGACTACGGCGCACCCACGCAGCCGCGCAAACGCACCAACCACATGTTCGTCGGCCCGGACTATTCCATCATCCACACCGGCATGTTCCCGCATTCCAAAAGCATCCGTGACCTGCTCTGGGACATGCAGAAACAGGAGGTCAAGCCAGACGGCACCATCGAGGTCAAAGAACGTGCCGGTCTCAAGCACACGCTCACCTTCAAGTGGGAGGAAGGCTGGGGCAACGCCGAGAGCGCCTTTGAAAAACGCGTCCGCGACAACCCCAAAATCGAGGAATCGCTCCCCTGGCCGTGGAGTGACCGCCAGTACCGCATGGATTTCCGCATCCTGCTCAACGAGCAGTTCCGCAATCTCAACACCATCCACACCGAGCGTCAGCAGATCCTCCGCCGCGGCATCCAGCTCGGCGATGTCGTCATCACCCGTGATGACGCCAAAGGGCTCAACTTCCAGGTGCAGGTCAAAAATGGCACCGACGGCCACGGCGTCCCCACGGGCTTCGATGCCGAACGCTTGATGGCGCTGCAAGTCACCGTCAAAGACGCCAAAGGCCGCGTCCTTTACCAATCCGGTGATCGTGACCCCAATGGCGACATGCGCGACATCCATTCCACCTTCGTGCATCACAACGCCCCTAAAACCAGCCACTGGCTCAACATGGCCTCCTGGAAAAGTCAGCTTGGCCGCCCCATCCAGCCCGAGGACCGCAACTGGAAGCTCGACGACGACCTGCTCAACCTCCAGTCCAAATTCATCGTCCGCAATCTGCGCGGCGGTGAGCGTGAGCAGGTGCTGGCCGTGAACCAGGTCATCGACCCGCTGCCCTATATCCGACCTGACACCCGCCCCGGCATTCTGTTTGGTCGCCCCGGCGGTGCACGCAAGCAGGCCGAAGTCCTGCTCCCCAACGGCGAACGCTGGGGCAAGTATGAGGTGCCCGCGAGCGCTCTTACGGGCGAGCGGCCTTACAAGGTGAACCTCAAGTTCATCTGCCAGATGGTCCCGGTGAACTTGGTCAAAGAAATCGCCTTTGTCGGTTTCGACTACGACCTCTCCCCTATGGAGGTGGCGAAGCGCGTCGCCTTCGGCCACAAGGTCTCCACCTCCAACCGGGATGAAGACCGCCGCGGCGGCGCTCTGACCATCTGGGACAAAAATTTCGTCATCGACGGCACTCGCAAGCAGTGGAACTTCAAGCCCACAGAGAAAGAAATCCTCGCCAAAGCAGAGCCACCCTTCCCCTACGACCCGAAATTTGAGGAAAAGCAGCTTTCCAGCGCCGGTGCCATCATGATCGCCCCGCTGCCCGGCACAGAGCCTACGCTGCCGATGCATGCAGTGCCCAAAGTGGCTCCGCTGCAGCTGGTACCTCCAGTTCCTGAAGGACCACCGTCTGCCCCGTCACCACCGCCTGCGCCAGACGCCCCCGCATCCGCACCCAAGAAAAACTAGCCTGCGATCTCAACGCCCTTCACTCCCATGAATGCCTTTCGCGCCTCCCTCCTGCTCTCC